>NZ_JAZEYD010000002.1:0-295364 GCF_037027805.1 Acinetobacter sp. 161(2023) | reverse complement strand
ATATTTAACTGTAACTTCTAAAATTAAATAAAACATTGATTTCTATAAAGTGTAATTTTTATCAAATAAACATAATTAATATGAAGGTTGATTAAATTACATTTAAGTACATTGGTGTTAAAGAAATACTATGATCATTTCTAAATGTGTATTTGTTACTTTATATTTAGGAATATCTATTTTTTATTATCTAATATTATGTATTCTATATCTTGAGAAATGCAATAAATAAGTTGTCTTATTTTAAGACAAGGTGGGCCTTTGAATATTCGTCTAAAATTATAGAACTGATTTTTATAATAAATAGAATAAAAGAAGGTCCCTACAGGTTTTTCTTTAGTTTCAGAACCTCCCTTTTTTAAGAGTCCTGTGCATGCAATATAAAGATCGGCATGTAAGAGTTCTTTGCCTTTTTTGATCATCTCTATGGTGACTTGCATCGATTCAGGTGTATATTTTTCAATAAGTTCCGAAGAGATATGAAGTGTATTTTCTTTGACACGTAAGTCATAACTGACCAAGCTTCCAATAAGAATATCGCCCGAATAAGGGCTTAAAGAAAAGCGGTAAGCTAGATAGCCTGCAGAAGCACTTTCAAAAAGTGCAATTTTAATTTTTTCTTGTGCTAATAATTTACAACATGAGTTAAACATTTGTTTTCTCCTTACATGTTTTTTAATTTAGTTATAAAATTATTTTTAATTTCTTTTTGTTAATTTTTTAATATTTATACTTTTCAAAGTAACTCAAATGTAATTTAAATTTAAAATTTATATATTTTTTATAAAAACAGAGGGTTAATTTATTCTAAAGTTGAGAATGTAATGTTGTGTTAATTTTTATGGTATTGAATTTTAAGGTTTTTGTGTGAAATGATTGTTTCTTAATAACGTAATATAACAAAGGGGCGCTGGGATTATGGTTTGATTAAAGTATGGTAATTTATATCTCACTAAAGGAGAATAGAAATGCCTGTTGTAGTGAAAGAAAGATTATTAGACCTACTACAAGATAATCAACAGAACTATTACGAATTATTTGTTTTTTTCCTTGATCCTGATATTTCTAGTTTTGAAAAAGAAAAGAAAGCAAGAGATTTTCTGATTAAAGAAATAGATAAACTAGATCAAAAGGAAATAGATTTTCCTTCAAATATAAATATGATTAAAGCATGGTGTGAGAATGACAATAAAGAAAATTGTGAGTTATTTCAGACTTATCTAAACCGTAGACAAAACGGGGGCGAGAGAGAGTATTTTAAGAATGTCGGTCAGGCATTCGAATTTTTAATTAAAGTTTCTCCAACCAAAAAAGTAGATGGTGCATGGCTATATAGTTCAGTTCAATATTGGAATGATCCAGTTTTCCATGACCTTATTATTACTTATTTGGAAGAGCTGGGACTAGGTGAGCCTAAAGCAAACCATGTCTGTATTTATGATGACTTGCTACGTAGTTTGGGTCTCGATAGTTTTGATGTGCTTTTAGAAGATGAATATTACCATAATGCCGTAATTCAGTTGGCACTTGGTTATGCTCCGTCTGAGTTCATTCCAGAGATTGTGGGCTTTAATTTAGGCTATGAGCAACTACCACTTCATCTACTCATCAGTAATTATGAGCTTGCAGAGTTAGGTATTGATTCTAAATATTTTAATTTGCACATCACTATCGATAACATTGATAACGGGCATGCAGATAAAGCAATTAAAGTTATAGAAAATATTTACGATAAATATAGAGATAAAGAACTTTTCTTTAATAAACTGAAGCGTGGTTTTGCTCTTAATGGTCATGGTGTTTCATCTTCAAAAATTATTAAAAATTTAAATCTTGAAGATTTAGTCCTTAAAATTTTGAAAAGAAAAGCTTTAGTTGGTCAGCTAATTCATAACGAAACTAGACAGTTTGGATGTAAAACGATTAATCAATGGTTATCAAATCCAGATGATGTGAGCGGTCTGTTATCACATTTAATTGAACACAAGTGGATCAAATTTAATGCTGACCCTGAACAGAGTGTGTTCTGGCGAATGATTAATGAAGAAAATGGAAAAATGTTTGGAGTGTTTAACCCTGTAGAGCGTCAAATTATTCATGACTGGATTGCAGGCGATGATCATTCTTCTAATGTCTTGGCATATAGCAGGGCATTAAATAATAGCCAACGTATTCAAGATTATTTGTTTAGCTATATCTCTGATGGCGAACTTGATGCCTTGCAAGAGCGTGTTCAGAAATCACATGATCTCGCCATAAAAATATGCAAGCTGACTCCATTTTTGGCCCCAGATTCACACCATAAAAGCATTGGACTTTGGAGCACGCGTAAATATGTCGAGCTCCTTTTTCCATATTTAAGTTCCTTTAACAAAAACTAACTCTTGAAGTTTTTAATTCACCCCACGTTTAACTTTAAAACATAGGTAATGAACATGACTGATAATGTTAAATCAACAAATAAAACAAGTGAAATGGCTGGAGCTGATGCTGCAAATAAAGCCAATACTACCCAAAAAACTGAACAATTAGACTCAGTCAGAGACGATGCAACCAATGAAGCATTAACCACAAACCAAGGTGTTAAAATAGCGGATAACGAGAATAGCTTAAGAGCGGGTATTCGTGGTTCGACGCTATTAGAAGATTTTATTTTAAGAGAGAAAATTACTCATTTTGACCATGAGCGTATTCCCGAACGTATTGTGCATGCGCGCGGTGTAGGTGCGCACGGTTACTTTCAAGCTTATGAAGGAAATGAGCGCTTAACTAAAGCGGGCTTTCTAACCGATCCAAGCATTCAAACTCCAATTTTTGTACGTTTCTCAACAGTGCAGGGACCACGTGGATCTGCTGACACCGTTCGTGATATTCGTGGTTTTGCGATTAAATTTTATACCCAAGAAGGTAATTTCGATTTAGTCGGCAACAATGCACCAGTATTTTTTGTGCAAGATGGTATTAAATTTCCAGACTTTGTTCATGCAGTAAAACCTGAACCAGATACAGAAATGCCAACAGGAGCAACTGCACACGATACTTTCTGGGACTTTGTGTCTTTAGTCCCTGAGTCAGCTCATGCAGTAATTTGGGCAATGTCAGACCGTGCTATTCCACGTAATCTACGCTCAATTCAAGGTTTTGGTGTTCATACATTCCGTCTTATTAATGCCCAAGGTAAATCACATTTTGTAAAATTCCACTGGACCCCTAAACAAGGTTTAAGTGCTTTAGTGTGGGATGAAGCTCAAAAACTTGCAGGTAAAGATCCAGATTTCCATCGCCGAGATCTTTATGAAGCGATTGAGAATGGGGTTTATCCTGAATGGGAATTGGGCGTACAAATTGTCGAAGAAGAAGATGAAATGAACTTTGACTTCGATTTATTAGATCCAACCAAAATTATTCCTGAAGAGTTGGTTCCAGTGACTCCAATCGGCCGATTTGTTTTAAATAGAAATGTAGATAATTTCTTTGCAGAAACAGAGCAGGTGGCTTTCTGTCCGGGACACATTGTGCCAGGAATCGATTTCACAAATGACCCACTTCTACAAGCACGCCTATTTTCGTACACCGATACACAGTTAAGTCGTTTGGGTGGACCTAACTTCCATCAAATTCCGATCAATAAACCGGTATGCCCATTCCATAACAATCAACGTGATGGTATCCACCAACATACGATTCACAAAGGGCAGGCTTCATATCAACCAAACTCAATTGATAATGATTGGCCAGCAGAAACGCCACCTGCTGCTTCAAATGGTGGCTTTGAAAGCTATCCTGAACAGATTAGCGGACATAAACTTCGTCAAAGAAGTGAAACCTTCTCCGATCATTTTTCACAACCGCGCCTTTACTACAAGAGTCTTGCGCCTCATGAGCAAAAGCATGTGGTCGATGCCTATACTTTTGAATTAAGTAAAGTGCAAAGAAAACACATTCGTGAGCGCCAAGTTCAACAAATTTTGGCAAACATCGATCTCGACTTAGCTCGACAAGTTGGCGCTAATTTAGGAATTGAAGTTCCTGATTTTACACTAGATTATAAGAAAACTGCAGTTGAAAAATCGGCTAAATTATCTTTCTTGGCTTTCCCTCCTGAAGATATTCAAGGCCGAAAAGTTGCAGTACTTATTCATAACCTTGTGAAGTCAGATACACTTGAAGCTATTAAAAATTGGGCGATTAAAGAAGGTGTGGTTGTTCATTTACTAGCGCCAAGCTTGGCTCCAGTAAAAGACCATAAAGACAAAACTATTACCGCTGATGGCATGCAAATGGCTGAACCTTCAATTGCTTATGATGCGGTGATCATTCCTGATGGCGATAACTTAAATGCCGTGCTGCAAGATGGCGTAGCGCGCCACTATGTACTTGAAGCTTACAAGCATTTAAAACCAATTGCGTTTTTAGGTAATAAATCTGATTTACTTGAACCGCTAGGTTTAGTTGCCGATGAAGGTACTTTAGTTGAAGATGAATTCCAGCCTATTGCTGAAAAATTCAAAAAACTGATTATGGCTCATCGTGTTTGGTCACGAGAACAAATAGCCGCTCAGGTACCAGCTTAATAAACAAAAAAAAGCCCTGAAAGATTTATCTTTCAGGGCTTTTTATATCTTAGGGATTAGCCATTTACGATTTCACCACCGTTTACATGAATCACTTGACCTGTAATATAACTTGCATCATCTGAGGCAAGGAAAAGGTAGGCAGGTGCAACTTCACTTGGCTGTCCCATTCTTCCCATTGGCGTATCTTTACCAAACTTCTCGACAGTTTCTGCATCGAAACTACTCGGGATTAATGGCGTCCAGATCGGTCCCGGCGCAACACCATTTACCCGAATTCCTTTTTTTTGTTTCATTAAATTGTTCGATAAGCTACGTGTAAAAGTCGTAATTGCACCTTTCGTACTTGCATAATCAATAAGTTCATCATGACCTTGATAGCTGGTAATACTGGTCGTATTAATAATACTGTCGCCTTCTTCCATATAAGGAATTGCTTCTTTCGTCAGATAAAACATTGAAAAAATATTTGTCTTAAAGGTTTTTTCTAATTGTTCATTACTAATACTTTCAATTTCCTTTTGTTGATATTGCACGCCAGCATTATTCACTAAAATATTAATTTTTCCATAATGTTGTAGAACTTTATCAATATCTAGTTTTGCAACATCTGGGTCAGAAATATCACCTTTTAATAAAAGGCAATGTTGTCCTTCTCTTTCAACGAGCTTTTTGGTGATTTCGGCATCTTCATCTTCTTCAAGATAAAGGATTGCAACATCAGCGCCTTCGCGGGCAAATAATACCGCTACAGAACGACCTATACCGCTATCACCACCACTAATAACGGCAACTTTATCTTTTAACTTATCGCTTCCTTTATGGGAGCTTTTTATAATTTCTGGTTCAGGATGCATTTTTTCCTGATCGCCTGGTTGATGAGATTGAACTTGTGCGGGGGCGGATGTTGGATACTGATTGGTTGAGTTTTCCATGTTTCAAATACCTCTGTTTTAATATCTAATTTTTCTATAATGATCTATTGCTACGTAAATATGAGTAAAATGAATTTTTTAATAAGTTGTCTTTGTTATTTTATATATAAGGATGTAAATAAATATTTTATTTGTGCAAGATTAATGAATATCCATTAATTTGATTTTATTTTTATCAATCATACTTTTAATAATGGATCGATTTCCTATATCCTCTAACCAGTTTTCTATCGATATATTATTAGATAAGTCTAATATTTGCTTAATTATTTTTTTAGCGGCTTCTATATTTTCTGAATTTTTAATAGATATGTCGTCTGAATTTGAGTGTGTATCTTCTTTCTCAATATTCTTTGATTTAATAATGTATAAATCTCTTTGAAATGGATGGCTCGCATGAGGAGGATCTAGTCTATAGCTCCATTCTTGATCGTAGCTCTGCCATGAATTCTTAGACTTAATATGGCCTAATAAAATTTCAGGTATAGAAATATGCAGATATTGTAGAGTTGAGTGTTGATTTTTTAATTGCATTTTTTAATTACTCCGATCATTTTAAATTAGTTTTAAATATTCATTTTAATCTCGCAAGTAAATTGTTTTTGAAAATGTAATTGCATATGTGATTGTTTTATAATTAAATTAATTGTTTGTTAAATATTTACTCAACAGTAAGTGTGTTCTTGTTTTTTATCAGTCTGTACGTTTTGAAATTTTTTGTTGTGAGTGTTGTTTATTTAAATGCCTTTGTAAAAATTTATTGTAATGTTTGATTGAGTAATAATGGGTATATGGATTATTTAAAAGGTAAAAATTATAATAATTATAAATTTTAAAATATTTTATAAATAATAAAGTTATAAATAATTTGCAATCTTGTTTTATATACATTTAAAAGGATTGATACATCACTTGGGTGGGAAAATATTATAAATCTTCTATCTTTATTAAATCCGTTAATTAAAAGCGGTAGTGACTATAATTAAATATAGGAAGATATAACTATGGCTAATACTAGATACGAAGATGATGATAACAATAGTAATAGTACAGGTACTTCAAATCGTGGATTTGCAAGTATGGATCCTGAAAGAGTTAAAGAAATAGCGAGCAAAGGTGGGCGAGCAGCCCATGCGAGTGGTAATGCGCATGAATTTACTTCCGAAGAAGCTCGTGAAGCTGGCCGAGCAGCGCATGCAAGCGGTAATGCACATGAATTTACATCTGAGGAAGCGCGTGAAGCGGGTGCCTTAAGCCATAAAAATGGTGGACGCGGTCGTAGCCGTGATGACGACGATGATGATGACGATCGTGGTAGCCGCTCAAGTGGTCGAGGCCGAGGTCGCAGTCGTGATGACGATGATGATGACGATCGTGGTAGCCGCTCAAGTGGCCGAGGACGTGGTCGTAGCCGTGATGACGATGATGATGACGATCGCGGTAGCAGTTCAAGTGGTCGAGGCCGAGGTCGCAGTCGTGATGACGATGATGATGACGATCGTGGTAGCCGCTCAAGTGGCCGAGGACGTGGTCGTAGCCGTGATGACGATGATGATGACGATCGCGGTAGCCGTTCAAGTGGTCGAGGCCGAGGTCGCAGCCGTGATGACGATGATGATGATCGCGGTAGCCGCTCAGGTGGACGAGGACGTGGCCGCAGCCGTGATGACGATGATGATGACGATCGCGGTAGCCGTTCAGGCGGCCGAGGCCGTGGTCGTAGCCGTGATGATGACGACGATGACGATGATCGCGGTAGCCGTTCAGGTGGCCGAGGACGTGGCCGCAGCCGTGACGACGACGATGATGACGATCGCGGTAGCCGCTCAGGCGGACGAGGCCGAGGTCGCAGCCGTGATGACGACGATGATGATGACGATCGCGGTAGCCGTTCTAGCGGACGAGGACGTGGCCGCAGTCGTGATGACGATGATGATGACGATCGCGGTAGCCGTTCTAGCGGACGAGGACGTGGCCGTAGTCGTGATGACGATGATGATGACGATCGCGGTAGCCGTTCTGATGGCCGAGGACGTGGTCGTAGCCGTGACGACGATGATGATGACGATCGTGGTAGCCGCTCAGGTGGTCGAGGCCGAGGTCGCAGCCGTGATGACGATGATGATGACGATCGCGGTAGCCGTTCTAGCGGACGAGGACGTGGCCGCAGCCGTGATGACGATGATGATGACGATCGCGGTAGCCGTTCAGGTGGTCGAGGCCGTGGCCGCAGTCGTGATGACGATGATGATGACGATCGTGGTAGCCGCTCAGGTGGTCGAGGCCGAGGACGCAGTCGTGATGACGACGATTATGATGGTCGTGGTCAAAACTCTCGTAATCAAAAACGTGATGCCTCTGGACGTTTTACGTCTTAAGCAAAATGTTTTAAAAACGAAGGAGGCAAAAGCCTCCTTCGTTTTTTAATTTATTTACTTTACTGTGGGAGCAGTTGTAGTCCTTTTACAATATCAATGTATTCAGAACCGTTTAACCAAAAAGATTTTTTTAAAAATAACGTCGTCATAATACTTTCTGCTGCTTCACTCTCTGGATTTTCACAGAATAATCCGTAGCTTTCACCCAAAACCGCATCATTTTCAATCAGGCGAATATAATAGGCATGTTGCTCATTTGCATAACCTAAAACTGCATCACGTTGATTTTTCATTTCGCATGTCTCCATACCAAAAAACTGAATTTAACCAGAATGTTAAATGCTCAGAATCTCATTTGATAAAAATCATAAAACCGTCAGTCATAAAGACTATTTCGAAACAGGTTTTGATTTTCTTCAAATTACCATTTTAGTTTAAACATCCCTGTTAAAAGCAAAATGGATTAAAATCTGATCATGGGATTTATTGTTATGCAAAAAAAATATTTCGTCAACTTGAAAATGTAACTTTTTCAAGTTACATTGTCTGTGTAGGATTTGAACGGTGAAATGGAGGCAATATGCCAAAGAAAAAAGAGTTCGAGCATGGCGGTGTAAGAGAAAATGCTGGACGAAAAGCACAGTTCAATGAACCCACAAAAGTGATTCGTGTTCCCGAGTCTCAAGTTAACTTTATCAAAAATTGGTTACTAAATAATGTCAAAACCAATAACTTGACCGATTTTAACTCAAAACTTAATGTTCAACAGGTCCATCCAAACAACGATAAAATTTACCATATTCCTTTGGCAACTGAACGTGTTGCTGCTGGTTTTCCTTCGCCAGCGCAAGATGATATTGAGCAAGCACTCGATTTAAATGAATATTTAATTAGAAATGAAAATGCTACTTTCATTGTTAAAGCCAACTCCTTATCCATGTTAGACGCTGGAATTGATATTAATGATCCGCTTATTGTGGACCGTAGTATTGCTGCTAAATCTGGCGATATTGTGATTGCACTCATCGACAATGATTTCACTGTTAAGCGCTTAATGATTGATAGTCAATTTCAGCCACCTAAAGTTTGGCTAAAAGCTGAAAATCCTGATTATCAAAATATTTATATTGAAGAGGGACAAGAACTGGTTATTTGGGGAGTCGTGACTTATAACCTCAAACGAATGAGATAAATTTTCTTATATTTTATTATTCAAGTTACTGACCCGAAAAGTGAGTCAGTAACTTTTTGCTGAATGACTTTTAAATTTGTCCAATCAATAAGCACGTTGCGATAACAACCATCAAACCACCTGAAAAACGACCGACTAATTGTGCTGCTTGTGGTCTGGTTTTTAAAATAGCCTCTGAACCATAACCCACCATTAAGTAAATAATTGCGCAGCTAATCATGTGTACAACACCAAAGGCAAGAATTTGTGTCGTCACAGACCATGAAGCAGTAGTGTCAATAAATTGAGGAAGCAGCGCTAAAAAGAGTAAAAAAACTTTCGGGTTTAATCCACTCACATAAACGCCTTTAGTTGCCCAGCTCAACCATGACTGAGCCTTTTCAGAACCAGATTTATTCGGAGTAGGAGGGGTAATGAGTAAATTTATTCCCATCCATAACAAATAAGCAGAACCTCCCACAGTAAGAATCATCAGAGCAGTCGGATTATTTGCTACAAGCAGACCAACACCAGCCGCTACCAATAAAATCGTAATAAAGTGCCCAAATAGCATACCTGCGACAGCGGGTACGACGACTTTGCCATTAATTCCTGCCGAAATGGCATAGGCCCAGTCTGCCCCTGGAGTAATAATAAAAAGAATGGAAACACTCCAAAATGCAATAAAAATGTTAAAAGCCATATGCTTATCTCGGCAAACTATTTCTCAAAGGTTTCACTCTCGGTTTAGCAAAAAAAACTATTAATTCGAGCTTGTTGAAAATAATATGCTCATGTATTTAGAATGTGCTTTTAAATGTTTGCTCATATCACACTCATTTGGGGTAAATTTTTCTAAATGGATCGCACAGACAAAAAGATTCTTGCTGAATTGCAATTAAATGGCCGATTATCTATTACCGAGTTGGCAGAAAAAGTAGGTTTGAGCATTTCACCTTGTCATAGACGAGTGAAGGCTTTAGAAGAGTCGGGAGCCATTAAAGGCTATCGGGCAGAACTCGACCCAAACTTAGTCGGATTTGAATTTTCAGCGATTGTTTTTATTACGCTCAAAGAAGGTGATAAACAGGCAGTCGAGAAGTTTGAAAATGCCGTGATAGACATCCCACAAATTATTCAAGCGCAGCGCTTATTTGGTGAGCCAGACTATTTGCTGCATGTGGTAGCAAAAGACTTACCAGCTTTTCAGCGTTTGTACGATGAAAAATTATCGGCTATTCCGAGTGTGCAACGGCTCATCTCAACCATTGTGATGAAAGACGTAGTACCTGAACGTTTGTTTCCCATTGGCTAAGAATCATCAGACGTAAAAAAAGAAGCGTTAAAGCTTCTTTTTTATTTTTATGAATTAGACATCTAGTGTTTTACATAAAGAGCAGATCGTACCGTTATGTTTGTGAGAGTACATAATATCTGGGCGCTCATAACCTTGCTCACATACGCGGCAGTGGTAAACCGTTGCTACAGGTGTACCTTCAGCGTCAAAACGTGGTTCTTTAATGCCGTCATCGTGTGACTTGATGTAGTATTTTCCTTTGGTTAATAAACCCATGATTGGTGTTAATACAAAGGCAAGTATAAGCGCGATGAGTGGTGAGTAAGGAGCTAAGAAGCTACCAAATAATCCAAAGAATGCTGCAATTGATAGGCCTGCTGATACAAGGAAGGCAACCATGCCGACAGGGTTTACGTTGTAGAGCATGTCACGGCGATATTCTGGTTCTTTTGGTGAAAGTTTTAAAACATATTTGTTGATTGAAATGTCTGTTGCAACAACCACAACCCAAGCAATCGCAAAGTTTGAATAGAATCCTAAGATTTTACCCAGTACCGCAAACATGTTGCCTTCCATTAAAGCAAGCGCAATTGCCAAGTTCACGATCACAAAGACAATACGGCCCGGATAATGTTTACTCATACGAGTGTAGGCACTTGTCCATGCAAGGGAACCAGAGTAAGCATTGGTCACATTAATTTTAATTTGAGAAATAACCACCAAAATCACTGCAAGTGTTAAAGCTGCCCAACCCGGAAGCATGTCATGAAATGCTGCATTAAACTGTTGAACAGGTTCAGTGCTGTTTACGCCCGGTATTTTAGTAAGTAAATAGAACCCTAAAAATGCCCCAATAATTTGTTTAATTGCGCCTAAAATCACCCAACCTGGACCTGCTGAAATAACGGCTGCCCACCATTCTTTGCTATTTTCTTTTGTTTTAGCAGGCATGAAACGCAAGTAATCAATTTGCTCACCAATTTGCATGATTAACGATAAACAAATACCAGCACCCAACATGATCGCAGCCATGTCTACGGTTGCAAAACCTTCTTTACCTGTAAAAGTAGCAAATTGGCTGACTAAAGTTGGTTCTTGGTAAATCAGATAGGCCACAGGACCAATCATCAGGATTAACCAAAGTGGAGTGGTCCAGACTTGTAATTTACTCAAGGCTTTCATACCGTAAATCACCAACGGAATGACCATAATGGTTGAGATGAGGTAACCAGCCCAAAGCGGAATGCCTAAACCAAGTAATAACCCTTGCGCCATGATTGAACCTTCAAGGGCAAAGAAAATAAATGTGAAACTGGCGAAAATGATGCTGGTCAGGACTGAGCCGATGTAACCGAAACCTGCGCCACGGGTAATCAAGTCAAGGTCGATGTTATAACGTGCTGCGTAGTAGGCAAGAGGAATACCAGTTAAGAAGATAATAATCGCTGCAAATAAAATGGAGAAAACAGCATTAGTTGTTCCGTAAGACATACCAATACTGGCACCAATAGAAAAGTCAGCAAGATAGGCAATACCACCAAGTGCAGTAATAGCGACAACTTTGGGACTCCAGCGCCGAAAGCTGTGTGGAGCATAACGTAAAGTATAATCTTCTAAGGTTTCATTCACTGCTTTTTGTGAATCTGCACCTTGCACAGTGTCCAGATTTGGATGTTCAGATACACTCATAACATCAATCTCCCAATCATTTTCGGTCAATCAACACAAATATTGATCATTGTTTTTTGATGGATTTGAGTGTGTGATTTTTGGGAAAAATTGAAAATACGTTATTTTGCGTATATGTGCGTATAACAAAAAATCGCCATGATAAATGACTTTTGGCATAAGGATTGCTGGGTTTAATACAGCCCTATCCAAAACATGAGTGTTATGCCAGATTCTTCACGCCCCCAACAAGCGCCACAACGTGTGATCAAAACACGCCGTGAATATAATATTTGGGTGGCCGATGAAAGTATCGAAGATTATGCGCTCCGCTATGCACCGACCTCGGTACGGAAATGGTCACCTTGGACCGTTACCAATACCGCAATTTCAACCGTTAGCTTTTTGGCTATGGAAGCCATTGGGGCAACCATGCTTTGGCAGTATGGTTTTAGCAATGCAGTATGGGCAGCAATAGTCGTATGTACCATCATATTTTTAACCAGTTGGCCGATTAGTTATTACGCTGCAAAATATAATGTAGATGTCGATTTGCTTACTCGTGGTGCAGGTTTTGGCTACATTGGCTCCACCATTACATCTCTAATTTATGCCAGTTTTACCTTTATTCTGCTTGCCTTTGAAGCCGCAATTATGGCAATGGCACTTGAGCTAGCTTTAGGCATTCCACAAGTTATTGGTTACTTAATTTCTGCCTTAGTGATTTTGCCTTTAGTGGTCAAAGGAATTGGTTTTATTAATAAAGTTCAGGCAATCACACAACCAATCTGGCTCTTATTACTGTTATTACCGTGGTTTTTTGTAATCTGGAAACAGCCACAAATTTTAAGTAGTAGTCTGCATTTTGTTGGTGCGGTTTCAAACTCAACCGATTTTAATCTGTATTACTTTGGTGCGGCGTGCACTCTTATTTTTTCATTTGTGATCCAAATTGGTGAGCAAGCCGACTATTTACGTTTTTTACCCCAACAAGAAAAGAATAGAACTGCATGGCGTTTTGCCGTTTTTTTAGGTGGTCCATCTTGGATTATTTTCGGATTTCTAAAAGTATTGATGGGCATGCTGCTGATGGTGTTGGCTTTTCAGCTGTTTATTCCTGTCTCTGAACTAGACAATCCGACTTATTTGTATTGGGTTGCCTATCAACAGTTTATTCCAAACCCTCAGCTAGCTTTAATATTGACTCTAGCACTGGTTTGCTTGGCACAAATTAAAATTAATATGACTAATGCCTACGCTGGCTCATTGGCATGGTCAAACTTTTTTGCGCGCTTAACTCATAGCCATCCTGGGCGAATTGTCTGGCTTCTTTTTAACGTTTTTATTGCTATTGTTTTAATGGAAATGGGAATTAGCCATGCAGTTGAACGTATTTTGGGGCTATATAGCAATATCGCTTTGGCATGGATTGGCGCCGTTGTTGCCGATTTAATTATCTGTAAGCCTTTACGTCTAAGCCCAAAAGGAATTGAATTTCGTCGTGCTTATTTATATGACATTAACCCCGTAGGTGTGGGTGCTTTACTGATTGCCTCAGTGCTATCGATGCTTAGCTATTTGGGCTTTTTTGGACTCATGGCAAAAGGATTGGCGAGTTTCATTGCTCTAGGAAGTGCGGTGTTATGTGTTCCTATTATTGCTTACTTAACCAAAGGCAAATATTACATCGCACGCCAGCCTGAAAAAATTCAGGCAACTTCGGTTGCTAACTGTGTCGTGTGTGAAAGGGACTATGAACTTGCAGATATGGCGGGCTGTCCAGCCTATAGCGGTACGATTTGCTCTCTATGCTGTTCACTTGAAGCACGCTGTCACGATTTATGTAAACCCGATGCACGTTGGTCAGTACAACTTAAAAAAGCCATTTGGTACTATTTACCTGAACGTTGGGCTAGCCGTTTAAATAGCAGGGTCAGTTTATATTTATTACTGACTTTAGGGCTGTCGATCGTTTTGGCAGTGAGTTTAAGTCTGGTTTATATTCAAGAAAAAACCTATTTAGAAACAATCAATGCGGCAGCCGTTCCTCAGTTATTTACGCTGTTTGTCAAAATTTACACCATTTTATTTTTATTGATGAGTGTTGCTGCATGGTGGTTAGTGTTAAACGATGAAAGCCGCCGTAATGCTGAAATCGAAACGCATCAGCAAACAGCATTATTGATTGATGAAATTGCTGCCCATGAAGTCACTTCAAAAGACCTGCAAGATGCCAGAATTTCAGCAGAGCGAGCAAATGATGCAAAAAGCCGTTATGTCATTGGCATTAGTCACGAACTAAGAACACCTCTAAATAGTATTTTGGGCTATAGCCAATTACTTCAGAAACAAGAGCAGCTTTCAGAACAAGGCAAAATGGCGCTTGGGGTGATTAGCCGTAGTGGGCAGCATCTGACTTCACTGATTGACGGTTTATTAGATTTAGCACGAATTGAAACAGGCAAAATTTCTTTAAATGTGGTGGATGTTCATTTCCCAAATTTTATAGAACAGATTATTCAAATGTTTCAGCCGCAGTTTGAACAGAAGAATTTACAGTTTATTTATGAAATTGGAGATAACCTGCCGCACTATGTCCGTACCGACAAAAAGCGCTTAGAGCAAGTACTCATCAATTTACTGGGTAATGCTTTAAAGTTTACGACGAGCGGCACAATTACTTTGAAAGTCGAGTACCGTTTTCAAACGGCTTATTTTGAAATTAGAGATACGGGCTGCGGTATTGCGGAGGCAGATTTAGAACGAATCTTTAACCCGTTTGAACGGGGCAGCAATGTAGTTCAAGGCGGATTTACCGGAACAGGACTCGGACTACCGATTGTAAAATTATTGGTCGATTTACTTGGTGGCCAGCTATCTGTGAGTAGCCAGCTCAATCAGGGTTCACAGTTTAAGATTAAGTTTTATTTACCTTCAAAAGAAGTAGTTCATCCAATTTCTAATGTTTACTCCAACCAGATCACAGGCTACCAAGGCGAACGAAAACGAATTTTGGTTGTCGATAATGAAGTAGTTGACCGCGGCTTAGTCGCCAATTTTCTAAAGCCTTTAGGATTTATCATTGAAGAAGCCGAGTCGGGCATTGACTGTTTAAGACGTGTTCCTATGTTTCAACCTAACCTGATTTTGATGGATTTAAATATGCCTTTGATGGGCGGGTGGGAAACAGCACGATTATTGCGTCAGAATAATATTACTAATGTGCCGATCTTAATTATTTCAGCGAATGCAGGCGAGCGTGAAGTCAATCCACAAGATGCAGTCTTAAGTGAAGACTTTATGCTAAAACCAATCGATCTCAATTTGTTGCTGAGTAAAATTGGAGACAAATTAGGTTTGCTATGGATTGATTCTAAATCAGATGCACACCTTGAAAATAATGAAGTTCAAGCACTGGATGTAAAGGTGTTTAGGCAAAAGCAAGCTACTGTTCATACATCAATTAAACAAACTGAAAATAATGATCTACTCGATTTACCGCAAAGCTTGCAGCAATTAAATGATTTAATTGGGCAGGGTTATATCCGTGGAATTCAACAGACTTTAACGCAATGCCGTCAAAATTTTCCGGAGCATGATGAGTTATGGGAACAGCTTGAACAGGCTATTCAAAAGTTTGATTTAAAACACGCCCAACGATTAATTCAGGATAAGTAATGAGTACGCAACATGTTTCTTTTCAGCAAGCTTCGCCAAAAGAGCAGGCTGTTATTCTGATTGTGGATGATGTGCCGGAAAATTTAGGCTTGTTACATGAAAGTCTAGATCAGGCGGGTTATCGCGTGCTTGTCACAACCGATGGGTTGAGTGCAATTGAAATAGCACACCGGTGCTTACCAGATATGATTTTGCTTGATGGCAATATGCCACATATGGACGGTTTTGAAAGTTGCATACAGCTTAAAGCAAGTCCAATTACGCAGTTTATTCCCGTCATTTTTATGACAGGCTTGTCTGAAACAGAGCATATTGTGCGTGGTTTTCAGGTCGGTGGGGTGGACTATGTAACCAAACCTTTGAATATTGAAGAAGTATTAGCGAGGGTAAAAACACATTTGGCCCATGCCAAACTGTTGCAGCAACAAAAACAGGTGATTGATGCAACGGAAACAGCCATTCTTGCGCTAGATGTTCACGGTAAAATTGTTTGGAAAACTCAAAAAGCCAGTGATTTACTGAGTCAATATTTACCTGAATTAGAAGGTTTTGAAGCAGGCTTAAAAGCTTGGTTTTCAGATTTGGAACAGGAAAAAGATCCTAAAAAATTAACCAGCTGTTCTTATTCGACACCATCTCAGCAATTACAACTGTTATTACTCACGCCGTGGGAAACTGAACCAAGTGTGGCAAAAAATTATCTGATACAAATCAAGACCTCTACGCCAGCTTTGGAAATGGCTGATATTTTGAAATATTGCCCACAGTTGACTCAACGTGAGGCTGAAGTCATGCACTGGTTATTGTTGGGGAAAACCAATAAAGATATTGCAGAAATTTTGGAGCTGAGTCCACGGACGGTAAACAAACATTTAGAGCATGTTTTTGAAAAACTGTGCGTTGAAAACCGAACTGCTGCGGTGGCACACATTAATAGTCTGGTGCAAGAGTTTCATTAAGTTAATTGAAGATTGTATTTAAAAAGCATACAGACTCACGGCTAAAAACAGGCTATTTTTTTTACACTTAGATTTGTTCTTATAGTGAAAGATATACTAAGTCATTTTTTAATAAATATGAGTCGTAAGAAGAGGAATTCATTGTGAATATTCAACAAAAAGATGATACAAAACACGGCAGCTTTAGCTTACTTGATGGTGAAACCGTTGCAGGCGAAATGACTTATACATGGGCAGGCGATGGCATGCTAATTATTGATGCCACAGATGTGAATGAAAATTATCGTGGACAAGGAGTAGGTCGCCAATTACTTGACGCTTTGGTGGCTTTTGTTCGTGAAAAAGAAGTAAAAGTGATTCCGCTTTGCCCATATGCTAAATCGGTTTTTGATAAAGACCAAAGTATTGGCGATGTACTTAGAAAGTAAGCAATAGATTGAAGATTATTAAATAAAGAATCGGGCCTTGGTGTCCGATTTTTTTATTGGTTTTATTATTCATCTTTGTTTTAGTGAATATGTTTTGAGCGGTTGTATTCAACTAATTTGAAGGCTTTCGATTGCCAGATCGAATTTATCAAACTTATAGAAAAGCTTATCTAATAAAAATAGTTTTAGACCAATTGGGAAAAAAATAAACTCGTTACACAAATATTTAATGGCTGATGAAAGCTAAATATTTATAACGTTTTAATATTATTTTTTGGAATTTTCCTTGAACTGGCAGTATATCCATAATGTGTTGCCGCAATTTTTCTCTGCAACTTTGACCACGCTGAAAATTTCAATTATCAGCATTATTCTGGCAATTATTGTAGGGCTAATTTGCAGCATTTTAATCACATATCGCGTGCGGGTGCTAAATAGAATTGCCCAGTTCTATATTGAGTTATCTCGAAATACCCCTTTATTAATTCAACTGTTCTTTTTGTATTACGGTTTGCCAAAGCTTGGCATCAAAATCGATGGTTTTGCTTGTGGTGTGATCGGACTGACCTTTTTAGGTGGAAGCTATATGGCTGAAGCTTTCCGAGCAGGTTTGCAGTCTGTTGCAAAAGGGCAGATTGACTCAGCAAAAAGTATTGGTCTACAACCGATTCAAATTTTTAGATATGTCATTTTCCCTCAAGCACTTGCTATTTCAATTCCGGCGATAGGGGCAAATTGCCTATTTCTCATTAAAGAAAGTTCTGTTGTAAGTGCAATTGCTGTCGTTGAACTGCTTTTTGTGACCAAAGACTTAATTGGGATGGACTATAAAACGACGGAAGCTTTGTTCTTATTAATCATGGCTTATCTGATTATTTTATTGCCCGTGTCTATTTTAACCAGTTATCTGGAACATAGAAGTCGGAAGGTGAGCCATGGAACTTGATTATTTATTTCAAGCGAGTCATCTCGAACGTTTAATGTGGGGACTCTGGGCAACAGCAAAAATTGCGTTTATTTCTGTATTTTTCTCTGCGATTTTAGGCACGATTTTAGGCGTCATTATGACCTCTAAAAATATAGCGGTTAAAGCGCTGTGCCGCCTGTATTTAGAAGCGATTCGAATCATTCCAATTTTAGTTTTGCTTTTTGTTTTTTATTTCGGCTTTGCCACATGGTTTAACTGGCAGTTTTCTGCGATGTGGGTTTGCGTTGTTGTATTTGTTTTGTGGGGTACTGCTGAAATGGGCGATTTGGTCCGTGCGGCAATTACTTCAATTGATCAGCATCAACGCGATTCGGCCTATGCGTTGGGACTCACTCATGCTCAAGCCTTGGTCTATGTCATTTTTCCGCAAAGTCTAAAACGAGTAACACCAGGCGCAATTAATTTATTTACCCGAATGGTGAAAACCAGCTCTTTGGCAGTCCTGATTGGTGTGGTCGAGGTCATTAAAGTTGGCCAACAAATTATTGAAAATTCGCTGTTGACCGTGCCGAGCGCCTCGCTTTGGATTTATGGCTTTATTTTTATTTTGTATTTTCTGATTTGCTATCCCTTATCTCGTTTAGCAGCACATTTAGAAAAGATCTGGGAGTAATTATGTCTTTGTTATCGATACAACAATTACAGAAATCATTTGCACAAAGTCATATTTTACAGGGCATTGATCTGGATGTAGAACAAGGAGAGGTGGTTGTTATTTTAGGGCCATCGGGCTGTGGTAAAAGTACCTTACTGCGCTGCATTAATGGCTTAGAACCGATTCAAAGTGGTGAAATCCGTTTAACTGGCTCAGGTGTGCTCGGTAAAGATGTGGACTGGACTAATGCTCGTCAAAAAATTGGCATGGTTTTTCAGAACTATGAGCTATTTGGGCATATGAACGTCATTGACAACATTTTGCTTGGACCACTTAAAGTACAAAAACGTCACCGTGATGAAGCTGAACAAGTAGCAGATGAGTTGTTAAAGCGAGTGGGACTGTTTGAGCGAAAACTTGATTATCCACGACAGCTTTCAGGTGGACAAAAACAACGTATCGCTATTGTGCGTTCATTGGTCATGCAACCTAAAGTCATTTTACTTGATGAAATTACCGCTGCGCTGGACCCAGAAATGGTCAGAGAAGTGCTTGATGTCGTACTCAAATTGGCGAATGAAGGAATGACCATGTTGATTGTGACACATGAGATGTCCTTTGCCCGTAAGGTTGCCGACCGCATTATTTTTATGGATAAGGGCAAGATTATTGAACAGGCATCGCCAGAAGAATTTTTTGAACAGCCAAAAACAGAAAGAGCGAAAGCCTTCTTAAATATTTTGTCGTACTAGATTTTTATTATTTGAATCATGAGGAAGTGAATGTTTAAACGTAATTCAATAAAAATATTAAGCAGTCTTGCTGTTGCTGGGGTGTTGTTAACTGCATGTAGTAAAACGCCATCAACTGAGCAAGCAAGTAATACTCAAGAAGACCAGTCTTTAGAGCAAGTCAAAAAAAATGGGGTGTTGCGAGTTGCTGTTTTTGCTGATGATCCGCCGTTTGGTTATGTAGATAGTGCTGGCAATAATCAGGGCTTTGATGTTGCTTTAGCAAAACGAGTCACTAAAGATCTGCTCGGTGATGAAAAGAAGGTTGAGTTTATTGTGACTGAAGCTTCAAATCGGGTGGAGTTCTTAAAATCAAATCGTGCTGATGTCGTGTTCGCGACATTTACGGTAACCCCTGAACGTAAAGAGGTTGTGGATTTTGCTGAGCCTTATTTAAAAGGAGCTTTTGGGATAGTCTCACCTAAAGCCAAACCGATTACAGATATTGCTCAATTAGAAGGTAAGACCTTAATTGTAAATAAAGGCACAAGTTCAGATACCTACTTTACCAAGCATTATCCGAAAGTGAATTTACTCAAGTTTGAAAGAAACTCGGATGCCTTCAAAGCCTTAACCGACGGTCGTGGTGACGCGATTTCACAAGATAGTACCTATGCTTTAGCATGGGCCGCGAAGAACCCAAGTTATGTGGCAGGTATTCAATCTATTGGTGATCAAGAGTTTATTGCACCAGCAGTTAAAAAGGGTAATACCCAATTATTGAATTGGCTCAATACTGAAATCAAGCAGCTCAGAACAAGTGGTGAAATTAATAAAATTTATGATGAAACCTTGAAGCCAATTTACGGTGACTCGGTCAATCCAAATGTGTTTTTAGATGTAGGCCAATAATTTTCAATATCGCTAGAGAAGTGTCTAGTAGTAGGCGCTGCGATTTTAAATAAGACTTTTACAAGAACGATAGGGTGAAATAATGACAACATTAACATTTCAAAACGTGAAGCATATTTTGGCTGCATCTTTACTGAGTTTAGGTTTAGTTGCATGTGACAAAGGAACTCAGTCTACTGAAAAAACGGCAGATACCACACAAACTACGTCAAGTATTGAACAGATCAAAAAGAATGGCGTGGTAAGAATTGGCGTATTTAGTGATAAACCGCCGTTTGGATATTTAGATGCTCAAGGTAAAAATCAGGGCTTTGATGTAGAAATTGCTAAGCATGTCGCTAAAGATCTGCTGGGTGATGAAAACAAAGTTGAGTTTGTTTTAACTGAAGCGGCTAACCGTGTCGAATACTTAAAAGCCAATAAAGTGGATATTATTTTTGCCAACTTTACTGTTACACCAGAACGTAAAGAAGTTGTCGATTTTGCTAAGCCTTACCTAAAAGTGGCACTAGGTGTGGTTTCTCCTAAAAGTCATCCAATTACCGATGTTGCTCAACTTAAAGATAAAACTTTATTGGTGAATAAGGGTACAACGGCTGATTCATTCTTCACCAAGACTCATCCTGAAATTAAACTACAAAAGTATGAGCAAAACACTGAAACTTTTGATGCTTTAAAAGATGGTCGTGGTGCTGCGCTTGCACATGATAACTTGCTGGTTTTAGCTTGGGCTAAAGAAAATCCAAATTACACCGTTGGCATTACCAATTTAGGTGAGCAGGACTTAATTGCACCAGCAGTGAAAAAAGGTGATAAAGAGTTGCTGGACTGGTTGAATCAAGATTTAGAGAAACTGGCGAAAGAAGGCGTGATTCATCAGGCTTATGAAAAAACGTTAAAACCAGTCTATGGCGATACGATTAATCCAAAAGATTTATTGGTTGAGTAATCATGCTAATAACCTCTAAAGATTAGAACTCTAGATAGTATTTACTCGAGCTAAGATTCATCTACAGCCTGCCCATAATTTATAAAGATAATGTTTTTGCAATATTTTTTTATAGATGTAAACAGTGGTCAGGTTCTGTAGATGAGAAAGTTTTTTGGTTACTTTTTTCAAAAAAAGTAACCGAATTAGCTGAGTACTTTAGAGGTTAAAAGGTAGGATTCCATCGTGCTAACACCTTGACTTTATATTACTTTAATTTAAATAAAGACGGCTCTGCTGCTAATTTATCAGCCAAATATTGAATCAATACACTTAATTTAGGCGGGACATGCCGTGTCGGTGGGTAGAGTAACCACAGCCCGCCACTGTAATAGGTTTTAAAATACCAATCTGGTAAAACCTGAACTAAGCTACCTTGTTGTAGAGCATGGCGTGCAACGAAGTACGGCAAGCTTGCAATACCTAAATGCTGTAATGCAGCACTCAAACGCACACCCGTATGGTTTGCCGCATAACGTCCACGCACAGCTACACTGATCGATTTATTTCCTTGCTGAAATTTCCATTTTGAGTCACTGGCTTGTTCGCCCAAGTAAATACATTCATGCTGCTTTAAATCATGAGGATGGGTTGGTATGCCATGTTTTTCCAAATATTCAGGCGTAGCACAAACCAAGTGATCGATATCAATCAGCTTTCGACCCATAAGGCCACCCGGTGGTTGCTCTGTAATTCGAAGCGCTAAATCTACTCCATCATCAATCAGGTCTACATAACGATCTTCTAAAAGCATTTGAATATCAATTTTCGGGTAGCGTTCTAAAAACTCTGGTAAATGTGGATGAATCATAAAATGTCCAACGGCTTTTGGAACACTCAGACGAATGATTCCTTGCGGTTCAACATGAAATTGGCCCGAACTTTCCATCACTGCCTGTGCCGTATTGACCATATCTAAACAACGTTGATAGACCTGTTGACCACTTTCACTCAAACGAAGCTTTCGTGTGGTTCGATAAAGTAAGCGGGTTCCTAAAGCACGTTCTAAGCGAGCAATCGCACGGCTTATCGCAGAGGGTGTAGTACCGAGTTGTCGAGCCGTTTCAGAAAAACTCCCTGACTCGACTACTTTAACGAAAGTCGCCATTTCATTTAACAGAACTAAACTTTGATTTGTGCTCATGAGGCAAAAGTTATTTAGATTTAGAGTGGATTATCGCGTTTAAGAAATCGCAATACAATCTTTTTCATCTTAACGTGTATGTAGAAAAGTATGACGCAAGCATTGTATTTAACAGGTGCTCTTGCCGCTGAGGTTGATGTTCTAGCGTGTAATCCTTGTGAAGATGGGCGTTTTGCCGTGCGTTTATCGGCAACCCCATTTCATCCTCAAGGTGGCGGTCAACCGAGTGATACGGGCAAAATCGCAGAAGTTGATGTAGTGCATGTAGCGATTGAACAAGGGGAAATCATTCATTACTGCACACAACCTGTTGAGTTGGGAGTGGCTTTTGCACAAGTGGATGAAGCAGTACGTCGTTATCATAGCCGCTTACATTCAGCAGGACATTTGCTTGGACATGTAATGCATCTATTTGGCTGGCAAGCTGTAAAAGCACAACACTGGCCACATGATGCGCGAGTTCAGTTCATTGCTTTGGACACAGCTCAACAGTTAGATGCTCAAATGCTTGAACAGCACTGTTTACAATATATTCAGGCTAATTTACCAGCCAATCTTCAGCAACATGCAGATGGTTTTCGTGAAATCGGTTTTGGTGAGTTTTCTGCATTTCCCTGTGGCGGGACTCATGTTGCAGCATTAGGAGATATTGGTTTTATAGAAATTCAGTCCTATCAGATTAAGAAAGGAAAGCTGAGTGTCAGCTATAGCGTTGCCAAGGAGGCTGAATAAATGTGGCAGTTGTATGGGCATGAGTTTTTAACGCTGGCACTCATTCACTTTATGGCAGTCATTTTACCGGGACCAGATTTTGTGGTTACGGTAAGACAAAGTGTACGTTATGGCTACTTAATAGGGTGTATGACCGCGATTGGTATTGGTGTTGGCATTTCGGTTCATGTCTTTTATACCCTTGTTGGTATTGGCTTTTTGATTCAGCAAAGTGAATGGCTCATGTCACTGATCAGAACAGCGGGGGCAGCTTACTTAGTGTATTTAGGATGGCAGTGTTTACGTAGTCAGGCGAATACCAATATTGAGATTAATGGCCAAGCAGACAGTGATATGCCGAGTTTATTTAAAGCTTTTACGATGGGTTTTCTTACAAATGCGTTAAACCCGAAAGCCACCATCTTTTTTCTGGCAATTTTTACGACAATTGTAAGTACGACCACGCCGATGAAAGTTCAGGTCTTTTATGGGGTTTGGATGTGTATGGTCAATGCCATCTGGTTCATGTTGGTGAGTGTACTGTTTGCACAGCCTATTGTACGTAAACGGTTTTTGGAGTTTGGAGTGTATTTTGAGAGGGTGATGGGAGTTTTATTAATTGGGATTGCATTGAAGTTGATTTGGGGATTGTTTGTTTAATTGCCCTGAGTATTTAATAGAGTTAAAGAAGTACGATTTTAGATTGCTTATAGTGTTCAAGGCGGAGTCTTATCGTTTATACACCAATAGAAAGTAGCTAATTCTGTTACTTTTTTTGGAAAAAGTAACCAAAAAACTTTCTCATCTACAGAACCTGTTAACTGTTTTCATCTATCAGGAAATGTTGCAAAAACATTATTTTTAAAAATTATGGGCAGGCTGTAGATGACTCTTAGCTCGAGCCGAAGGCTAATCTAGAAATCGAATTTCAAATAATAAGACTCCGCTGTGATAGCTACTTTGACTTGTTCCTATACATGAAGTTGAGCTCAAGTAGTTTCAATAAATAATCCATAAAAAAGACCGCCCGTAAGCAGTCTTTTCTCAAAAAATATATTTAACTCGTACGTCTATTACGCGTCAGTTGATATAACACCGAAACCAATAAATCAATTTCTTCAGTCGTATTATAAAAAGCCAAAGAAGGGCGGACAGTTTGTTCTACACCAAAACGACGTAAAATTGGCTGTGCACAATGGTGACCTGAACGTACAGCAATACCATGTTGATTTAAAGCTTTACCGACCTGTTCAGTCGAATAGCCTTGTAAGGTAAAGGACATCACACTGGCTTTGTGATGCGCAGTTCCAATCAAACGTAAACCAGACACACTGCTCAGTGCATTTTGACCATATTCGAGTAAATCATGTTCATAGCGAGCAATGTTATGAATACCTAGACTTTCTACATATTCAAGTGCAGCACCTAAACCGACTGCATCGGCAATGTTTCCAGTTCCAGCTTCAAACTTGTTTGGTGCAGGTTGGTAAACCACTTGTTCGAAGGTAACATCCTGAATCATGTTACCGCCACCTTCCCAAACAGGCATGCTTTCTAGCAACTCTGGTTTTGCATATACCGCGCCAATACCCGTCGGCCCAAACACTTTATGTCCTGAAAACACAAAAAAGTCTGCATCAAGAGCTTGTACATCGGTAGGGATGTGCGAAACAGATTGAGCACCATCAACTAAAACACGTACGCCTTTGGCATGCGCAATTTTAATAACTTCAGCAACAGGTGTGACTGTTCCTAAAGCATTCGAAACTTGAGTAATCGACAGCAGTTTAGTGCGTTCATTAATCAGTTTTGGTAATTCTTCTAAAATAATCTGGCCTGTGTCATCCACAGGAATGACTCTTAATTTTGCTCCAGTTTTTTTAGTGAGTTGATACCAAGGCACAATATTGGCATGGTGTTCTAAGTGAGAAACAATAATTTCATCACCTTCACCAATATTTTGCTCACCCCATGTTTTTGCAATCAGGTTAATGCCTTCGGTTGTTCCTCGAACAAAGATAATTTCTTTGGAAGAGGGAGCGCCAATGAATCGGGCAACTACATTTCTTGCATGCTCATAAGCATCGGTTGCACGAGCCGCTAACTCATGTGCAGCACGGTGAATATTTGAGTTTTCATGCTGATAAAAATAAGCAATCCGATCAATCACGCGCTGCGGTTTTTGTGTGGTCGCAGCATTATCCAACCAGACTAGAGGTCGACCATTGACGCGTTCCTGTAAAATTGGGAAATCGCGACGAATGGCATGTACATCGAGTGGTTGAGCACTGCTTGCTACAAAAGTGGGTTGTGATGGTTGATAGTGACTATAACTTTGTCCACTTTGAGGCAAGTCTAAAAAATAAAATGCAGAGCTTGCCGAACTTTGGGTAGGTGTGTTCGTTGCAAAACGATCTTCCGTCAGCAATGATTTCAGCTGGTCACCATGTGGTAACTGAAAAGACTGCGCAACTGAATAATTATCTTCAACACCTTTAACAGATGGCTCTGCTGCATTTGGAGCAGAAAAATCATTTAAAAAATAATAAGGTGATTCACCAGCACCCGTTGGTAAGCTGGGTTCAATGCGTGGCACATTGGGTTCACTATGAGCAGCTTGTGGCAAATGTGGTTCAAATGGTGGGCGTGGCAAATTAGCTCCACCAACCACAGGCGCAGACGCTACAATTCGGCGTTCAGGGTAGTCTGGCAAATTTGGAATATGCTCAGGATATTCCGGATTGAGACTTTTCTGAAAGGCGATATTGGGCGCACGACCACTGAGTGCAGAAAATGGTTCACCCGGTTGCGGTGGGTGAGGTGGCGCTCCGACAGGTAAGTCCAAGTTAAGGCCCGATGGAGAAGTTGCACTGCTTGAGCTTGGTAATGCTGAAAAAAACTCATTAGCAAGTCGAGCAATGGTGGACTCATCAGGGAAGTTGGCTGGTGGGTTAACACCAGTCACTTCAGGCCCCGTTGGACTACCTTGCAGATTACTTGTAGTTAACTGGGTAGTCATGATATTTGTCCACCTCCACATCATCTAATACTGCCAACGCATCATCAGTGAGTACTGCAAGTGAGCAATATAACGAGATTAGATACGACGCAATCGCGTTACGGTTGATTCCCATAAAGCGTACTGAAAGCCCCGGTGACTGTTCACCTGCAAGACCCGGTTGGAATAAACCAACAATCCCTTGACGCTTTTCACCAACACGAAGCAGTAAGATTTTAGTTTTGCCATCTTCTACAGGAATTTTATTTGATGGAATGAGTGGAATTCCACGCCATGTAATGAATTGAGAACCAAATAAGCTAACCGTTGGCGGTGGTACACCACGACGTGTACATTCACGGCCAAATGCTGCAATCGCATCAGGGTGTGCTAGGAAAAATCCCGGTTCTTTCCAGACTTTACGTAACAAATCATCAAGATCATCTGGAGTAGGTGGGCCATTTAAAGTCGAAATACGTTGGTCATCTGTCACACTTGCCAGTAAACCGTATTCAGGGTTATTGATGAGCTCGCTTTCTTGACGTTCTTTAATGGTTTCAATGGTTAAACGGAGCTGTTCTTTAATTTGGTCGTGTGGGCTGCTGTAAAGGTCAGCAACACGTGTATGTACATCTAAAACAGTAGATACACCATTTAAAAAGTATTCGTGTGGCTCTGGGTCATAATCAACAAAAGTTTGAGGTAAAGTTGCTTCATCACGTTGTGTGCAAGCGACTTGAATATCATCGGTATTATTTACACGGTTTAAGCGGTAGATACCTGCTTCAACAGGAAGCCATTGAAGTAAGTGAGTCAGCCATCTGGGAGTAATTGTAGAAAGTTGGGGAGCAGTTTTGGTTGCATTGGCCAGTTGACGGGCCGCATGGTCCCCAAGAGCAAGTTGGGCTTTGTCTGTATTTTTCGCCATGAATCATTTTTCCTTATTACATTGGCTTTTTGAAAATAAAAATTCTAGGATGTATATAAACTAGAATTAGTTCTGGTTTTAAAATTAAAATAGCGTTGTAAATTTTTTAAATAGAGAGCTTATTAATGAATTATCTATTTTCTAAATAAAAATATATTTAAACTAGAAATAAGCATTTAATTAATGTGCAAGCTCTTTGTTTATTTATCTCCTTATCTATTTATTTCACATCTATAGTTTTTAACCGGAAATATGATTTTTTTGATAAGACTCATTAGGAGACTGTAAAATCTGACTACCTGCGGCAACACTATGCGTAAGCCAGACATTTCCCCCAATAATGGACCCTCGACCAATCGTAATACGACCTAAAATAGTGGCACCTGCATAGATCACCACGTCATCTTCAACAATTGGATGGCGTGTATAGTCTTTTTTCAAACCACCATCATCATTCGTTTCAAAGCGTTTTGCCCCAAGGGTCACTGCTTGATAAATACGAACACGCTCTCCAATAACGCTAGTTTCACCAATCACCACACCCGTACCATGATCGATAAAAAATCCTTTACCGATTTGTGCACCCGGATGAATATCAATGCCTGTTGCAGAGTGCGCCAACTCGGAAATAATGCGAGACAACAAAGGCACTTGAGCATAGAGCTGATGCGCAATTCGATGATGAATAATCGCAAATATGCCCGGATAGCAAAGTAATACTTCATCCACACTATGCGCCGCCGGATCGCCTTCGTAGGCCGCACGCACATCGCCATCTAAAAGACGTCGTATAGACGGCAGTGTGTTGGCAAAATCCTGCACAATATTTTGAGCGAGTTGCTCTGGCTGTTGGACTGTGTTCGAATGACTCAAATGACGTTTTGCTTCATAATTTAAAGCCAGTTGTACTTGAGCATGTAAGGCTGTGAGTACCCGATTTAAAGTATAGGCAATATAAGAATCTTCAGTTTCTTGACGTAAGTCGGCAGGGCCTAAACGCATTGGAAATATAATTCCGCACAGGTCATCTAAAATAGCTTTTAAAGCTTCTTTAGATGGAAGTTCACGGCCCCCAAATTCTTTGGTTCTGTGCTGTTGCTGACGCCAGTCATGCCTTGCTTGTTGTAAACCTTGTACAACAGCATTAATGTTCCATTGAGTCACAAGCTTTCCTTGATTCACTGAAAATTGATTAAAGTATTAGTCTTGTTGCCAAGGAAGTTGATGAATGCGCCAGCCGTTTTTTTGATTACGCTGTTGTTGATCATCTAAGTCGCCTTCAAAGCCTTCAAGAACGTTATAAATGTGTTCAAAACCAGCATTAAATGCGGCCTCGGCAGCTTGTGCTGAGCGGTTGCCACTACGGCATAACAAAAGAATGGTTTTGTCTTTGCCAACTTTTGATTCGAGTTCTTTTAAAAAGCGTGGATTACGGTTAAACGATGTGCCTGTTGCCCAAGCGACATGAACACTTTCAGGGACATAACCCACAAATTTACGTTCTTCATTGGTACGCACATCAACTAAAACAGCTTCGCCTTGTTGTACGAGCTGCCATGCATCAGTAGGTGATAAACTGCCACTAAAATTAAGTTCATGGTCCTGTGCGTATCGCTGTGCTTTAGAAAGAATATCTTCTTTTGACAAGGATGGATTTGAACCAGTTGAGATAAAGCTTTGAGGAGCTTCTGTATTTAATTTAGCATTCATTGAATATATCCTTATCTTCGATTCAGATTGTTATTGTTCAATTTACGCGGTTTTAAATATAAGCAAAAATAAGGAATATCTATTTATATATATTATTTTTATAAATAAGAATGGGGGATATTTTTATAAAAAAGTATTAATTAAGCTTATATAGTTCTTTAATTAAAATTGATGGAATAATCATTTTAATAGTTAATAAAAACCGTGTGAATTAAAATAATCCACACGGTTTTAAAAATTAAGCAAATCCACCATTTACACGAATGACTTGTGAATTTACCCAACGTCCATCTGGGCCAGCTAACATGGCAACTACACTGGCAATTTCTTCAGGTGTTCCGATTCTTTCCAATGGAGCGAGTTTTGCAATAGCTGCCACTTGCTCATCAGTTTTTCCATTATAAAAAAGGTCAGTTCCTGTCGGGCCCGGTGCAACAGCATTTACAGTAATATTTCGGCCGCGTAACTCATTTGCTAATACATGTACTAAGCCTTCTACACCCGCTTTCGAGGCAATATAGGGACCATATGAAGGAAAAGATTTAGCAATTACACTGGTTGAAAGGACAATAATCCGGCCACCATCCGGAACGGTTTCGGCTGCATGCGCCAAAATTAAAAACGCACCACGTAAATTGGTATGAATTACTTTATCGAAATCTGGCAGACCTTCAGGTGTAATGTTTGCCATAGGCAGAATGCCTGCGCTATGAACTACGATATCTAATTGTCCGTTCATGGCTTTTGCTTCTTGAAATAAACGGCCTACCTCATGTTCATTTGCAACATCTGCTTGAATAGCAGAGGCTTGACCACCTTGCTCAATAATATGATCTACAGTTGCTTGGGCATGAATTTTATTGCCAGCATAGTTAACAATCACATAAAAGCCATCTTGAGCTAAACGTTCTGCAATAGCACGGCCAATACCACGTGATGCACCAGTAACAAGAGCTGTCTTTTTTGAAATATTCATTTTTAGATTGCCTGTTTGATTAAGTATGGCTTATTTTAATAATGTAGAAATATGGGATAAATCTTTATAATTGGATAAGATAATTCCATATTTATTAATAATAGATAGTGTTAAAAGCGAGCACCATGGATAAATTTGATACCTTGCAACTTTTTACCCGCATCGTAGAGTTGGGTAGTTTTAGTCAGGCAGCCGATCAGCTCAATATCCCACGCGCTACAGCAAGTAATGCCATTAAAGAGTTAGAGAATAATTTACAGTGCCGTTTGCTAGAGCGGACGACTCGGCATGTAAGACCATCACTAGATGGACAAGCATTTTATGAACGTTGTACACAAATATTATCGGAACTCGATGATGCAGAATCATCTTTACGGAATGTAATTGCTCAGCCCCGTGGTTTGCTACGTGTCGATTTATCAGGCGCACATGCGACTAAAATTGTTTTACCCAATATCGACCAATTTCATCAGCTGTACCCTGACATTGAACTTGTAATTAGTACGGGTGATCGTTTGGTTGATCTGATTCGGGAAGGGATAGACTGTGTGGTGAGAGCAGGACGTTTGGATGATTCCACTTTAATTGCTAGACATTTGGTCGATATGCCACAAGTCATTTGTGCAAGTCCTGACTATCTAAATAAACATGGAACGCCAGAGCAACCAGAGGATTTGTTATCACATTATTGTGTCAATTTCTTCTCGACATCAGGCGGGCGGAATTATCCATTTGAATTGATGGTGAATGGCAAAAAACAAGATTATTTTTTGAAAAGCTGGATCGCGGTAAATGATGCTGAAAACTATGTATTATCTGCTTTACGTGGGGCAGGTTTAATTCAGGTCCCGCGCTATCATGTAGCGAATGAGTTAAAAGACGGGCAACTGGTTGAGGTTTTATCTGAATGGCAAATCCCGAAGATGTCAGTTTCTGCTTTATATCCGCAGCATCGGCAGCTCTCGCCACGCGTACGAGTTTTTGTCGCTTGGCTGAGTGAGTTATATACAGGCTATTTTTCAAAATAACGATAGCCTATAAAGTATAGGTAGAATACTTATCTAGAACATATAAAATTTTGGTGAATATGTGATTGAACTACCCAATGCAAATGATTGGATTGTCAGAAATTCTGACCCTAATAGTCTAGAGCGAATTGAAGCATTTTTTACCGATCATGCTTACGAGTCACATCGCCATGATACTTTTGCAATTGGGCGGACTTTAACTGGTGTTCAAAGTTTTCATTATCGGGGAGAGATGAAACATAGCCAGCCGGGAATGACGATGGTTTTACATCCTGATGAAAAACATGATGGAGAGTCAGGTAGTCGAGACGGTTTTAGATATCGGATGGTGTACGTAGAACCTGCAACCCTACAGGAAATTATGAAGGGTAAACCTTTACCATTTTTTGAAAATGGCTTAAGTCAGGACCCCCGTTTATTTAAGGCAACTGATGTTTTATTACAAGGGATGGATCAACATATCGACTCTTTAGAAAAACAAGATGCTTTATATGATTTGGCAACCACACTTTACGAAATTTCTGGTAATAATCAGCGAACCTCACATACTTATGACTATGTCGCAGCGGAGCGTGCTAGAGAATTTATACATGCCTCTTTATATGAAAATATCTCTTTAGATGATATTGAAAAAAATGTGGGACGAGACCGCTGGAGTCTTTCACGCGATTTTCGACTGTTGTTTGGTACAAGTCCACATCGATATATGACCATGCGTAGATTAGAGGTTGTAAAGTCATGCCTGATGTATGGAGAGTCATTGACTCAAGCTTCATTGATTGCCGGATTTTTTGATCAAAGCCACATGTCACGTCATTTTCTAAAAGCATTTGGATTGACTCCAGCCAGATGGCGGATGATCAATAAGTTATCTTCTTAAACAAGTTATTTAAAAGTCAGCCTGTTTAGACTGACATAGACTTTGTCTTAAATTAGATTCATGCCTTTCAAAAAATCATAAAGCATAAATATGCCAGAAATGATCAGCATCATTGCCATGGTTTTATTTAAGCGATTAAACCAAATTTTATTTTTAATTTTTTTGCCTAACACTGCACCAGCCCACGAATAAAGACAGGGTGCGCCTGCTGCACCAATCGAAATGAGCAACGATACTAAGAAGATTTGAATGCCAGTAATGTGCGCTGTTGGGTACATAATTGTTGTAACAGGCAAAATAACCAAAATTCCTTTGGGGTTTAAAGCTTGTATCCCAAAACCATTCCAGAACGAAAGCGCCTGAACTTCGGCGGTCTCATAATTGATCTCGATATCTGCCTTTAACATCTGAAATGCAAGATAAAACGTATAACACGCGCCAAGCAAAGCAATATAGTGCAGGGCTTTTTGTGGAATGGTTGCGGCGCCGATATATCCAAAAATCATGAATAGCATCAGCATCGCGCAGCCGACACCCATAAAAAAATAAATTGTTCTTTTGAATTGTCCGGTTAGCCCAGCGTTTAGTCCCATAAAATTTACTGGACCGGGGCTATACATCACACTCAAGGTATAAAAAAAGATTTCCATAATGTATCTACTGAAACAAAAACAACCCAGCATAGTGACTCGTAATTTTATGGTCTTGTACGTTTGTGATGGCTCCTGCACAAACGTACAAGACGAGAAAAATCTGGATTAGGCATGATGACTAACTTGAGATAAATGATTCAGGATAGAGATTTATGTTTGACACAAAAATTGCGCTGATTATCCGTAATGATCTTGCGACGTGGCAGAGATTAAATGTGGTGGCTTTTTTAGCAACGGGGATTGCCTCTGCTGTACCTGAAATGTTGGGGAAACCTTATATCGATGCGAATGGCTATGAGTATGGCAACATGTTAGGGCAGCCGATGTTAGTTTTTGAGGGAGATTTATCAGGGCTACAAAAAGCGCATCTCAAAGCAATTGAGCAAGATTTAACGATTATTCCCTATGTACATGCCATGTTTTCTACAGGAAATGATGAGGATAATCGGGCGGTTTTTTGGGCTGACGATGCGAATCAATTAAATTTGGTCGGAGTGGCGTTAAGAGGACCTAAAAAAGCAGTTGATAAAGCAATAAAGGGACTTTCTTTGCATCAATAAGATTTTTATTGGAAGAAGCATAAAACCCACTTTTTGAGCAAAAGTGGGTTTTGTTTAAAAAATAACGATTAAATTTTATCTTGCGTTTTAGTCTCGAAATCACTGGCGTCATGACGTTCATGTAACTGTGTTTCTAAATCACCAAAAGTACGGTTAACCATACGACCACGTTGAACCGCAGGGCGCGCTAAAATTGCATCTGCCCAACGCTGAACATTTTTATATTGGTCGACACCTAAAAACTCCGCGCCGTTATACACCCAGTTTTTAACAAAACCACCATACCAAGGGAATGCAGCAATATCAGCAATCGAATATTCAGAACCTGCTAAATATTCATTCTTTGCTAGATGCTTATCTAACACATCAAGCAATCGTTTTGTTTCCAAGGCAAAGCGGTTAACCGCATATTCAATTTTAACGGGTGCATAAGCATAAAAATGCCCAAAACCGCCACCTAAGTAAGGCGCGCTGCCCATTTGCCAAAATAACCAATTGAGACATTCAGTACGTGCAGCAATATCGGTTGGAATGAAAGCTTTAAATTTTTCAGCTAAATAAAGCAAGATTGAGCCAGACTCGAAAACTCTTAATGGTGGGTTTTGGCTATGATCAACCAGTGCTGGAATTTTAGAGTTTGGATTAACTTCTACAAAGCCACTGCTAAATTGCTGGCCTTCACCAATTTTAATCAGCCATGCATCGTATTCAGCATCTTGGTGTCCCAATGCTAAAAGCTCTTCTAGCAAAATAGTGACTTTTTGACCATTAGGTGTTGCTAAAGAATAGAGCTGGAGCGGATGTTTCCCTACAGGAAGTGTATGCTCGTAACGCGCACCTGAGGTAGGTTGGTTTAAATCGGTTTTCTCTCCAGTCCATTGCCAAACTTGTGGAGGAATATAGTTTGAATCACTCATTTTTTATCTCATGTTTGGTGGAAATATAAGGATTTATTTATGTCGCAAGGCAAGCCATTTTTGTACGGTCGGTCGTTGCCATTGCTGTAATGCATATTTCTTTAAGCGTTCTGGTACAGCATCACCATTTTGAATAAGGCGTTGCAACATCAGGGCAAGTTCAGCATCCACAATGCTCCATGAACCAAAAAGATATTCGGCATTAGATCCAAGAAGTTTTTCTGCAACAAAGAAAAGTTTCTCAGCAGCTTTTTTGCCTTCTTCTGAAAGTGGAGTGGACTTCGGCTGAATAAAAATAACATCGGTTGGACGCTCAGTTCTTAGTGCCACTAGGTCTGATCGGAGCCATGCCTGAATTTGTCGTGCTCTTGCACGTGCTTGAATATCTTTTGGATAAATAGATGTGTTTGGATAAAGCTCTTCAATATATTCCAAAATGGCTGAAGATTCTGATAAGGCAAAATCATTATGCTCAAGTACAGGCACTTTGGCTGTTAATGACTTTTCTACGTACGTTTTTTCAAACTGGCCATGCTGCCCTAAGTTAATGGTTGCTATTTCAAATGGAATTTGTTTTTCATGTAGCCCTACAAAAACCGTGAAGGCATAGGGACTTAGAAATTGTGAATCTGTGTACAGCTTAAAATGTTCATTATTCATTGTTATTGTCCATGTCATAAAACAATCGGATCTAGTCTAAGTGAGCTGATCCAAGATTGGGTAGCTTTTTTGTGGAAAAGCTTTATCGGTTTTTGAATTAAGCCATTTCAGTGTTCAATGTTAGGGCTTAATGTGCTGAAAATGCTGACGAACAATGTTCAGCCACGCCTGTACTGCTGGTGAGACAGGAAGATTCTTTTTCCAAGCCATCACTAAGTGCCACTGAATATTTGGTTTTTCGAGTGGCACTGCTGCAAATAAAGTCGGGTCAAGCATGTCAGTATAATACTTCGGGAGAAGCGCAATTCCCATACGTTGTAACACCATATCTGCCAAGAGGTGCCATTGGCTGGTACGGCAAGCAATGGTCGGGTAGAAACCATGCTGCTTACAGGCATCGAGAATAATACTATTTAGAGAGAAGTTTTCTGGAAACATTAAAAACGACTGATGTTGTAGTTCTTCTAGATTTATTTTTTTACGGGTTGCCCAAGTGGCATCACGACGTAAAAGAACCATTAAAGGGTAGTTACATAGCTCAATACTATTAAAAATTTGCTCATCAAAAGGCTGCAATAAAACGCCAACGTCTAGCTCATTGTTAAGCAAAGCTTGTTCAATACCACGTGAACCCACTTCCATAAAAGCCAATTCAATATCTGGCAATTGCTGATGATAATCAAATAGGGCAGTCGTTAGAAGCTGCGAGCCTAAAGGCGGAACGCCAAGTTTTAAAGTTCCTGTTTTTAATTGTTGGTAGTTTTCAATTTCAAGAAAGATGTTCTGTTCTGCCTGAAGAAGCTCGATAGCATGTTGATAAATGCGCTCTCCAATTTCAGTTAATTCAATTTGTCTTTTACGGCCGTGATCGGGTTTAACCAAAAGCTGTACCTGAAGCTGCTCTTCAAGCTGCTGTAATATTTTACTAATTGTAGGTTGAGTCAGATACAACTCTTCAGCAGTACGGGTAAAACTTTTAGTTTTGACCAATGTAACGAAGCACTGTAATGATTTTAGTGAAAGCATAATAAAGAATAAATTATTCCATTTTGGAATAATATTAACATGAATAATTCATATTTAGCAGTTTTAACCAAGATAGCATAATGGTGTAGTTAACCATCTAATTTCGTAAAATGAGTACTAAATCTGCTTCTGGAACACCCACACAATCTTCATTTTTAGTTTTAGTTAAACAAATTTTGATTTTGGCCGGATTTTGGTGGGTCGGATATCTCTTACATCAAAAACTCGGTGTGCCTGTATCAGCAGGCATTTTGGGTATGTTTTTATTGCTTTTATGCTTGTTCTTTAAAATTATCAAAATGGATCAGGTGGCAATAGGAGCAACCGTTGTTTTAGGTGAGCTGTTACTGTTTTTTGTGCCCGTTGTAGTTGCCGTAGTTCAGTATAAAACTTTGTTTATGACCGAAGGCTGGCAAATTGTTCTGAGCATTGCGGTAGGGACTATTTCGGTCATGCTCAGTACCTGCTTGACGATTCACTATTACAATCGTTTAAAAGCTTACTTACAGGCTCGAAAACGTCTTCAACATAAGCATATCTAAGAGCAAAACGACATGAATATTTGGTCAATTCTTTGTCTGATCTGGACTTTGGTCGCCTATGTTGTGGCAAAGAGAATCTATCAGAAAAATCCGAAACTTTGGTTATCGCCCGCGATTAGCGTGCCTGTACTCACCATCATTTTGATGACGATTTTTGGAATTTCATATCAAACTTATGCTGAAGATACGCAGTGGATTGTTAATTTATTAGGACCTGCAACGGTTGCATTTGCTGTACCGATTTATCGCTATCGGGAAACGATTCGTAAAAACCTAGGGGTCCTTTCGATCGCGATTATTGTGGGAATGAGTGTGGGTGTGATGTCTGCCTATGAAATGGCACAGTGGTTCCATTTTAGCCCTGAAGTGACCAATAGTTTGATGGCACGCTCTATTTCGACACCATTTGCCATGATTTTAGCGGAAGATATTCACGGTTCGGCAGCGTTGGTTTCACTATTTACCGTTATTACTGGTTTGGTTGGTATGATTTGTGGCGATGCGATTTTAGCGATTACTAAAATCCGTTCCAATGTGGCAAATGGGGCAGCCTTTGGGAACGCAGCCCATGGTTTTGGTACAGTTAGAGCACAGCAGCGCAATAGCGAAGAAGGTGTGATTGCTAGTTTAACCATGGTCATTGCAGGTATTTTAATGGTGCTGATTGGGCCATTTGCTATTCATCTATGGTTGCTGTTGTAGGCTTTGTCTAAGTTGGTTTGTCATATTGTTGAATAATTCTTGATAATTTTTTTATGGCTTGTCTCATCAGTTCGGGTTCAAAGTCACCCAAGCCAACAATTAAACCCGGACGTTGTTGCTCTTTTGAAAATGTCGGTGAAATTGCTTTAATCGCAATGCCTGCATCGACTGCCGAGCTTGCAACGTCAATGTCATTAATATGATGAGCAAGCCATAAAACCATATGCATGCCTTGATCGCCTGGCTGTAACCAAGCCAGTTCTTGAGGTATATATTTTTCAATCAAGCCAATAATGTATTCTCGAACTTCTGCATAGACATTCCGAGTCCGTCGAATATGCCGCTCTAAATAGCCTTCTTGAATAAAAGCAGCCAAAACATGCTGGTCGGCAGCAGGTGGATGTCGATCAATTAACACTCTGAGTCCACAAAAAGGAGCCACCAGTTCTTTAGGCAACACAGCATAGCCAAGTCTAAGTGATGGAAATAAGACTTTGCTGAAAGTGCCGAGATAAATGACTTGGTCGGGTGCCATGCCTTGTAAGGATGGGAAGGGCTGCCCGTTGTAACGGAGTTCACTGTCATAGTCATCTTCAATGATCCATGCATTTTGCTGTTTTGCCCAAGCTAATAATGCTGTGCGTCTTGCTAGGCTCATTGGCATGCCAAGTGGATATTGGTGAGACGGTGTCACAAAAACAGCACGTGCATGTTTAGAAAGCTTAATTCCGGTTTCAACTTGAATACCTTCTTCATCGACAGGAACTCGCACCATCCGAATGTTTTGTACAGCATGCTCAAAAATGGCTGTTGTACCCCGATAAGCTGGATCTTCAATCCAAACTTCATCTTTTGCTTCAAATAAAATCTGGCTACAAATATAAAGTGATTGCTGAATACCGGGAGTAATCACAATTTGGTCAGGTTCACAGTGGACAGAACGTGATCGGCGTACGTAGTCGGCTATAGCAATTCTTAGTGATAACACACCTTGAGGTTCGCCATATCCAGAAGGGGCACCTGCACCTCGTGATCTAAATTTATTACCGAATTTGCGCCAAATATCGCTCGGTTGGGTACGTCCAACGGGAACAGATACAGCAAATGGAACATGAGGAAGTGGTTTAAATTCTTTGAGTACCTCAGCATAAGAAAGTGCTGATTTGGTCAAAGGGATTGAGCTAGATGTGGTTTCTTTTTGAGAATGTTGTGGCGTAGTTTTTTTAGTTAAAGCATGAGACACATAGGTGCCAGTTCGTGCTTGAGAATCAAAAACACCTTCAGCTAAAAGCTGATCATAAGCTTCAATAATGGTTCCGCGAGCGACCCCAAGTGTTTGAGCCAGTTCACGTGAAGAAGGCAACGGATCGCCGGGCTGTAAATCACCACTTTGTACAGCTTCGCGCAAAGCTTGGGTCAGTTGAGCACTTATCTTTCCTTGGCTTTTATCAATTTTTGCAATAGAAGGAAGTTCAACAACTTTTGCCATTCTTGCCATAATTCTGGTCTACTTAAAAAATACAAAGTGGTTCTTTTTAATAAACCACAGAAACCAGAAAATTGACAACACAAAATATAAATAACCCTGATATTTACAGTGAGGTTTCTAGCCATGTATATCCCCGATGATTATGCAGAAAACCGTTTGGATGTGTTGCATTCTCTTATTACCGAATATCCATTTGGTGTGCTTTTTACTCATGGAAGTAATGGCTTAGATGCAAACCATCTTCCATTTGAATTACAGGCAAATGAAGGGGATTTTGGTGTAATACGTGCGCATGTGTCTAGAGTTAATCCTGTCTGGCAGGACATTAAAAATGGAGATGAGGTGTTGGTCGTGTTTCAAGCAGGCGATGCTTATATTTCACCAAACTGGTATCCATCCAAACATGAAGAGCACAGACAAGTACCGACATGGAACTATAGGGTTGTGCATGCTTATGGCAAAGTGACCATTCGAGATGATGAACGTTACGTCCGTGGTGTTGTGGCTCGTTTAACCCGTACCCACGAAGCATCTCAACCTGAACCATGGAAAATGTCCGATGCGCCAAAGGATTATCTTGAACCGATGTTAAAAGCCATTGTAGGTATTGAGATTGAAATTACCAAGCTACGAGGCAAATCAAAACTTGGGCAAAACAAAGAACGTCGAGACATTTTAGGCGCGGCAGATGGCCTATCGAAATCTGGTCATCAAACCATAGCGGACGCTATGTATAGTGTGGCTGAGTTAAATAAATAATTTTGAAAATATAAAACTTTAATATCAACTGAGGAGACAAAAATGTCTTGGACTACACCTGTTGAGCTGGTTGGCGAACACGTTATTTTAAAGCCGCTAGATTTAACTCAAGCTGAATCACTCGCAGAAGCAGTTTACGATGGGGAACTCTATAATCTTTGGTATACCCGTGTGCCAAGACCTGAACAAATGGCTGCTGAAATTGAAAGACGTCTTGGTTTGCAAAGTTCTGGTTCTATGTTGCCTTTTTATATTGAAGACCGAAAAACAGGTCGGGCGTTGGGTATGACAACTTTAATGCATATTGAAGCAGCTCATCGCCGTGTAGAAATTGGTTCGACGTGGTACCGAAAGTCTGCCCAGCGTTCGCCTGTAAATACTGAGTGTAAAAAGCTATTGTTGGCTCATGCATTTGAGTCATTAGATTGTATTGCGGTTGAGTTGCGTACATCTTCTTTAAATGTTCAAAGCCAAGCCGCGATTGTACGTTTAGGTGCAAAGCTCGATGGGGTACTCAGAAGCCATCAAATTGTGAAAGATGATATTTTACGGGACACTCACGTTTACAGTATTTTAAAACATGAGTGGCCTGCGGTTCGTCAAAATCTGGAATGGATGTTGAATAAACCGCGATAAAAAAGATTTAAACAAGCTGCTTTTCTCTTTTTTGGCTTAACCAGAAAAGAGAAATTGCGGCAATTGCTAACCATGGTATTAAAGCGATATTCATTGTTTCCCACCCAAATAAATCGAGTAAAGCACCTGCGCTAAAAGAACAGATCAAGCCGACAATAAAAACAGTCATGTCGTTAATGGCTTGAGCCTTGGCTTTTTCAGCCGCTGTATAGGTACCTGTAAGTAAAGAAGTGCTGCCAATAAATAAAAAGTTCCATCCCACACCTAATAAAATGAGTGAGATTGCAAACGATGCGAACTGGATACCCGAGAGAGAGAAAGCAATGTAACTAGCAAATAATATAAGACCAGCAGACATGATTTTAAGCACACCAAATCGAGCGATTAAATGTCCAGTAAAGAATGAAGGTAAGAACATACCAAGCACGTGTAGCTGAATGACGGTTGTAATCGTTCCGAGTTCATGGTGTGAATGTCGCATAGCAATGGGTGTGGCCGTCATGCCTAAAATCATAATGCCATAACCAGTTACTGCACCAAACAGAGCAACTAGATAGGTGGGTTGAAAGACAATCTGTTGCCATGGGCGACCCGCACTAAAGTCAGACTTTTGCTCAACTGTATCGGCAATATGTAGGCTAGATAAAATGCCCATTGCCACAAGTGAGATGATGCTAATAATTAAGAATGAACCGATATATTCTAAATGTTGGAATAATGGGCCACCAAAACGGGCCAAAGTTGGGCCGATCAATGCGGCAACAATTCCACCTGCCATAACCCAAGAAATGGCACGTGATCGGAATGCATCATCTGCTACTTCACTGGCAGCAAAACGATAAAATTGGGCAAAGGATTGGTAGGCTCCGACACATAATGTGCCAAATGCTAAGAGAATAAGTGAACTATAAAAGATACCCATTGCGGCAATAATGCCGCCAAGTACACCTAAAAAAGCACCAAACAGAAAACCGTTACGCCTTCCCACATGTGCCATAAGCATTGATGCAGGGAACATCATTAAAGCTGTGCCCAAAAACATAGAGGCGATTGGCAAGGTTGCAAGTGTTGGAGTGTTGGCAATATTCGCTCCAGCCAAACCGCCAATGGTCATAACCATGACTGATATGGTTTGGAAAAGCGACTGGGAGCTCGCCAAAATTAATACTTGGCGGTGCATGGTGTTGTGAAGCATAAAGGGCCTTTAATTATATTCGCGAATTGCTGAGGTCAGATGTCCGCTTTTTACATAGAGAGAAGCGCCTGATAGGCCAGCTTGAAAATGTGTATGTGTTTTAGGTGGTAAACGTATCCATGTTTCAGCTTCATAAACTATTTCTTTATCGAGCAATTGTCCTTGAGTAATCAAAATCTCAATTCCATCATCGGCATCTCCGACAAAAAGCTGCTTGGGCTCCAGTTTTTCTAAATAAGTGTGTTCATAACTTGTATCGATTAACGTACAAATTAAACGGGAACCGATTTTTTGCCATCGTGCTGGATCATTGGTATTGATTCGTAAGACTTGAGTTTCTGATGTAGGCATTTGCATGAGTTTGACAAAAATCAATGCACCTTCTTCACTTGAGGGTTGATGTACGGAGTGATGTGGACTACGCAAATACCATCCAGCGGGATAGTGCTGATCTAGATTTTCAGTAAATACACCTGAAAGTACGAGGATTTCTTCACAATAAGGATGCTGATGTTCAGGAAAAATGGTGTGCGGTGCATATTTCACCAAACTGGTCGCGCGTGCGGACTCATCGCCAATTCGATCAAGCATGACACGATCAACTTCTCCACGGGGAGATTTCACCCAGCGATAGTCCTCAGGTTTAACAATCGCAGCCTGTGAAAAATCGGCATTAATATACATTACAAAATATCCTTGAATTTTAGATCTTATTGAAAGCAATTTTTTCAGAAAGTTAAAATTCAAATTTAAAAAGGGTACTAGTAGATACTTGTTTAGTTAATTTGAATAATTAAATTTCTTTAAAATATCATCCACTTTCTTTTTTAAAATAGGATTATCTTTTAATTTCATTTTATTAAACGATGACATAATGTCATCTCTACTAGGAAAAGTATTTTCAGTTGTAATTTGTGGACTTATAATTTTAACAATAGTAGCTATTTGAGAAAATTCTTTACTTCTGCCGCCATTGTTCATGAATTTAACAAAGTTTCCTTGCATTTCTCTTGAAACTTTTTTGTAATCAATCCAACGAATATCACTTTCTAAAAAACTATTTCTTATATCTTCATCAATTAAGACGTAAGCTATACTGAATTCAATATCTGTGAAATTAATGGATTTGACCATATTGGGTGGTGTTAATTTATCTTTTTCGGAAGAAACTAGATAAATTGATTTAAGTAAAGAGTGAGATGGCTCAAATTTTTGTAAAATTTCACTTTCAGAAATAAAAGGTTTTTGGTTTCCGGTCAGATATTTTGTATTAGTGAGTAATTCAAAATATTTTGTATTATTCATTGTTATACAAGCATCATAAATACCATCTATAAATTTGTATTTATTAAAATTTTTAGTATTAAGTGTAGTTAGTCTTATATGCTCTTCAGTTATAGAATAGATCCCAATCCCAAGTGGAAATGTATATTGGAAAGATAATTTATATGGTATTTCCCTTACTAATTGCTTAGAGTATTGTTGAGCTTCATCAATAGATTTTCTTTGATTTTTAAGACTTTCCCAATTTTGATTAGAGAGATATGCATATTCCTTAAATTGATTACATTCACCCTTTATAACTTGCTCCATTTCTTTTATTTTCATATTTCTTAATTGTGATGCAAATGTTGTTGCTAAAGATGCCTCTGTTAAGTTTGGATTAGGATAAATATCAATAGCAGCATGGCTAGCGATACTCATGCTAAGTGTTAAAACAAGTAATAAATAACCTTTCAAAATATTTCCCCCTTTTAAATTTTGATAATTATAGTTTTATCAAGATTAGTTAGTATCTGGAAAAGCTTGATGCTTTTAAAAAGATCTAGCTAGAGTTACGCTTGCTAAAATGTACAAAGAACTATTCAATTTTAGCATTAAAACCTACGCAGCAACTTCATTAGCCGTGGTATGCAAATCAACAGTTCATCTGCGGTTTTACAGGCTGCAATGGAAGGAAATGGTGTCGCATCAGCACGTAGTGTCATGGCGCAAAAAGATATACAGACCGGACGTTTAGTGCGTTTATTTCCTCAAATTCATTTCTCATCACCTCTTTCTTATTATTTAGTGTACCGACCAGAGTATGCAAATTTACCTAAAGTCAAAATCTGTCTTGATTGATTTTTTGTATAAATTCTTCGGACATAAAAATAAATCATTAACCTGAGGTTAATGACCGCTGATGTAGGTTGATTGATCAAAATTCCATAAAGCGTTTTTATAGATACAGAACAAAACTGCGATCTATATAGGTAAGCACATGGAAGGATCAGTTCAGAATAAAGAACGGTTATGGACAAAGCGGCGTCATGCCAAACAATTAAAACTAGAGATGGCAAACCAATATACCGACGGTGTGGTGATTCCAACTCAAGACATTATTAAAGTTTTAGAAACTTTAATTACACCAGGTGACAGAGTTGTACTCGAAGGGAATAACCAAAAGCAGGCAGATTTTTTATCGCGCTCTTTGGCGCAAACCAATCCAGATGTTTTGCATGATTTACATATGATCATGCCAAGTGTTGGGCGTTCGGAACATCTTGATCTGTTTGAAAAAGGCATTGCGCGTAAGCTCGATTTTTCTTTTGCTGGCCCACAAAGTTTACGCATTAGCCAGTTAATTGAAGATGGACTGCTAGAGATTGGTGCAATTCATACCTATATCGAGCTATATTCACGTTTGGTAGTCGACCTCATTCCAAATGTGGTGCTCTCAGCGGGTTTTATGGCAGACCGCCAAGGCAATATCTATACAGGGCCAAGTACCGAAGATTCTCCAGCCCTTATTGAACCTGCGGCTTTTAGTGACGGTATTGTGATTGTTCAGGTCAATGAACTGGTCGATGACGTCTCAGAGTTACCACGTGTCGATATTCCTGCTTCTTGGGTGGATTATGTGGTGGTCGCAGATCAGCCATTTTATATCGAACCATTATTTACCCGTGACCCAAAACATATTAAGCCTGTGCATATACTCATGGCGATGATGGCAATTCGCGGAATTTATGAAAAGCATAATGTGCAATCGTTAAACCATGGGATTGGTTTTAACACTGCGGCAATTGAACTGATTTTACCGACCTATGGCGAGTCTCTAGGTTTAAAAGGAAAAATTTGCCGAAACTGGACACTAAATCCGCATCCAACCTTAATTCCAGCGATTGAAACAGGTTGGGTTGAAAGCGTGCATTGTTTTGGTACCGAACTTGGTATGGAAAAATATGTTGCTGCTCGGCCTGATGTTTTCTTTACAGGTCGTGATGGTGCTTTACGTTCCAACCGTATGATGTGTCAGCTTGCCGGTCAGTACGCCGTTGATCTATTTATCGGTGCAACTTTGCAAGTTGATGGCATGGGCCATTCTTCGACTGTTACCAAAGGTCGTTTAGCTGGTTTCGGTGGTGCACCAAACATGGGGCATGATCCGCGTGGCCGTCGTCACGATACGCCAGCATGGCTAGATATGCGTTTGCAAGGCGCCAATGAAACTGAAACCTATTTGGCACGTGGTAAAAAACTCGTTGTGCAAATGGTGGAAACTTTCCAAGAGGGCGGTAAGCCGACTTTTGTAGAGCGTCTTGATGCGATTGATGTTGCTAAAACGGCTGGTTTACCTTTAGCCCCGATCATGATTTATGGTGATGATGTGACCCATTTACTCACCGAAGAAGGCATTGCTTATCTATATAAAGCAAGCAGCCAAGAAGAACGTCAAGCCATGATTGCTGCGGTGGCAGGCGTGACCAGTATTGGTTTAACTCAAGACCCTAAAACAACAGCACGTTTAAGAAGCGAAGGCTTGGTGGTATTCCCTGAAGATTTAGGTATTCGCCGCACCGATGCAACACGTGAGCTTTTAGCCGCGAAAAATATTGCCGACTTGGTGACATGGTCAGATGGTTTATATCAACCCCCTGCAAAATTCAGGAGTTGGTAATGATGGCTCAAATTCAATATCAAACACTTAGCACTAGTCAGCTTTTGGCAAGTTTAGCGGTTGAAGCGTTAATTGATGAAGTTAATCTGACACCGAAACCAGCCTTGGTTGATCGCCGTGGCAGTGGTGCACATGATGACCTGACTTTGGAGTTAATGGAGCGCTCTGCGAAAAGTTTAGGACCTATGTTTGAGGCAATGGCCCAAGCTGCAAAGCATCACAGAAAAGTCTGTTTGGCCTTGCGTGAAGACATTGGTGAAATTGGCCGCCAAGGTGAAAAGACCATGATGTTGGCAACAGATGGTGTTAACACACACCGCGGTGCAATTTGGGCCTTAGGTTTAATGGTTACGGCAGCAGCATTGGCACGCACCAATCAACAATATTTATCGGCTGTTGAACTATGCCAGTTAGCAGGTCAGATTACTCAGCTTGAAGATCGTTTTATTCCAAAGCAGGCCTTGAGTCATGGTCAGCAAGTACAAAAGAAATTAGGCATCTTAGGTGCCAAAGAACAGGCTCAACAAGGTTTTCCAACTATTGTGAATTTTGGTTTAAAGCAGCTTTACCAAAGTCGTAGTAAACCAATGAAAGAAGAGTTCGCTCGTTTAGATGCCTTACTTGCGATGATGACTGACCTGACCGATACCTGCGTGCTTTATCGATCTGGAACAAATGGCTTAAAGCGTATGCAACAAGGTGCTCAGCAAGTACTGGATTTGGGCGGCAGCTCAAGCTTGGAAGGTCGACGTGCTTTACATCTTTTAGAGATTGATCTGCTTCGGATGAAGGCTTCTGCTGGTGGTGCCGCAGATTTGTTGGCAGCAACCTTGTTTATAGATCATGCTGAGCAGTCATCTGTGAAAAATAAAAAGGGATTTTGATTATGGAAACACTTCATTTTGAATTTGTGGCCACAGAGCCACCTGTAAAAAAAGCACTAGTAGGATGTGTTGGCTCGGGTGATTTAGAAATTTTGATGGAACCTGGTGAAACAGGAAAAGCTTCTATTCACGTGGTGACTTCGGTAGATGGCAGTGCAGCACGTTGGCACAATCTTTTTGAACGGATTTTTACTGCGCAAATACCGCCAGCGGTCAATATTGATATTCATGACTTTGGTGCAACTCCCGGTGTCGTTCGCTTACGTCTAGAACAAGCATTGGAGGAGATTGCTCATGACTGATATTCAGAGTTTGTTAAATAAACAAGATTTTATTGAACTCAGCGCAAGAGAGCGTGCCAAAGCGCTATTAGATGAAGGGACTTTTCGAGAGTTGCTCGACCCATTTGCACGTGTTATGTCGCCTTGGTTGGCTCAGCAAAATATTGTGCCGCAAGCAGATGATGGTGTAGTGATTGCAAAAGGATCTATTCAAGAACGCCCAGTGGTTCTAATTTCTATTGAAGGTTTATTTCAAGGCGGAAGTTTAGGTGAGGTGGGCGGTGCCAAAATTGCGGGTGCCTTAGAACTTGCAGTTGAAGACAATCTAAAAGGTATTCCAACAGCGGCAATTTTACTGTTGGAAACGGGCGGCGTTCGCTTACAAGAAGCAAATCTGGGGTTGGCTGCAATTGCCGAGATTCAGGCTGCAATTGTTAACTTACGTCAGTATCAACCCGTGATTGCAGTGGTCGCAGGCAGTGTAGGGTGCTTTGGCGGTATGTCAATTGCAGGTGGTCTATGTAGCTATATTGTAATGACACAAGAAGGACGTTTAGGCTTAAATGGCCCGCAAGTGATTGAACAAGAAGCTGGTGTTCAAGAATATAACGCCAAAGATCGTCCATTTATATGGAGTATTACTGGTGGTAATCAGCGTTTCGCTAGTGGTTTGGCAGATGCTTTTGTTGACGATGATCGTCAGAAAATTCGTCAGCAAGTCATCGATTATTTAACTCAAGGCGTGCCTCAGCAGCATCGTAGTTCAAACTACTCATTTTATTTGGCGAAGCTACAACAAGTCGATACTGCTGAGCAGATTACCCCAGCACAGGTTCAAGCTTTGTATCAAGGAGAGCAAGCATGAATATCGCCGTCGATACGTTAAAAGCATCTACTCGTGGTGCACATTGGTTTAAAGCACTAACGCAGGGCTTTAAGACAGTTGAAGGTTTTCCAGCTTCGGTTTGGGTGGCTGATGGTCAGATTGATCAGCAAGCGGTACGTGTGATTGCAGTTGTCCAAGACAGCAATAATCTGTTCCCGCGGGCAAAACAAGGTGAAGTTGGACTGCTAGAAGGCTGGAGCTTGGCAAAAGCGGTTGATGACGTGATTCAAGCCGATCTTCATTCAGAAACTAAACGCGGCATTTTATGTTTGGTTGATGTGCCAAGTCAGGCCTATGGACGTCGTGAAGAATTATTGGGTATTCACCAAGCTTTAGCGGGTGCAGTAGACAGCTATGCCAGAGCCAGATTGGCAGGTCATCCTATTGTCAGTTTATTGGTTGGTAAGTCGATGTCGGGTGCTTTCTTAGCGCATGGTTACCAAGCCAATCGTATTATTGCCTTAAAAGATTCAGGTGTTATGGTGCATGCAATGGGTAAAGAATCTGCTGCACGTGTGACCCAACGGTCGGTTGATGAATTAGAACAATTGGCCTCAAGCATTCCTCCAATGGCTTATGACATCGAAAGTTATGCAACGCTTGGTTTGTTATCAGAACTTTTATCGGTTGAAAACCCTGAACAACCGACAAACCATGATCTGTTGTTAGCGAAGCAGGTGGTTGCTCAAGCGTTTAAAGAAATTAATGTTGATCAATCGAGAGGATTGGAACAAAGACTTCACGGCCAAAACCGTCAAATGTCTAAAAAGGTCCGTGAATTATTGCGTGAGCAATGGTCATGAAACTTAAGCTCGAAGCCCATGATTTGTTGTGGGGCATGACGGTCGATTACTTGGCTGATGATGCTCCACCTTGGGTGAAAGAGATTTTGCTTCGAGGCGATCCTGTTGTGGTTCGACGGGCAATTACTCCCGTAAATCAGGTGGCTGTGGGTGTAAGAGGGCAATTTCGTCATCAACGCTATGCAGCTCAAATGCCACGATCTGCAATTAGCAAACAGCTTAAGCCAGAAGCGCTGACTCACGTAGATAAGCAACAGTTTGAGCACTTGGCAGAACGTTTACAGAGTATTTCCAGCATTATGAAAAACTTTTCAGGATATTGGGGATATACAGGAAGTTTCGGGTTTGAGCTGGCAACGGGCATTAAAACAGTAACCCAACAAAGTGACATAGATTTATTGATTCGAGCCGAACAACCTTTTGCCAAAAAGCAGGCGATTGAGCTACTCGAAAATTTTCAGCAAGCAGGGCTCAATGTGGATATACAGCTGCAACTACCACAAGGTGGTTTGGCGTTAAAAGAATGGGCTGGGAACAGTGGAAAAGTTCTATTAAAACGTCCTGACGGTGCTGTTTTAGTAGAAAACCCATGGAATTAGGGAATAAATATCATGGCTTCGATTTGGGTATATCCGGGACAAGGTGTGCATCGATGCAATATGTTGCACGACCTACCACAAAGCACTCTGGTCAAAGAATATCTTGAGCGTGCATCGAATGCACTCAAAGAAGATGTCTTGATGTTGGATAGTCCGGCTGCATTGCAATCGACACGTTCAGTACAGCTTTGTTTACTTATTTCAGGTGTGGTGAGTTCAGCACTATTAACCGCTGAAAACTTAACACCTGATTATGTTGCGGGCTTATCAATTGGTGCATGGTCGGCTGCGGTTGTAGCAGGAGTTTTAGCCTATGAAGATGCTATCCGTTTAGTTGCCTATCGAGGTGAACTCATGCAAAAAGCATATCCAACTGGATATGGTATGACGGCCCTGATTGGCACAGACCGTACAGCCGTAGAAGCATGGGTGAAACAGATTTATGAAATCACGCCAGAGGTGTTTGTCGCAAATATTAATACATATAACCAGATCGTTATTTCAGGAAGCTTTGAAGCCATGAACCAAGTTGCTGTTTTGGCAAGGCAACAAGGCGTAGTGGCAAAAAAATTAGATGTATCGGTGCCGTCGCACTGTGAATTATTAAGTCAGCAAGCAAAGCAACTTGCAGCGTCTATGGAGGGACTTACTTTAGAGCAGCCTAAAATTCGTTATTTAAGCGGTACATCGGCACGTACTTTAGGCAAGGCAGAGCAAATTGGTGATGACTTGGCTTTTAATATGAGTCGGACTGTAGATTGGGAAAGTACCATCCAAGCTGCATGGGAGCGAGGTGTCAGGTTACAGGTTGAGGCTTTGCCAGGAACGGTGCTCACTACACTTGCACGTCGAACATTTAAGGAAGGAACCGTGTTGTCACTTCAAGGGACACGCATAGACAGCATTCAGATGGCAATGCAAAAAGAACAGGCCAATTGTTTTTCTGTTTGAATCTGATTTTACAAAAGTATAAATGATCCAAGGATATGAGGGATTGTCATGATTATATATGGAGTTGGTTTACTCGCACTTTGCACCTTGGTCGGTGTGATTGTTGGCGATCTACTGGGTATTTTATTGGGCGTAAAGTCTAATGTTGGTGGCGTGGGTATCGCCATGATTTTACTCATTTGCATACGGTTATGGATGGAAAAACGTGGCGTAATGACAGTTGAAACTGAAAAAGGCGTTTCATTCTGGGGCACCATGTATATTCCTGTTGTTGTTGCCATGGCAGCACAACAAAATGTGGTTACAGCATTATCTAGTGGGCATATGGCACTCTTTGCGGCGGTAGTTTCGGTTGTTGTTTGTACATTTACCATTGCAGGTTTAAGTCGTTATAACAAAGCAAGCCCTTTACCCAAGGAAGAAGACACCACATTAAACAGCATTGGAGGCAAAGTTCATGGTTGATTTATTATTAAAGGACTTAACCCATTTAGGTTTAATTACAGCTTTTGCCTTAATTGCTTTAATTATGTGGTTGTCGACCAAGCTATCTAAATATTTAACCAAGGGACGAGTACATGCTTCAGCCATTGCAATTGTGATTGGTTTAATCTTGGCATGGTTTGGCGGAAAAATGACAGGTGGTGAAAAAGGCATAACTGATCTTGCGCTCTTTACGGGTGTCGGACTCATGGGCGGTGCAATGCTTCGTGACTTTACCATTGTCGCAACGGCATTTGAGGTGCAAGCCACTGAAGCGAAAAAAGCTGGATTTATTGGCGCATTCTCTTTATTTCTCGGAACCATTTTGCCGTTTATTGTTGGTTGTATGTTTGCATGGATTTTTGGCTATCGTGATGCAGTCAGTATTACCACAATTGGCGCAGGTGCAGTGACCTACATTGTGGGGCCAGTGACAGGTGCTGCTATTGGTGCGAGTTCTGAGGTCATGGCACTCTCAATTGCAACAGGTCTGGTGAAAGCAATTTGTGTAATGGTTTCAACACCGCTGACTGCAAAATTTATGGGACTCGACAATCCACGTTCTGCCATGATTTTTGGTGGTTTGGCCGGAACTGTAAGTGGTGTATCAGCAGGTTTGGCAGCTACAGATCGCCGTTTAGTGCCTTACGGTGCTCTCACGGCAACGTTCCATACAGGTCTTGGCTGCTTAATGGGACCAACCGTTTTATTCTTTGCGGTTAAAGCTTTGGTAGGCTGATAAGTATTTAATGTTCAAGCAGAAGGGCTGTTATTAATCAAACAACGGCCCTTATTTTTATCTTTTAAAATTAGAAGCAAACATACGACACTCGGCAATCAGTGCGAGTAAATTAGGATCGCGTTCTTTACTTTTTAAAAAGACTAAACCGATTTCTTGTTGCATATGATATTGCTGTTTTAGCGGAATAAGTTTAACTGAACTTTCATAAACAGCCGAAATACGGCCGGGCAATAGGGCAAAACCTACGCCTGAGCTAACCATACTAATTAAGGTGAAAATATCATTCACTTGCAAAGCAACTTTAGGTGAAAAGCCAGCTTTTTTAAAAATGATGTCGCTGTCATTATGAGTGGCAAAGCCCTTTGTTAAAGTTAAAAAAGTCTCTTCTTTTAATAGACTTAAATCAATATCTTTAAACTCTGTATATTTAGAATCTTTATTAACTGCTAGAAAAATATCGTCTGAAAACATCGGCAAAATTTCAAAGTCGTCGTCTTGAGTCGTTTCATTTAACGCCACAATAATTGCATCAAGCTCGGTTGCTTTGAGCTTTTTTACCAAGTCCTGATTTGAGCTGAGTAAAAGTTGAATATCAAGCTCACTACGTCTGAGTTTAAGACCGCTAATCACATTTGGAATCGTATTTACCGTCAAAGAATAAAGAGAACCTAAATGTAAGACCTTGGCTGCAAAACCAGCTGCTTCTCTGGTTTTATTTACGGTAATAAAAATGTCTTGTACGATTTTTTGCGCTCGTTCTTCAAACACATAGGCACTTTTTAAAGGAATTAAATTACGGCCTTCATTTTTAAATAAAGGACAACGTAAAGCGCTTTCTAAAGAGTGAAGTGCTTTGTGAACACTGACATTACTCAGCTCCATTTCTGTCGCTGTTTTAGACAAATTACCACAGCGCATAAAAGCTAAAAAAATCTGTATTTTTTTAAGGGTGAGTTCTTCATCAATTTCCATATAAATACCTTGAACCTGTTTCCCTTAAAACTATAGATTTGAACGATCAAGTTACCACAAAATAAAGACCATAAAATTGTGCTTAGGTCGAAGGGTTGATTGATGAACCTGCTTTATCTTATTGCTGAATGGTTTTAATGATTTGATCTAATGCATCTTGAATTTTAGAGTTCCATTCAAAAGAGCAGTTGATTCGTAAATAATGCTGCTGCGAGGGTAAAACACTAAATAATTGGCTTGGAGCTACGCCAATATTCTGTTGGATCAACTCTTCATAAACTCGCATACTGTCTAGTGTGCTAGGGAGTTTAACCCAAAGAAAATAACCACTTGGGTAGTAGTACAATTCGCATGAAGCAGGCAGGTTCTGTTTTAAATAATGATAAAACTGTTTTTTATAACGCTCGAGTGAAAGTCGTAGAGTACGCAAGTGCTTTTCATAATGATGATGAGATAAAAACTCAACCAATGCATTTTGAATAAGGGCATTCACTGAAATGGTACTCATGAGCTGCAAGTGCTGAATATGGTCTGAAAATTTGCCCGCATAGACCCAACCGACCCGAAAACCTGCACCTAATGTTTTAGAAAAAGACGAGCAGTGAAGCACTAAATTTTGCTGGTCAAAATACTTCATTGAAAGTGGTTTTTGGCCACCATAAAAAAGCTCTTCATAGACATCATCTTCAATCAAATAAATTTGATGTTCGTGAAGCAACTTGGCAATTTTATATTTAATGTCATCACTGACGGTAAAGCCAATTGGGTTGTGGCTATTTAACATGAGCCAACATACTTTAATCGGATAGTTGTGAATGACCTGTTCAAAAGCATCGAGGTCAAAACCATGTTGAGGGTGTTCAGGAATCGTAATGACTTTTAGGCCTAAACGTTCTGCTGCCTGCCAAGCGCCATAAAATACGTTTTGTTGTAATAAAATATAATCGCCCGGCTGAGCAACTGCTTGCAAAGAAAGATTAAGCGCATCTAATCCGCCAGATGTAATGACAATGTCATCTGGATCGGTCTGTATGCCTTGCATACAGTAGCGCTGAGCAATAAGTTTTCTTAACGCTAAATTACCCGGAGGTAGGCTTGTGGTCTGGTCATAACTGTTTTTTTGACGCGCAAGCTGCCCCATAATCTGAATTAACTTTGGCGCATATAAAAGCTGACTATCGGGAAAGGCCGAGCCAAAAGGTACGACAGATTCATGTTGAATCGATTTAAGATATTTAAAAACTAAAGAATTAATTTCAATTTTAGAATTGAGCGAAACAACCGAATATTGCTCTAAAGGTTTAAGAGTAATTTGCTCAGCAACGAAATAACCTGATTTTTCTTTTGAATAGATAAGGCCTTGCGATTCAAGTTCTTGGTAGGCATTCATGACGGTCATTAAACTAAAACCAGAACGTTGTACCTGGTCTCTTAATGAAGGTAATTTTTCATGCGCATTTAAAGTGCCACTTTCAATAAGTTGGCGAATACTATGGGCAAGTTGTTCAGATTTATACATGTATGGACTGCCCAAAATGACAAAATAAAAGATGCACTTAATCAATAATAAATGCCGTTTGCAGAATCTACAAACGGCATTTGTTGAGAACGATAGATTTACTTTAAATAAGGGGCGGCATAAATCAATATGACTTTAAACAAACCCGCAATAATACCTAAAGCTAAAAAGCCAGCGAGCCATAGCAGAATAAACCATTGGGTTTGATTGAGTTTGACTGATAACTTTTTCATAAAACCCCCATACATTTAGTGATAGCCTTCATCACCTACACGAACTTTGTCTCTAAATACCCAGTAAGACACAATGGTGTAAGCAATAATGATCGGAATCAGAATAAGCGCGCCAACCAAAGCAAACATCTGGCTTGAGTGAGGGGCTGCTGCCTGCCAAATAGTCACTGATGGCGGAATAATATATGGCCACAAACTAATCACAAAACCTGTAAATGCAAGGAAAACGAGGGCCAATGTATATACAAATGGCTTGAGGTCATGTTGCTGCTTTTTACACGCTGATAAAATCAGGCCGACAAACAATAAGACCAAAATAGGCACAGGGCTAAAATAGAATAGATTTGGTAAAGAGAACCAGCGATCTGCAATTTCAGGATGGGTCAACGGCGTATATAAACTTACGCCACCAAAAATAATGAGCAATGCAATAATTAGCTTTGGCATAAGCTCATACATACGTTGCTGCAAGCCTTTTTCAGTTTTTAAGATGAGCCATCCACATCCTAAAGTGGCATACATGGCAACTACGCCAATACCTGTAAAGATCGTAAATGGAGATAACCAGTCAAGTGATCCACCCGCATAAATACCATTTTCGGTTTTAATCCCTTGAATATAAGCCCCTAAAATAATCCCTTGGAGAAAGCTGGTTAAAATTGAACCCCAGATAAAGGCTAAATCCCAAAGATGCTTAGTGCGATGGGCTTTAAAACGGAATTCAAAAGCAACGCCACGGAAAATCAGGGCAATCACCATGAAAATGATCGGTAAATAGAGTGCTGATAAAACTGTTGAATAGACCAGTGGGAAGGCAGCATATAGACCAGCACCACCGAGAACCATCCACGTTTCATTACCATCCCAGACAGGAGCCACGGTATTCATCATCACGTCACGTTCTTGGCTGTTCTTAATGAATGGGAACATAATCCCGATTCCTAAGTCGAAGCCGTCCATGACGACATAAATCATGACACCTAAACCGATAATACCGACCCATATTAAAGAAAGATCAATCATGACGGTTCTCCCCAGAGTTTTGTTTGCTGTCAATATTTTCATCGACTGCACTAAGTGGACGCATTGGTGTTTTAAAGTGTCCTACGCCACCAGTTTCAACATTTGGTGTATCAATGAATGATGGGCCTTTATTAATCAGTTTTAAGGTGTAGTAAATACCGCTACCAAAAACGATGGTATAGACCACCACAAAAATAAACAGGCTCAGTCCGACTTGTTCTGCAGAAACCGTATGTGAAAGTCCATCTTTAGTTCTCATAATGCCGTACACCACCCACGGTTGACGGCCAACCTCAGTGGTTACCCAACCTGCAAGCATTGCAACATAACCAGAAGGTCCCATCACTAAAGCAAATTTATGGAACCAAGAAGTTTCATAGAGTTTTCCGCGTTTACGTAGCCAAAGTGCAATGAAAGACAGGGTGACCATGAGTACACCAAGGCCCACCATCACACGGAAGCTCCAGAAAACAATCGTTGAATTTGGACGATCTTCCGGTGCGAAATCTTTTAAGCCTGTCACTTGGCCATCTAAGCTATGCGTTAAAATTAAGCTACCCAAATATGGAACGCCCACTTCAAAGTGGTTACGTTCTTCTTTCATATCGGGAATTGCAAATAGCAATAACGGCATAGGCTCATTGTGATTGGTTTCCCAGTGACCTTCCATTGCTGCAAGTTTGGCAGGTTGATGTTCACGAGTATTCAAACCGTGGTTATCGCCAATCACTACTTGTAAACATGAAGTCACAAGCACCATCCAGAGACCCATCGAGAATGATTTTTTTACCAATTCATCACGACGGCCTTTCACTAAGTGCCATGCAGAGGTTCCCACTACCAATAATGATGAAACTAAGAAGGCTGCTGCACCCATGTGGGCAAAGCGGTAAGGGAAGGATGGGTTAAAGACAATTGCAAACCAGTCTTTTGGCACAATAATACCATTTTCGATGGCAAAGCCTTGAGGTGTCTGCATCCAGCTATTTGAAGATAAAATCCAGAACATGGAAATACATGTTCCGATGGCCACCATAAGTGTCGCAAAGAAATGGGCTCGAGGACCAACACGTCCCCAGCCAAACAACATAATGCCCAAGAAGCCAGCTTCTAAGAAGAAGGCACTCAAGACTTCATAGGTCAGTAAAGGACCCGTAATACTTCCGGCGACGCGTGAAAATTCACTCCAGTTAGTACCGAACTGGTAACTCATGACCACGCCCGAGACCACACCCATACCAAAGGCAACTGCAAAGATCTTAATCCAGTATTTAAATAGATCTTTATAAATCGGGTTTTGGGTTCTTAACCATTTCCATTCTAACACTGCTAAAAAGCAGGCAAGACCGATGGAAGTGGCCGGAAAAATAATATGGAAGGATACTGTAAAAGCAAATTGTATTCGCGCTAATTCTAGAGCGGTTAGACCGAGGCTCATAAACTTTCCCCCTGTGAACTAGCTGATGATGATTAAATGAGTTAAATACTTATTTTCAGGCAATAAAGTATTCTGACGATTGAACTTACTTCTGTGATAAATGTTCTTAGCAAGTAAAATGCCAACAGGGCGAAGTAATATAATTGCTTGATATTTCAAGAGAATAGACCGATTAATTGTTCTCAATCTGTTAACAAAGTTTATGCTTGATGTTGCATTTGTAAAAATGCATGTTGCATTGAAACATTGATGAAATATCTGACGATGCACCATAGATCGTTTCATGAAACTACCTACCTTAAGAAGCTTTCTTAATCATGCACTCGCTAATTTTGTATATGTAGATACAGAAATTTTTTATAAAACTATAACAGTCTGGAGCAATTGTGAGGTGTGCTATAGTTTTTTTTCAATTATCTGTAGCTATATATCCATTCACCTAAAGTCCAAAATAAATGAACAAGATTTACGAATGGCCAAAATCATTGTTCTAAACAACATCAATGCGACTTTGGTTTTTATATAAGCGCAGGATAAATTACTTCTTTTTTATTCCCTTGTTGTTTTGTGTGAGGTCTGGTTGTTGCGTAGGTTATTAAAGACCTGATTTAAGTGTAGCTCTTCTAAAATAGCTTGGATGTTAAAAAATGTTTACTACTTCTCAACTCAATGTCCTGCATAAAATTATTAAAAATCAGCCTATTCCAGCGTCTATAATGGCTCAATTAGAGCAGACCTATGTTAACTTCGAAGCAACTTTATTAAGAGCGAAGGTTCTCAAAGACTTTTCTAAATCTCAAACTGTATATTTAATTCAATCTCATATTCACCTAAAGCAAAGCAGTGTTGCTTACCTATTTTCACCTTTTATATTTGCCAATTTAAATAAAGCAGCCATTTACACAACACCTGCGACAGCACCTGTGCTTTCTATTCTTAATAAATATTATCAAGCTGAAAAAAAGGTACTTTTCAAGATCGATGAAGTTTTAGAAAGCTTAAAAGTATATATAGATTTAGAACTTGGAGAGCTTAATGAAGTTGAGTTTATTTATTTAAGTTTAATTAAAGCACTGTGTCGAAGTGATATCTCTACCGTTTTCTTAATCACCGATTTAGATATTGATTTAGAACATTTGAAAGAGCTTGAGCAGTTCTTAAAAGTCAAAATTTATTGGATTAACCCCCAAAAAAGTGATGATTTAAAAGATATAAATGAATTGGAAATGCGTAAATTATTATTTAAAAATAAAGATGACACTTATGTAAAATTATGCACGAAATTTGCTCAAATGAATGCAGAGCTTGTCGGGTTATGTGACACCTTCACGACGCCTCAAATGACGCATTTAATTGATGATATGTTCTATTCAGAGCATATTTTCGAAAAATTATCTGTCTATTCAGAATATATGCAAACCTTATTGCAAAGTCAGCATAGTCTTAACAAGAAAGCGCTAGCTTAGTGCTGTAAGCTTTTGCTTTGCGTTATATAAAGAATGAATACAGTTATAAAAAAATAATCGTTTTCATGTGAAATAAATATTTTATGGTAAAAGCAAAGCAATATTGGTTTTACATAAATGACAAATTTAAATTTTGAGCATCATCTCGGTTCACTAACGCATGCTGCACTTAGTCAGGCTTCAATTATTTCTCGCGTGTGGGGTGAAGGGCCTTCAGAACGTTATGATGAATTGGCAAAAAATTTCAGACCAACTTTTGCCCGTATTAAAGAAGGGGCTTTAATCCGTGAGCAACAGCACATTTTGCCTTATGAACAACTTCAGTGGCTCAAAGATATTGGTTTTACGCGTTTACGACTTCCCAAAGCTCATGGGGGCTTTGATGCAACTATTCCTGAATTATTTGCATTGCTCATTGAACTTGCAGAAGCTGACTCAAACTTACCGCAAGCTTTGCGTGTGCATTTTGGTTTCACTGAAGATGTCTTGGTAAGTAAAGATAAAGCATTTCAACAGCGTTGGCTTAGCCGAATTGCCAATGGTGAAACGGTGGGTAGTGCATGGTCTGAAGGCGGGAAAGAGTCAATTGATCAGTTCGAAACTCATTTGTATCGAGATAGTGACGGAAAAATTCGCGTTAAAGGTCAAAAATATTACACCACAGGCAGTCTATATGCAGACTGGGTTGACGTTGGTGTAACAGATTTAAAAGGTGAATCTGGCTCGGTCGTTGTCCGCCGTGAAGATGAAGGCGTTGAAATTGTAGATGACTGGAATGGCTTTGGTCAGCAACTCACCGCAAGTGGTACGGCATATTTCCATGACGTATTGGTCGATGAAACTGAAATCTTACCTGATGATGACCGCTTTAAATATTCAGCTGCTTATTATCAATTGGTCCAACTGGCAATCATTACTGGTTTAGGGCGTGCTGCAACCTATGATGTTTCTCAAGCTGTCGCAAAACGTACCCGAAACTACACGCATGCAAATGCCCAATTTGTAAAACAGGATCCGCAAATTTTACAAGTGGTGGGGCAAATCCGTGGAGCTGCTTACAGTGCAGGGGCTATTGTTGAAAAAGTGGCACAAAGCATACAACGTGCTTATTTGGCAGCATTTCAAAATAATGAGCAGCTTGAAGAAGAGCAAAATGCACTTGCCGAGCTTGAAAGTGCGCAGTCTCAAACAGTCATTACCGATTTAATTTTAAATGCTTCTACAATTTTATTTGACGCTTTAGGTGCTTCTGCAACCGACAAAGATTTAGGCCTAGATCGATACTGGCGTAATGTACGAACTTTATCTTCACACAACCCGAGAGTATTTAAGAATCGAATTGTAGGGGATTTTAGTGTGAACGGTACATTACCACCTTATCAATGGCGAATTGGTGAAGTTGCTAAACAATAATTTTTGATCTTAGATATTAAGCTGTTATTTTGGCAGCTTAATATTATTTTTAATTTTTTAAATAAATTATAAAAAACTATTAGAATAAAATCATATTTTGTTTGGGGTTTATATTATAAAGAAGATGTGAAAATTGCTTTAGTATGAAAATAATTAAAATGCTGGTTGATATTTTATGACTAAGAAAATTAGTTTTAATGCTTTTGAAATGAATTGTATTGCTCACCAATCTCCTGGATTATGGCGACATCCACAAGATCGATCTGTTGAATATAAAGATTTAGAATATTGGACAGATTTAGCACAAATTTTGGAACGTGGTTTTTTTGACGGTATTTTTATTGCAGATGTGCTTGGTATTTATGACGTTTATCATCAAAGTGCTGAACATGCTTTAACAGGTGCGGTACAAGTTCCAGTCAATGATCCGCTACAGATTGTGCCTGCTATGGCGGCAGTCACAAAGCACTTAGGCTTTGGTGTAACGACTTCTATTTCCTTTGAGCATCCTTATCCTTTTGCTAGACGTATTAGCACGCTAGACCATTTAACCAAAGGGCGAGTTGGATGGAATATTGTGACTTCTTATTTGGAAAGTGGTTCAAAAAACTTGGGCCTAAAAACTCAGGTCAATCATGACAATCGTTATGATATTGCTGATGAATATTTAGAAGTCCTTTATAAACTTTGGGAAGGTTCTTGGGAAGAAGGTTCGGTCCTGCGTGACCGTGAAAGTGGTGTCTTTGCTGACCATAAAAAAGTGCATCCAATTCAACACGAGGGTAAATACTTTACTGTACCGGGCATCCATATTTGTGAGCCATCACCGCAGCGAACACCAGTACTTTACCAAGCGGGAGCATCCTCACGCGGACAGAAGTTTGCCAGTCAAAATGCCGAATGTGTATTTATTGCAGCACCGTCTAAAATTGCCACTAAAAAAGTTGTGCAAGGCATTCGCCAAAAATTGGCTCAAGAAGGCCGCGACCCGTACTCTGTCAAAATTTATGCACTTTTGTCGATTGTAACTGATGAAACCGATGCAAAAGCTCAGGCTAAGTTTAAAGAATATCAAAGTTATGGAAGCTATGATGGGGCGTTAACATTGCTGTCTGGCTGGTCTGGTGTCGATTTTTCACAATATCAACCAACGGACAACGTTGAATACATTCAAACCAACGCGATTCAATCTTTATTAGATTCTTATGTAAATGCAGATCCAGAGCGTGTTTGGACCATTGAAGAAATTGCAAATTGGAACAGCTTAGGTGGTAATGGACCTGTGTTAGTGGGTTCGGCAGAAACCGTTTCAGATGCTCTACAGCAATGGGTTGAAGATACCGATATTGATGGCTTTAACCTTGCCTATATTTTGGCTCATCAAACCTTTGCGGATGTGGTTGAGTTTATTGTGCCAGAGTTGCAAAAAAGAGGGGTATATCAAACCTCATATGCACAAGGAACATTAAGAGAGAAATTATTTGGCGCTGGTCCATATTTGCCTGAAAATCACCGTGGTGCAAAATATCGTAATCTAAAAGAATTAAAACTTGCTGAGGCGAGTTAGTATTTTGGAAAGCCTTTAAATAAATAGCTGGTTAAATACCAGCTTTTATTTTGTCTTTTTTATATCGGTTTTACTGCTGAGTTAATAATGAAAAGATAAATCTATAATTTAGATTAAAACATCAGATTAATTTGTTTTTATATGATGTGAATAATCATTATTTTGTTTCTGTTATTAAAATTCAGGAATTATTAAGTGAGCACACAAGAACTCGATCATAACCATCGTTATGAAATTAAATCTCCCGATGATGTTTCACAATTAATTTCCAAATTTGCAGGGAAGGGTAAATCTAATAAAGTTATTTGGTTGGCACTGATTGGGGTGTTTATTGATGCCTATGATTTAACAACGCTTTCCTTTGGTATTGAGCAAGTTATCTCAGAGTTTTCTTTAAGCCCTGTGATGACTGGTGTGGTGGCTTCAGCAATTGTCTGCGGAACCATTGTTGGTAACCTGATTGGTGGTTGGCTGACAGATAAAATCGGCCGTTATCGGGTCTTCATGGCGGACATGGTGCTCTTTGTCATTGCGGCAATTGTCGCAGGCTTTGCACCGAATGTATGGGTTTTAATTTTAGCCAGATTTATTATGGGGATTAGTGTGGGTATTGATCTGCCTGTGGCAATGTCTTACTTATCTGAGTTTTCCAAATTTAACGGTAGTAGCAACAAGGCGGCTCGTTTAGCTGCATGGTGCCCAATGTGGTATGCCGCTTCTTCGGTGTGTTTTGGTCTAGTTCTGGCGCTTTACTTTCTTTTACCGCCTGAGCATAGCAACTGGTTATGGCGAGCATCTTTAATTTTTGGAGCAGTGCCAGCGTTACTCATTATTTTTATTCGCGGTAAATATTTAACTGAATCACCAATCTGGCTTGCAAACCAAGGCGATTTAAAAGGTGCAGCTAAAGTTCTACAAGAATCCTATGCAATTAATGCCGTTGCAACAGTCGAAAAAGTAGAGAGAACTGCTGAAAAGAAAAAGCGTGAGGGTTTTGCAGTTTTATTTAATAAAACCTATTTGCCAAGAACTATTGTGGCAATTGTGATTCACATTTCGGTAGCATTTCAGTACACGACCATTGCCTTCTTTTTACCTTCTATTTTAACGCGTTTCTTTCATACCGATGTCTTGACGACCATTACTACAACACTCGGACTCAATTTGCTATTTGCATTTACGGGTGGGCTGTTAGGGGTATTTGTTGCCAGCAGATTTAAATCTCGTCATGTGTTGCTTACAGGCTTTTTACTCCAGTTTATAGCCCTCATTGCCTTAGCATTCATTGGTGAACCCGGGAATAGCTTTTTACTCTACACCGCAATTGGCATGCTCGGTTTGTGGCTTTTTGCTGAAGGCTTTGGGCCTGGGGCACAAATGATGGTTTATCCAACCATGGCTTATCCTGCTTCGATTCGTGGCGTTGGTGTCGGCTTTAACCGTGCAGTAACGGGTGTTGCTCAAGCAATCGCTTTGTTTGTTTTACCGATCTGGATGGCGGGATATAAAACCGATGTTTACCTGATTATTTCTATCTTTGCGTTTATTCCTTTAATTGTGATTGGACTACTGATTAAGTTTGAGCCTACCGCCCAAGATGTCGATGTTATCGATGAAGATAAAACAGAACTTCCTCTCAATAATTCACCAGTAATCGACTAGAGTAAAAATAGATATCTAGATAAATAAAGGCCAACATCTGTTGGCCTTTATTTTAAGAGTTAGAAGTAATAAGCAAAAATTACAAACGCTTTTTTATTCCATTTATCATTGCTTCCGCCAGCCGCAAGGCCTTCACTATCTCCTAGATATGGATCGTGTTTACCCACCAGCAACTCGGCTTGTACGGTCAATTTTTGATAGTTAAAGGCAATGCCGGGAATAAAACGAGTTGAATCTTTAAACCCATCTTGCTCTTTTCGATAAGAACTATAGTTTAGGTAAGGACGAACAGAGGTAATTGGGCCAAACTGCTGAGGAAATAAATAGCTCAGTTCTGCTGAGTAAATCTGACCTTTGGTTGCAGAGTTAAATGAATAATCGAAACCGCCCAAAGTCAGGTGATCTTTATATTGGGTGTCGGCATTATCAATGTCTTGGTAACCAGCCAAAAGCTGTAAATTCCATTGGTTATAATTGGTATTGCTAAAAACTGAATAGACTTGGCGATCGCCATCTTGCGCTGAACGTTTATTTTCAATGGTGGAGTACCATGCAGAGGCGCCCAGTTGGGTAGAAAAATTTTCTTGGCCTAAGACATTTTTAAACGTATGAGCACCGCGAACAACAATGGAGTTCTTTTCTTTAGTATTGGTGCCTTGTGGTACTGAGTCATCCGCATTGACAGGGTTGATACTAAATCGACTCGAGTCTTTGCTTTTACCTCTATAGGTGCCACCATCGGTAGGATAAAAGGCGAGTTGTGCTTCATTGATTCCATCATTGAAATCATATTTCACCCCAAGGTTATGTACATCTTCCCAACCTGCACTATTGGCAATGCCTAAATAATAAGTATTTCCCCAAAAGCGACCCAAGCCAAAAGGAACGGGGTTTAAGCCAGCAATAATTTTACTGTTGTCATTAATTTTATAACCCATCCATGCATCTGTAAGCCAATTGGCATCGCCTAAACGCCCATAATATTCATAAACCCGATAATCTAAACGACCAATCCATTTCGGAGAGTTGTAGTCCAGCCATAATACGGCGTCATTAAAGGAAAATTTACTGGTAGTGGGATCAGAGTCAAAATCATAAATATATTTAGCCCGAACAGTACCACTTACTTTAAGTTCACCTTCTTCAGCATTGCCAAAGATAAGCGCTGCATGACTTGAAAGGCTAAATGTAATTAAAGACGTTGTAATTAATGTTTTTTTCAAAATTTGAGAATGTTTAAACAAAAGAATTTTTCTCCTCTTAAAAATAAAAATTAAATTTGCGTCATGTATAAACCAGAAAAAGATTTGCCCAAATCTCAATATTTGCAGAGGTTTTAAGATAAAAAGATAATAAAATCTGAACTTTATATAAAAGAAAGAAAATTAATTAGATGCAAAACTCTGGATGCAATAAGCAAAAAATAAAAATGACGAAATGAGTAGGATAAAATAATTAGAGTAGGTGTGTCAGGTTTTTCTTATCATGTGTTTTTTGAATATCCTTTTTAATTATTGATATATAAGTATTTTAATTTTATGGCTAATCTGTAAGTTTGGTTGATATTTGCTTTTTACCAAAAGATAAAAACTTATATGAAAAAGTTATTTATCAAAAATAGATAAGCAACTCATATTTTTTTATTTTTCATTATAAAGCCAGCTGCATACCATGAGCTTATATTATTGAAAGATCATGAAATTATGAGCACAAAGACCAAACCGTTGATTATCACGGCAATTGTGGTTGTAGCAATTGTTGCATTTATCGTATGGCAAAATAAAAAAGACAATAATACAAGTGCTTCAGTTAGCGACAGCAAACCTGTCATCATTGCCTACCAAACAGGGGTGGACCCAAGCAAAGTTGCGCAGGCCAATGGAGAATATGAAAAACATAGCCAACGTAACATTCAATGGAAAAAATTTGATGCAGGTTCAGATGTTGTCAATGCACTTGCTTCAGGCGATGTCGTACTTGGCAATATTGGCTCAAGTCCACTTGCTGCTGCGGCAAGCCGTGATTTACCGATCGAAGTCTTCTTAATTACATCAAAACTTGGTGGATCTGAAGCATTAGTGGTAAGTAATAAATCAGGCATTAAAACTCCTCAAGATTTAATTGGCAAAACCATTGCTGTACCGTTTGTTTCAACCACGCATTACAGTCTTTTGTCTGCGCTTAAACATTGGAATATTCCAGAAGACAAAGTAAAAATTATTAACTTGCGTCCACCTGAAATTTCAGCTGCTTGGGAGCGTGGTGATATCGATGCTGCCTATGTATGGGAACCAGCTTTAAGTAAAGCTAAAGCATCTGGCACGGTTTTAACCGACTCAAAACAAGTCGGCGAATGGGGCGCTCCAACCTACGACTTATGGGTTGTGCGTAAAGACTTTGCAGAGAAAAATCCTGATTTCCTAAAATCTTTTGTTAAAACCACACTGGAGCAGCTTGAAAAATATAATCAAGATCCAGCCGCTTACGTTAAAGATGCCGATAACGTGCAAAAAATTGCGCAGCTCACTGGTTCTGATCCAAAAGATATCCCACTTTTATTAAGTGGAAACATCTACCTTGACCATGCTCAGCAAAAACAAACTTTAGATGGTGAATTTGCGCAAAATATTTTTGATACAGCGAAGTTCTTAAAAGGTCAGGGCAAAGTCGATCAACTGAAAGCCGATTATAAAGGCAATGTGAATTCTTCATTTTTGCAGCCTTAAGGAGTTGTCATGAGTGTACTAGAAGCCAAACATATTCATCTGACTTTTCCTAAACAGCAAAAGCCAGTTTTACAAGACATTAACCTAACGATTGAAGAAGGTTCTTTAACCGTCATTTTGGGCGAGTCAGGTTGTGGCAAAACAACTTTGCTTAATATCTTGGCAGGGTTTCAAAAGCCGAGTTCAGGTGATGTGCTTGTAAATCATGAAGTGGTAAATGGACCAGATGTAACCCGCGCTGTCGTGTTTCAGGATCATGCATTACTTCCTTGGTTGAATGTTGCAGATAATGTTGGCTTCGCTTTGCAGTTAAAAGGTTTAAAGCGCGCGGATATCGAAGCACAAGTGAACGCAATTTTGAAAATTGTAGGTTTAAGCCACGTTGAAAAAGCCAATATTTGGGAACTTTCTGGTGGTATGAAACAACGTGTTGGTATTGCCAGAGCTTTGATTAGTCACGCGCCGTTTATTTTATTAGATGAACCTTTTGCTGCATTAGATGCTTTTACGCGTGAAAACATGCAGCAGTTAGTGCTCGATTTATGGATTCAACAAAATAAAAGCTTCTTTTTAATTACTCATGACATTGAAGAAGCATTATTGCTCAGCAATCAGTTAGTACTGATGACAGCACATCCGGGCAAAATTGTAGAAACTCTACATCTCGATTTTGCTAATCGATATCGTCAGGGCGAGTCTATTCGCTCAATTAAATCTGACCCTCAATTTATTCAGCTAAGAGAACAGCTGTTTGAAAGTTTAAGGGCACAAAAACAAAGCGGTAAGGAGGCGTTAACCACATGAGTACTAAAGATAACGTCTATGAATATGACAAAGCAGGGTTAAAACTTAAGCCAGATGTGCAAACAGAAAATGCTTCATTTCTATCGTCATTTTTTGAGAAGCATCGCACTTTGGCGGTCAGCATAATTAGTGTGGGAAGTGTGGTTGCATTCTGGTTTCTCATTACTGCTTTGCATGTCGTACCTGAACTGTTTTTACCTAGCCCACAGGCAGTATGGCAAAAATTTATAACGGTCAGCCAAGAAGGCTTTATGAAGGCAACTTTGTGGCAACACTTAGCAGCCAGTATCTCTCGTGTGTTTTTAGCCTTGATTGCTGCCGTGGTGATTGGTGTACCACTGGGCTTATGGATGGGCCTGAACAAATGGGTTCGCGCTGTTCTAGATCCTTTGGTTGAATTATTACGTCCAATTCCGCCGTTAGCTTATTTACCCTTACTCGTCATTTGGTTCGGTATTGGCGAAACCACAAAAGTACTTTTGATTTTCTTCTCGATTTTGGCGCCGGTCATCATTAGTAGTGCACATGGTGTGTTAAGCCATCAGCTTAATCGTGAACGTGCGGCATTGTCGCTAGGAGCAAGTCAGGCACAAGTATTTTGGCATGTCATTTTACCGACGGCGTTACCTCATATTATTACCGGTATTCGTATTGGTCTCGGGGTAGGCTGGTCAACATTAGTTGCAGCAGAGTTGGTTGCAGCGGACCGTGGTATTGGTTTTATGGTGCAATCGGCAGCACAGTTCTTAATTACCGATACGGTGATTCTGGGCATTATTGTAATTGCGATTGTCGCAGTTAGTTTTGAGCTGTTTTTACGTTGGTTACAAAAACAGTTTTCTCCTTGGTATGGTCAGCAGTTGTAGTAAAGAAGATGAATACAGTAGTAGCAAACTTAAATATTGAAGTGATCAAGCCTACCATTGGCGCAATTATTCACGATATTGATTTGAATGCGTTAAATGAACAGACAACGCAACAAATCCAGCAGGCTTTGCTTGATCATCAGGTTATTTTTTTTCGAAAGCAACAATTAGCACCGCAAGCACAAGCAGACTTGGCACGTAGTTTTGGCAGTTTACATGTGCACCCGATTTATCCGTCAATTGAAGATGTACCTGAATTGATGGTGCTCGATAGTTGGAAACAAGATTTGCGTGACAATGAACTTTGGCACACAGATGTGACTTTTAGTAAAAATCCACCTTTAGGTTGTGTGTTGCAAGCCATTAAAATTCCACCTGTAGGCGGTGACACGTTGTGGTCGAGTAATACAGCGGCTTTTAAAGGGCTTCCGCTTGAGTTACAGCAAAAACTACGTGGCTTAACGGCAACCCATGATATTCGTAAGTCTTTTCCGCTTGAACGTTTTGCTCATAACGAAGAAGAACGTGAAAAGCTTTTACAAACATTTAAGCGTAACCCACCAGTGGTTCACCCAGTGGTGCGTACCCATCCGGTTACAGGTGAGCCTTTGTTGTTTGTAAGTGAGGGCTTTACCACTCGCATTAATGAGTTATCTGAACAAGAAAGTGAGCAATTACTTGATTTCTTGTTTGAACATGCGACCCAAGAGCAATTTCATTTGCGTTGGAAGTGGCAAGATGGTGATATCGCGATTTGGGATAACCGTTGTACGCAACATAAAGCATTATTTGATTATGGCGATGCTCATCGCATCATGCACCGTGCAACCATTAACGGTGATGTGCCATTTTATAAAAATGAACAACAGCCAGAGTTAGCTGAAGTTTAAGTCGAGCATAGTTTATTTAAAAAAGAAGATTAAAACGACTCAAACCAACTAAAAGTACTGGGCCAATTCTTATCGAAAAGGCCCAGATCACTTATTTTACGGGCACAATTTGATGCGTTAAAAAATCAATAAACAGTTTTACCTTCTTCGACAAAATTTTACGGTTTGGCCATGTCACATATAAGTGAAGTGGCTGACTGGTGTAGTCCTCCAAACATTTCTGTAATTTACCTTCTTTGTAGTAAGGCTCTGCAATAAACTCTGGAAGAAAGACGATACCGTGATCTTTCAAGCACATATCTAATAATAATTCACCATTATTACAGGTCATGACTGGGAAGCAATTGAAAGAGACTTCTTTCTGATCTTTTTGAAAAATCAATTTTTTATGTCGACTATCTTGATAGTAAATCAGAAATCTATGTTCTTTAAGTTCTTCTAATGAGTCTGGTAATCCATGCTGATTAAAATACTCAGGTGTCGCATATAGATAGCGCTGATAGGTATTTAATATTTTACTATTTGCTAAGTTTGGAGGAGAGCCATCTACGCGAATGGTTAAATCAAATTTATTATTATTCATGTCTAGTAGTTGATCAGTCATGAATAAATCAATTTTGATGCTGGGATATTTTTCAATAAAGTCTGAAATTATATTTTGAAGAAAAATATTGCTAAAAGACATGGGTGTATTGAGCTTGAGTTCACCTTCTGGGTACTGCTGATTATAGCTAATTTCGTAGGCAGCCCATTCAAACTCACTTAAAATGACTTTACTATGCTGATAAAACTTTTCTCCACAAGAGGTGAGGTTCATCTGTCTTGTGGTTCTGGTTAACAGAGTGGTTTTCAGGTCATTTTCGAGGTAGCAAACACGTTTGGCCACTAAGTCACGAGAAATATCGAGTGCTCTGGCTGCGCTACTAAAATTCCCATGTTCTACGACACTTACAAAAGTGGAAATACAGTCTAATCGATCCATGGATAAGCAAAAGTTAAAAAAATATATATCAATGATTAAACTATAAAAATTAAAAAGCAATCATTGATTTTATTGTATTCGTACAGCATACAGATTCGAGCTGATTTACTGTCTATTTTTTTACATTTTTATCTGTTTTGATAATAAACATTAGATTATTTACTTAAACACAAAACTTATCAGTAATAACGGAGTTATTCATGAATAAATCACTTTTAGAACAATTATCACCAACCAATTGTCAGGTTATTTTTATTGATCATCAGCCACAAATGGCTTTTGGGGTACAGTCAATAGATCGCCAAGTATTAAAAAATAATACTGTAGGGTTAGCAAAAGCAGCTAAAACATTCAATATTCCTGTCACGATTACGACAGTTGAGACAGAAAGCTTCTCTGGACATACCTATCCGGAACTTTTAGATGTATTTCCAGATGCTCCATTACTAGAACGTACTTCAATGAATTCATGGGATGACCAAAAAGTACGTGATTCGCTTGCAAAAAATAATCGTAAAAAAGTGATTGTTTCAGGTTTGTGGACTGAAGTGTGCAATAACACTTTTGCTTTCGGTGCTATGCTGGAAGGCGATTATGAAATTTATATGGTTGCAGATGCTTCTGGTGGTACATCGAAAGAAGCACACGATTATTCTATGCAGCGCATGATTCAAGCGGGTGTTATTCCAGTAACTTGGCAGCAAGTCTTACTCGAATGGCAACGTGATTGGGCACATCGTGATACGTACGATCAAGTGATGGCAATTGTACGTGAACACTCTGGTGCTTACGGTATGGGCGTTGATTATGCCTATACGATGGTACATAAGGCGCCTGAACGTACCGCATCAAAACACGAAGTACTTGCACCAGTTCCTGCAAAATAAAACAGTACTGATTTAGGTAAAGGCATGTCTAGTATTCAATATTTAAGTTGATTTATTCGATTTTTGACTATATTTGATAAGTGGAAAAGCCATCTGCAACTGTTCGAGGCGGGACAAAATCTGAAAAGATTGTAATTGAACGAGTTTTGCAGATCTTGCGCTGCCTTAAGGGCAGCTCAGATTTTGGTTACTTTTCCCGAAAGAAAAGTAACAGAATTAACTACCCTTATTGGATGTAAAACGGTCAGACTCCGTCGTGTAAAATCAAAAAGAATAATGAAATATATATGTTGCTATACCTTTATTTTTTAGAACGATAATTCACAAGAATGGAGTTCAGAATGACCGAAATAAACCTCATACTCATAAACGGTAAAATCACAACACTAGATCCTCAGAATCCCGAAGTCCAAGCAATTGCGATTGCAGATGGTAAAGTCGTACGTACGGGTACAAATGATGAGGTTATGAAGCTCGCAACACCTACAAGCAAAGTCGTAGACTTAAATGGTCGTCGCGTTATACCGGGTCTAAATGACAGTCATCTGCATATTATTCGTGGTGGCTTAAATTACAATATGGAACTGCGCTGGGAAGGTGTACCATCCGTTGCAGACGCACTACGCTTACTTAAAGAGCAAGCAGATAATACGCCAGCTCCACAATGGGTCCGTGTAGTAGGTGGTTGGACTGAGTTCCAGTTTGCTGAAAAGCGTTTACCGACTTTAGAAGAAATTAATAAAGCTGCGCCAGATACTCCAGTCTTTGTTTTACGTTTATATGCCAGTGCCTTGTTGAATCGAGCTGCGCTTGATGTATTAGGCTTTAACAAAGATACACCGGATCCACCGGGTGGTAAGATTGTAAGAGATGAAAAGGGTGAACCAACTGGTCTATTGCTCGCAACGCCATCCGCTATGATTTTATATTCGACCTTAGGTAAAGCGCCGAAATTGCCAGTTGAAGATCAAGTCAATTCAACTCGTCATTTCATGCGTGAGTTGAACCGATTAGGCATTACTTCAGCAATTGATGCAGGCGGTGGCGGTCAAAACTACCCTGAAGATTATGATGTGATTAAGCAATTACACGATCAAAATCAAATGACAGTGCGAATTGCTTATAATCTATTTGCTCAGAAGGCAGGCCAAGAGCTTGATGACTATCGCCGTTGGACAGAAATGACATTTCCGGGTGATGGTGATGAGTTATTTAGAATGAATGGAGCAGGTGAGAACCTGACTTGGTCAGCGGGTGACTTCGAAGATTTCTATGAACCACGTCCAGATTTACCAGAAAAAATGGAAGGTGAACTCGAAGCCATCGTAGAACACTTGGCTGAAAAGAAATGGCCATTCCGTATTCATGCAACTTACGATGAAAGCATTAATCGTTTGCTCAATGTATTTGAGCGCGTCAATTCAAAACAGCCATTCGCAACTCGATTTATTATTGATCACGCCGAAACCGTATCTGAGCGTAATATTGAACGTATTGGTGCGTTGGGTGGTGGTATCGCCATTCAGCACCGTATGGCATATCAAGGTGAGATTTTCGTAAAACGTTATGGTGCCGAAGCCGCTCAGGCAACGCCACCAGTTAAGAAAATGTTAGAACTTGGTGTTCCTGTCGGTGCGGGGACAGATGCGACTCGAGTTGCATCCTATAACCCTTGGGTATGTTTATACTGGCTAAGTACGGGTAAAACAGTCGGTGGTTTGCCACTCTATGATGAAAAAAATCTATTAGACCGTCAGACTGCACTCAAACTCTGGACTAAAGGTTCGGCTTGGTTCTCAGGTGAAAAAGATGTCAAAGGTTCACTCACAACCGGGGAACTTGCTGACTTGGTCGTGTTGTCTGATGACTACTTCAAAATTGAAGCAGAAGATATCCAGTGGATTGAGTCTGTACTCACTGTTTTAGGTGGAAAAGTGGTATATGCAGGGGCTGAGTTTAAGCAAGACGATCCGCCGTTGCCGCCAGCATCTCCAACATGGTCGCCGGTAAAACGCTTTGGTGGTCAGTGGCGTTTATCTGAAAATCGTAATGCGCCTTCGAATCAATCATTACAGTCACAAAGTGCATTGTGTGAATGTGCTAGCAGTTGTGGCATGCATGGGCATAGCCACTCTTGGATGCTTGACGTTCCTGTAAATGATAAGGATAAAAAATCATTCTGGGGTGCACTTGGGTGTTCTTGTTTTGCATTTTAAATAAAACAGTATGGGAACCTGCCTCATTAAATGGCTTGCTTCCCTAAGGTATGTACGATGAAAATGTACTTGTTATCTTTGGCTGTAGGGTTGCTCGTTGGTGTCTTATATTACGTTTTAAATGTTAAGTCACCAGCTCCACCTCTTGTTGCATTAGTCGGTTTATTAGGCATGGTAATTGGAGAGCAACTGCTTCCTTTTATCAAATCCTATTTTTAATCCGTTTCATTCAAAAAAAGCTAAATGGTTCAATGCCATTTAGCTTTTTATATTAATAAATATCTTCAATTACTTTATACGACGGCCTTGTTCATCAATGATTACTTCGCCATCTTCTTTTGCAAAATAGCCTAAGTTTTTTGCATCTAAAATGTCGAGCACGACTTCAGAAGGGCGGCAAAGTCGTGTGCCTTTTAGTGTAACCACAAATGGGCGATTAATTAAAATTGGATACTCCACCATAAAATCAATTAACTGCTCATCGGTCCAGTTGTCTTGTTCTATCTCTAAATCTTTATATGGATCAACATTTTTACGAATGGCTTCACGTACAGTTAAGTTTGAATCCTTAATGAGTTGAATCAATTCATCTTTACTCGGTGGTGTTTTTAAATATTCAATAATACTGGGTTCAATCCCAGCATGACGAATAAGCGCTAATGTATTGCGTGAGGTTCCGCAAGCAGGGTTATGATAAATCTTCACTAGCTCAGTCATGGTAAATTCAGGGTCGAATTAAGATATTGCATTTATATATGGATATCCGTATATTTGCAATAACGAATATATTATGTTGTAGATATGATCAACCACGTCGATTTCTTTAAATGTCTATCTGACCAAACTCGGTTAAATATTCTTAAATTAGTTCTAAATAAACAAAATATTTGTGTTTGTGAGCTAACAGAGCAGCTTGAGTTGAGCCAACCCAAAATTTCTCGACACTTGGCCTTATTAAGAACTCATGGCGTATTACTGGATGAAAGAAAAGGTCAGTGGGTCTATTACAGTTTAAATCCTGATTTACCTGTATGGGCTTTAGATATTTTAAAGGTGATAGAAAATGACGAGAGTGAGACAGGAGTAAAACAACAAGATCAGCCTTTCATCACGACAACGTGCTGCGATTAATCTTCCTATATTTCTATCTTAAAAATTCGGATTTCTAGCATAGGTGTATCAATCATTTGTGTATTGAACAAAATTAATCAATTCTTTCTTCGAGTAGAACATGACCAGACAAGGGCTTTCATTTTTAGATCGAAACCTGACGCTATGGATTTTCATTGCAATGGCTTTAGGTTTAGCCATTGGAGTTTTCTTTCCTCAGGCATCTGTGTCTTTGAATGAATTAAGTGTAGATAACGTTAATATCCCGATCGCAATCGGCTTAATTTTGATGATGTATCCACCTTTGGCAAAGGTAGATTACGCAGCTTTACCGGAAGTATTTAAAGATAAAAAAACGTTGGCTTTGTCTTTAGTACAAAACTGGTTAATTGCACCAATTTTGATGTTTGTTTTAGCGATTATTTTTCTGCATAACTATCCAGAATATATGACAGGCCTTATTTTGATTGGCTTGGCACGTTGTATTGCAATGGTATTGGTCTGGAATGGTTTGGCCTGTGGGGATAACCAATATGTTGCTGCTTTAGTTGCTTTTAACAGTATTTTCCAAATTTTATTCTTTAGTACTTATGCATGGCTTTTCTTAACTTTCTTGCCGCCATATTTTGGTGTGGCGGGGCAAGTCATTGATGTGAATTTTTGGACCATTACCCATGCTGTATTGGTGTATTTAGGTATTCCATTTTTAATGGGTTTCCTCACGCGACTCATTTTAGTGAAAGCAAAAGGATTAGATTGGTATCAAACTAAATTCTTGCCAAAAATCAGTCCGATTAGTTTGATTGCATTGCTTTTTACCATTGTGGCGATGTTCAGCTTAAAAGGTGGCGATGTGGTGAGCCTACCTCTAGATGTACTGCGAATTGCGATTCCACTGACGATTTACTTTGTGGTGATGTTCTTCATTAGCTTCTTTATGAGTAAACGTATGGGGAATAACTACTCACGTACCACTGCCATTTCCTTTACCGCTGCGGGTAACAACTTTGAGCTCGCGTTAGCCGTTGCTATTGCAACATTTGGTTTAGCGTCACCTGTAGCATTTACCACAGTGATAGGACCATTGGTTGAAGTTCCGGTTTTAATTTCACTCGTTTCAGTTTCTCTTTGGCTCAAGAAAAAGTATTTCTCACATGAACAGTCTTAACAATGATTTATCCAATGTGGCATTAAATCTTTTAGATAAGCCTACCTTTGAACAAGTGCAAGCACAGCAACTTGAACATCCACCACGCATTCTATTGCTATATGGTTCTAATCGTGAACGTTCTTATAGCCGTTTTGCTGTGTTGACGGCTGGACGAATTCTTGAATATTTAGGTGCGGAGGTCAAACTTTTTCATCCTAAAGGTTTACCTTTGCCTGAGGATGCAGGAACAGATCATCCTAAAGTCCAAGAATTACATACACTATTAGCTTGGGCAGAAGGCATGGTGTGGTGCTCGCCTGAACGTCATGGTGCGATGAGTTCAATTTTAAAAGCTCAAATTGACTGGATTCCTTTAGCAGTTGGAGCAATCCGTGCAACTCAGGGTAAAACCCTAGCAGTCATGCAAGTCAGTGGTGGTTCGCAATCTTTTAATGCAGTCAATCAAATGCGTATTTTAGGTCGTTGGATGCGTATGATTACCATCCCAAATCAGTCATCTGTCGCAAAAGCATTTTTGGAGTTTGAGGAAGATGGCAGCATGAAACCCTCTTCTTACTATGATCGAATTGTTGATGTGATGGAGGAACTGTATAAGTTCACATTATTAACGCGTGGGCAAAAAGAATATTTGACAGATCGCTATTCTGAGCGCAAAGAATCGGCAGAAGAGCTGTCAAAACGAGTAAATCAAAAATAAACAGTTTCATGAAAAAGTGCTTCATTTGGAGCACTTTTTATTGCTTAGTTTTTACACTCAGGTGATTGTGGGCAAAAGTTTTTGCATAAGTTCAATAAAGTTTGAAACTTTAGCCGAGTTTTCATTTTCTCGTGTAATCAAGTAAATAGGCGCATTCAGTTTTATTGAATCATCAAATTCCCGATATACAATTCCATGTTCCCAAAAGTTATGCATTGAGGCTGGCACAATCGTTATACCAATTCCAGCAGCGACTAAATTTAATGTAGCGGTAGGTCGAGGTGCTTCCTGAACAATGCGCGGACTAAAGCCTGCTTGGTAGCAACTATATAAAATATTGTCATATAAGCCTTGTCCTGAAGAACGACGATATAAAACAAAATTCTCATCAGATAAGTCAACTAAACTAATTTTCTCTCTTTTTGTAAGTGGATGGCCTATGGGCAATGCCACTACCATTGACTCATCTAATATATGCAGATGTTTCAAACCAATATCACGACTAATCGGCGCTCTTAAAAAAGCAATATCAAGCTTTTCCGAAATTAACCAATCTAATTGCTTTTGGCTGCCTGCTTCTTCAAGTTTAGTCTGTACAGCTGGGTACATTTCTCGATATGAGCGCAATACGAGTGAAATAAGCGGATGTAAGCCCGCAGAACTTGTAAAACCAATATTGAGTTGACCAGTTTTACCTTGGCTAACATCTTGGACGAGTTGGGGAATATGTCTGGCATGCTCTAATAAAAGCTGTGCTTCTTTAAATAAGGCTAAACCAGCCTCAGTTGGTTCAATTCCTCGAGGCTGGCGAATAAATAATTGTGTACCAAGTTCTTCTTCTAGTTTTTTGAGTAAACGCGTTAGAGGCGGCTGTTGTATAAACAATCGATTTGCTGCATGCGTAATATTTCTTTCTTCAACCACTACTACAAAGGCATGAAGCTTATGTAAATCTAGCATAGAAATACCTTTAGGGTATGCTTAGTGAAAATAAAAGCATTTGTAGATATATCACAAAAGTATCATTCTATCTTGGTCAGATAAAGTGAAAAGTAACGAAAATGAACCATGTTGAGATTGCCGTGCGGAAGGAGAGTGTACCCACCTGCACAGAGTTATTTTTAGGTTTTTTAACATTAGGTTTAATTGGATTTGGTGGTGTTTTACCTTTAGCAAGAAAAGTCATTGTAGAGCAGAGACAATGGTTAAGTCCTGAAAAATTCACTGAGTTACTTGGTCTGTGTCAATTCTTACCAGGGGGCAATATCATTAATCTCTCGGTTGCGATTGGCATGGAATTTCGGGGTGTTCGTGGTGCAGTGAGCTCGCTCATTGGTCTGATCCTTGCACCTACTGTTATTGTTGTACTTTTACATTATGTTTATGAGCAGTTCCAAAATAATTTAATGGTTAAGCATCTTTTTGAAGGGTTAGGAGCAGCAGCAGCAGGGCTTCTGGTAGCAACTGGCTTAAAAATGTTGAAACCATTATTACGTAACCCGATAGCGATGTGTGTTGTCGTGGCTGCAATTATCAGTATTGCTTTTCTAAAAATTTCTTTGCTTTTGACCATGCTAATTTTGTTGGCAATTTATTCATCTATTATTTGGAGACGTGTGTAATGGGAGCAGTTCTACTTGCTTTAGCGATCATTTTTACTCAGTTGTCTCTTATTGCATTTGGTGGCGGCAATACAATTTTGCCTGAAATGCAGCGTCAAGTAGTCGACATCCATCACTGGATGACGGCACAAGAATTTAGTGCATTATTTGCCATGGCTCAAGCAGCTCCCGGTCCAAACATGATGATTGTACCGTTGGTAGGATGGCATGTAGCTGGGTTGTCAGGTCTACTGGTAACGTCTACAGCTAAATTTTTACCTTCATCAATTATTACTGTGTTTGTAATGAGAGGGTGGTCAAAATTTAAAGATAAGAAATGGCGCCGTGTTTTACAGCTTGCTTTACAACCTGTCACTGTGGGAACTGTGCTTGCCAGTGCGTGGATTATTTCTGAGGCAGCGGCAATAAATACTTTACTTGTCATTATGGTAGTCATTGCAACTTTATTATCTTTAATTAAAAAGGTTCATCCCTTGCATGTCTTGATTGCTGGGGCGGTATTTGGTGTGGTCTTACTCTAGTTTAACCAGTTTGCCGACCTGCGCTGGATGAGTTCAAGTTGGCTTTTTTCATTGAAGTAAATAAAATTTAAATCTAAAAAACCGATTGAATATATAAAAACATACTGTTTCACCTATTTTGTGTTTTAACGTACTATGCATCTATTGAAAGAATTTGGATGCATTGGAGTAAAAACAGATGTTAGATCAAAACATTAAAACTCAATTAAAAGCTTACCTAGAACGTTTAGAAAGTCCAATCGAATTAGTTGCTGCTTTGGATCAATCAGATAAAGCTGCTCAAATTAAAGAGCTGGTTACCGAAATTGCTGAACTTTCTGACAAGGTGACTGCTCGTTTTGATGGTAACAATACACGTCGTCCAAGCTTTGGTGTGGCTAAAGCAGGTGAACAACCTCGTGTGTTTTTTGCCGGCTTACCGATGGGCCATGAGTTTACATCTTTGATCTTGGCACTGTTACAGGTGTCTGGTTATGCCCCTAAAGTGTCAAATGAAGTGCTCAACCAGATTAAAGGTTTAAACCTCAAAGCCAACTTCGATGTGTTTGTATCGTTAAGCTGTCATAACTGTCCGGATGTGGTACAGGCGCTTAACCTGATTGCCATTTATAACCCGAACACAACAGCAACCATGATTGATGGTTCATTCTTCCAAGACGAAGTTGAACAACGCAAAATCATGGCTGTACCGATGGTGTTCCAGAACAATGAGCACATTGGCCAAGGTCGTATGACGCTTGAAGAGATTGTGGCGAAACTCGACACCAACTCAGCTGAAAAAGATGCAGCAGCACTCAATGCCAAAGATGCTTTTGATGTATTGGTGATTGGTGGTGGACCTGCGGGTGCAACAGCAGCAATCTATGCAGCACGTAAGGGCATTAACACGGGTATCGTAGCTGAACGCTTCGGTGGTCAGGTCATGGATACCATGGACATTGAAAACTTCACTTCAGTGCAAAAGACTCAAGGTCCTAAGTTTGCTGCCGAGATGGAAGCACACGTTCGTGAATACGATGTTGATATCATGAACCTGCAACGTGTTAGTAAAATCACAGGTGCAAACCAAACGATAAATGGTCTGGTTGAAGTTGAACTTGAAAACGGTGCAAAACTTGAATCGAAAACAGTGATCCTTTCAACAGGTGCACGTTGGAGAGAAATGAATGTACCGGGTGAACAAGAATACCGTACCCGTGGTGTTGCATACTGCCCACATTGTGATGGTCCATTATTTAAAGGCAAACGTGTAGCGGTGATTGGTGGTGGTAACTCAGGTGTTGAAGCTGCAATTGACCTTGCAGGAATTGTTGAGCATGTGACTTTAGTTGAGTTCGATACAAAACTACGTGCTGACCAAGTTTTGCAAAACAAACTGCATAGCTTGCCAAATACAACCGTGATTATGAATGCCTTAAGCACAGAAGTATTAGGTGATGGCTCACAAGTGACAGGTCTTAAATATAAAGACCGTACCACTGATGAAGAACATGTGGTCGAGCTTGCAGGGATCTTTGTACAGATTGGTTTACTGCCAAACACTGACTTCTTAAAAGACAGTGAAGTTGAGTTAACCAACCGTGGTGAGATCATTGTGAATGACCGCAATGAAACCAATGTCAAAGGTGTGTTTGCTGCAGGTGACTGTACGACTGTGCCTTACAAGCAAATTATTATTGCCACAGGTGAAGGTGCCAAAGCATCACTCTCTGCGTTTGATTACATCATCCGTTCTGGGCAGTAAGATTTAGATCCAGAAACAAAAGAGCCAAAGGTTATCCTTTGGCTCTTTTTATTTTTATGGTTTATATAAACCATGTTCGACTAAATGTTCTCGTAAAATACGACGCAGTTCTAAAACGGCTTGCGGCGTTAACTGAATTGAATGTCCACCTGGAAGAACCTTCTCAGATTTGGCACCTTCTAAGTGAGCACTTTTATACGGAACAATACCATCTGTAATTACGTTTGGATCATCGCTCTTGGTGATATTTCCCATAATTGAATGAAAAACCAAGCCTTTATAAGGATTAATATTTTCCGTAAGTTCCATAAATTTAGATTGATGACTCAAATCACTTGGACCATTTTGAATAAGGCCGCTATCAATATTACTCAAGAAATCTTTGACATCTAAATTTTCAGTGGTGAGGGAAGTCGCTACAGCCGATAAAAAAGCACCTGGCAGGCGAATAATTTTACGTGCTGCCAAGGTGAACCAACGATCTGCATAATCTGTACCTCGATGAGGAGAAGCTAAGAAAATCGCACGATCAAAATTATTGATTGAATGCATTTGCAATCGTTCAGTAACCATTGGATGTTTCTTAAAGCGGTTTTGCTGACGAATCGTCATCAACTCTAAAGCCGGCTTGGTAATATCACCATCACTGACCAGTAAACGGCTAATAATACCTCCCATACTATGGCCCACAAGAACAGCATCATGTGCCGCAGGGTCACTAGGGTTCAAAGAACCGAAAGCTTGCTTAAGAAGGGCATAAGTTTGGAAACGGCTTTCAAGAATTGGCATGTTAGTTGAATAAAAAACTTGCCAAACTTGATAGTTATCTCTTAAAACCGTGTCACCCATAACATCATTGGTCAAAGCAATCCATGCCTCAGGACTACTTGCTAGCCCATGAACTAACACAATAATCTTCTTATTGGGGTTGTATGGCTCAAGCATATAAAGATGCGGCATGGTTAAGTGTTGATCACGATCAATCAGACTTAAATAAGCTGCTACACCTAAATTATTTTCGGCTAACCATAGACCATAAGGTGCTGAAAAGTTGGCAGCTAGAGGATATTGCTTACCAGCGACATTAATATTATCGGTGCGATAAGGGTCGTAAACGCGAATCACGAATTCAGAATTATTAATAATTTCTTCAACAGTGGTCGCGTGTTTTGGTTCAGCGACAATAGTTGCAGCCAAATAACGTGCATGATGGATATTGGGGTTAACGCCATTTTTATAATTGTATTTAAGTGGGTCTAGAATATATTCATTGATATCTTCTTTTCCTGAACTAGGAAAAACCGCTACAAATTCAGAGCCAAAACCATCGCGGCGGTTAATGGTTCTTAACCCCGAGAAATTTAAATTATAACTAGAAATTAACTTTTCTAATTTTTGTCCCGCAAGTTGCTGGTGAAATTCAAAATCAATCGAATAGACACTTTTACCAATATGTATTTGAGGTTCTACGACATCTTTTTTGGGATAGCGTAAATCATAGACACTCACCATTTTTGCTATGGCTTGATTGTAAAAGTCTCGAATCTGAACTTGTCTATTGTCAAAAATACGGTCGGTAGGCTTACGTTTTGTTGAAAATAGATAGGCGTAACTATAACGAATACTTTTATCGAGTAAATTTAATTGTTGATCTAAGCAATCATCATATTTATTTTGAATATTGGTTTGTTCTGCTTCGGACTTATGTTTAGTAAACCTACTAATTTTACAATCCGAAGAATCTGATAAAGCCATTGCTTTTGCCAGATACATTTCACTTGCAGCTGATAAAAACTGTTCATCTAAAATCTGAGGAAGTTTTTTGAGTTGATTTACACAGTTATCAGGTGTGTCAGTGCAGACTTTAGCTTCCTGACCAGACATTGATAAAACATTCAGACTTGCTTCGCTGAGTTTATCTTGTGTAAGAATACTATTGCGTTCATTTGCAATAGTTACATTCAAAGCTTGCTGTTTAACATTAACGACCTGACAACCACTCAGAATTGAACCGAGTAGCATGACCGTCAATAATATTTTGCTTCTTTTTATTGAAAACATTATGGTCAAAATATAGTGGCTCAATGGTAGGTAGATCATACAAATTTTAAAATATTTTTCAAATGATCAAATAAAAAAAAGGGCTGTCAAAACAGCCCTTTTTATCTAATTAAGTTTATTTTTTAGGTGTTGCACTTGGGGTAGTTGAAGCCATTGCAGGGTTAGTTAAAACTTGCCATACATTCCAACGACCTTGTTTTTCAATTTCTTGAATTAAACGATCAGCAATTTCCGATTCATCCGGATATTTCACTTTATAGTTTTTAAGCGTCTGGATCGCATTCTTCTTTTGTTCCATTGCAATATAGTTATTTGCAGAAGCTAGATATGCTTCTTGAACATTACCTTTAATGGCTTTATCTAAGTAAGGAATAGCTTCACGTTGACCACCACCTTCAGATAAACCGAAACCAAACCAGAAGTTTGCTTCTGCGTCATCTGGGCTAATTTTTAAAAGACGTTGAGCATATTCTAAAGATCTAGTGGTATGAACGGTACCTAAATCAAGATTACGTGCAAGAACACTTGCTTTAAAAGCACGAAGCAAAATATCAAATGATGCATTTGGGTTTGCAGCAAGCGTATCGAGTTGCTGTGTTACTTCTTTAAGTTTGCTTTCAAAGCCTTTACGTTCTTGGCGATCTGTAAAGCGAGGTGGGTAGTGACGAGCTTTGCCTTCTACTAACTGTAAGAAGTCATCAATGCTCGTAACATCAATTTCATTCTCACCAGCTAGAACTGCGTATTTCATTGAACGCTGTGAATTATTTACAGTCGGAACAATTAATTTATTGACGTCGAGAGTAAGCTGTTTAGTTGGGTCATCTTGACGATTAACCACCATTTTGGTTACTGGCTGTGCCGCAGCGTCTTTTAACGCAACTTCAAATGCTGGCGGTTGATCATAGTTAAAAGGATTTAGTGCATAAAAAGGAGGAGTAAGCTCTGGTTCCTTGAAAACAAATGGCTCAATTTTTTGTTGTTTTACGGGGGCCATTGTACAAGCTGTTAAACTTGAGGTCGCAAGGATGATATACGCCAAGGGCTTAAAATTCATAGGATCTTCCGTTCATTTTAGTAAAGTCAGATTTGGTACAGCTAAGTCTAGGAAAAGCTAAACCGACATGCAAGGGTTAGCGTGTTACATTATGAATCAAGAATATTACGTTTTTGATGCCTTGTTTTGTGCACCACATTCGCGACGCACTTCTTCAAGAATTTTTAGCTCTTCATCACTAAAAGGTTGTTCATCTTGGCTTTCTTTTTTGAAACTAGGATCTAGGTCTGATAAACGCTGACATAAATTATTCATGCGTGTTTCATTATGCTGAATGCGATCAAGTAAAACGCGCATACCCTCTAAAATAGGGTCTGACTGATCAGCAGTTGTCGCATATGGGGCAAAACCAATACTTTGTGCATAATCGCGGCGACGTTCTTCATCTTTATTTTTGTCGGCATCTTTATAGATATAGCGAGCAGGGTTCCCTACAGCAGTCACACCAGCAGGAACAGCTTTGGTCACTACAGCATTTGAACCGACTTTGGCACCTTTACCTACGGTAAATGGACCCAAAATTTTCGCACCGGCACCAACAACAACACCGTCTTCTAACGTTGGATGGCGTTTACCAGTCTTCCATGTGGTACCACCTAAGGTAACCCCATGATAAAGCGTAACATCATCACCAATTTCAGCAGTCTCACCAATCACAACACCCATGCCATGATCAATAAAAAAACGCTTACCAATTTTAGCGCCAGGATGAATTTCAATTCCTGTTGCAAAACGGCTAAATGAAGAGAGTAGACGAGCTGCACCTTTACAATCTTTTTGCCATAATTCATGCGCAACACGATGCATCATAATTGCATGAATACCTGGGTAAGTCGTAAGAACTTCAAGTGTATTGCGGGCAGCAGGATCTCGCGCAAATACAGCCTTTATATCTTCTTTAAGCTGCTTAAGCATTGGGTTGATCCTCCTTGTCAGATAATGCTTTTTTCCATTTACCACTTGTTAAAGCTTGCACGCGACTAAAAATACCGCGAAGTAAATGATATTCCATACGATCTAATTGTATACGACCAAATAAACGACGCAAGCGTAAAGGTAATAAACGTGGATTTTCTGGATCTAAAAATTCAATTTCAGTCAGCATTTTTTCAAGATGAGGATAAAACTCTTCCATTTGTTGCTGAGTCACCAAAGGTTCATCCCATTGCATGCTTTGGCCTTGCACTAATGGCATTTCATCTACATTCTGATCGACTTTCTCTTGCTCAAGAGCAGACATTCGAAGTTCGTAACATACAACCTGAATTGCTTGCGCAACATTTAATACGCCATAGTCTGGATTAACAGGAATCGTTAAATGGTAGTTTGCCAGTGCTAATTCTTCGTTAGTTAAACCACGGTCTTCACGGCCAAAAACAATAGCAATTTGTTGTCCTTGAGCAGTTGCCTTAATAGCTTCTTTAGCCGCAGGTCGAACATCAAGCAAAGGCCAAGGAATGGTGCGACTACGAGCACTTGTTCCAAATACTAAATGACAATCTTTAATCGCATCTTCTAAGGTTTCTACAATCTCAAGATGTTCAAATAAATCTTGAGCACCCGCAGCAAGCGCTTGTATATCTGGATGAGGATATGTTTTTGGTGCTACGAGAACTAATTTAATTAGTCCCATTGTTTTCATGGCACGTAAAGCACTACCAATATTGGCAGGCAACGTCGTATTTACCATGACAATACGCACTTGTGCTAATTGTTTTGACACGGTGGTGTGGTCAAACGAACTCATAAGATTTCCAGAAATTACGAATATTGAGAAACTTCGCTTTGGTATAAATCCAATGCATCGTCCATAGACATACCCGCAGGCGGAGAGGCAACAGCATGTGGACGAACAGGGTCTGCTGCTTTAGCTGCTTTCGACTTTACTTGATATTCAATATAGATATTATCTTTACCAAAATAATCTCTGAGTTTAGCAAGTAATTCGTCTAGAGGAGCGACTTTCCATTGCGAACCAAACTGAAGTTCGGCTTGAGCATAGGGTTGATCAATCTGTAACTGTAGAGTGATATGTTGATGCATATCTACATTGCAAAATGGCAAGATCATGTTTTGTAGATCTTTTGCCAAGGTTGGCTGCATGAACTCTTCTGTTAATTTGATTTGAATACTGTTAGCACGTTTTTGTCTTATTTCATTTAATGTGAAAGCTTTGGTTAAACGCCCCATTGGACGGTCAAAGCCTTCTCGTTCATAGATTTCGCCTTCGAAAACCACAACACGCTCCACTTGGACGATATCTTTAAAACGTTGGAAGCGTTCATGGTTACAGCTGACTTCAATACGTGCTGTGCCATCATCTAGTACAATAACCACACGGTTCGGGAAGTTTGCGACATCAATGACCAATCCCGCATAAACCGTTGTAACACCACGACGTGTAGCGGTAATTTCATTTAGTTTTACGGGAATAAAAGATTTGAGTTCTTGTCGGTAAACATCAATTGGATGTCCCGTTAAATATAAACCAAGTGTATCTTTTTCGCCTTTGAGACGAACCTCATCACTCCAAGGTTTTACTGGTTTAGCTGGCTTACGCTGAACTTCTTCAACCTCACCAAATAAATCCATAATACCGCTTTCACGATTACTTCGAGCTTGATCGGCAGCTTGAACAGCTTCTGGCAATTGTGCCATTAAGCTTGCTCGTTCAATTCCCAGGCAGTCGAGTGCACCCGCGCGAATTAAAGCTTCAAGAGTACGTTTATTGATTTTTTTCAAATCAATACGATGGCAAAAATCGAATAGATCTGTATAAGCACCCAATTGTCGACGAGAGTCAATGACTGACTGCATTGCTTGTTCGCCAACGCCTTTAATGGCACCTAAACCGTAAACAATCGTTTTATCATTACTTGCATGGAAATGATAAGTCGACATGTTGACTGATGGTGGTAAGACTTCAAGATTATTATTTCGACAGTCATCAATCAAGAATACAACACTGTCGGTGTTTTGCATTTCCGATGTCATTACCGCTGCCATAAACTCGGCAGGGTAATGAGCTTTTAACCACGCAGTGTGGTAGGCAACTAGGGCATAAGCAGCGGCGTGAGATTTATTAAAACCATAGCCTGCAAACTTTTCCATATAGTCAAAGATATGGTTGGCTGTGCTTTCATCAATCCCTTTTTCAGCAGCACCTTCTAAGAAAATTTGGCGCTGCTTAACCATTTCTTCGGGTTTCTTTTTACCCATTGCACGGCGTAATAAATCTGCACCGCCTAGTGTATAACCTGCACAGATCTGTGCAGCTTGCATTACCTGTTCTTGATAAACCATAATCCCGTAAGTTGGTTCTAATACACCTTCTAAAAGAGGATGGAGATATTCAAAATCTCCGCCATGCATACGGTGAATAAAGTCAGGAATTAGGTCCATTGGACCCGGACGATACAAGGATACGAACGCAATAATTTCTTCAAATTTGCTTGGACGTGCTTCTTTAAGCATCCGTTTCATGCCGACGGATTCAAACTGGAATACCGCTGTCGTATTTGCATCGGCAAAGACAGAGTAGGCTTTAGCGTCGTCTAGGGGAACATGCAAGATATTGAGTTGATCATTACTGTCGCGGTTTTTATTAATATTTTGAATCGCGTCTTCAATAACGGTTAAGTTACGTAAGCCCAAGAAGTCGAACTTGACCAGACCCGCTGCTTCTACATCGTCTTTATCATATTGAGCAACACGGTTTGTTCCATCTGCATCACAAAGTACAGCCGAGAAATCGGTAATTTTACCGGGTGCAATGACTACACCTCCGGCATGTTTACCTGTATTTCGGGTTACACCTTCTAATTTTAATGCCATTTCCCAGATTTCGCTTGCATCGTCGTTATCTGGGTTAGATGGATTGGTCACAATATCTTTAAGCTGAGGTTCCATATCAATAGCGGTAGCTAAATCCACACCGAGCGGTTTAGTAGGCACCATTTTTGAAATACGGTCAGCTAAACCATAAGATTTACCCAATACACGCGCAACGTCACGGATTGCACCTTTTGCTGCCATGGTTCCGAAAGTTGCAATTTGTGAAACGGCTTCGCGACCATAAGTACGTGATACGTAATCAATAACGCGGTCACGTCCGGCAATACAGAAATCGACGTCAAAATCAGGCATCGATACACGTTCTGGGTTCAAGAAACGTTCGAAGAGTAGATCGTAACGAAGAGGGTCAAGGTCAGTAATTTCTAAGCTATAGGCGACTAATGAACCTGCACCTGAACCACGTCCTGGACCAACAGGAACACCATTACTTTTTGCCCATCGAATGAAGTCCATGACAATGAGGAAGTATCCAGGGAAACCCATTTTCAGGATAATACCAACTTCATAATCAATTCGTTCATCGTAAGGCTTACGAATCTCTGGCCAATCTTCACCACGTTTTTCAACAGGGTAAAGATAATTTAAGCGCTCTTCCAAACCTACTTTAGATAAATGTTCAAAATAAGTGTCGATGGTAAAACCATCTGGAATTGGATAGTCAGGTAAAAAGTAAGTACCGAGTTGCAGTTTAACGTTGCAACGTTTAGCAATATGATAGGTGTTCTCGATAGCACTAGGAATATCGGAAAACAATTCGATCATTTCATCTGAGGTTTTAAAGTGCTGCTCAGGACTATATATGCGTGGACGGCGATTATCTGCTAGTACATAACCATCAGCGATACAAACACGTGCTTCGTGTGCTTCGAAATCTTCTTTTTCTACAAAGTGCACATCATTATGTGCAACGACACCAACATTATATTGTGCAGCAAGTTTAGTTGCTTCTTGAATAAAGTCTTCTTCACCGGGACGGTCGGTACGTGTTAAAGCAAGATAAACACGGTTACCAAACTTTTCGAGCCATGCTTCTAAAAGGGGAGCCGCTTTTTGCGGGTTAGATGAGCAAAGCATCTGACCAACATCACTATGCTGGCCAAGTAAAACGATAATATCTTGATGTTGTTCAAGTACCCATTCTTTTTGCACGCATGGAATACTGAGCTGTTGTCCTTCAATAAAACCGCGTGAAACGATTTCGGTAAGACTTTTCCAGCCAACATCACTCATTGCAAGCAATGTTGCACGGTGTTGAGCATCATCAAGGCGAATCGTGCTACCTAAAAGAGGCTTAATACCTTTTTTTAAACAAGAGTTATAAAACTTTACCGCCGCATGGAGGTTAGAGAGGTCAGTTAATGCCAACGCAGGCATTTGGTCTTTAACCGCAGCATTGACCAAGTCAGGTATGCGAACTATCGACTCTGTAATCGAAAATTCTGTATAAATACCTAGATGAACAAACTGCATAAACCAATCCTTAATGCGACCGAAACATAGTTTAACACGCAAAGTTAAAAGGAAATGGTTAATATTTTGGCAAACTGTTAAGGATTTTATTATTTAAGAAGAATGAGTTGAACATCTATTGTACAGATTTAATATAAAAGACATTATTTTTATAAAATATGACCAGCTCAAACACCAAGGTTTGAGCTGGTTGAAAAACTTAGTACTGCCAGAACATGCGTTGAATTTCTTTAGCATCATTAGTCTTGGTAAGAGCTAACGCTGCAAGAAGACGCGATTTTTGAGGGTTTAAGTCATGAGCAGCTACCCAACCATATTTATCATCAGGTTGTTCAGCATTACGTAATACGAAACCTTGTGGTACACGTGATGAACGGATAATTTGAATGCCGTTTTTGTCATGAAGGTTTTGTAAAGTTGGAACGATATAGTTCGCAACAGAACCGTTACCTGTACCAGCATGGATAATCGCTTTTGCGCCAGCTTTTGCATATGCTTCATAAGCATCAGGAAGCATAGAGTCTGAACCGTAAACGATTTGTACTAGAGGAAGTGCATCACCTTTAATATTTTCAATATTAAATTCTGAAGCATTTGCAAAACGTTTAACAGACTGTCTGAACCAGTATGGTTTGCCTTCTACTAATGTACCTAAAGCGCCCCATTGGCTAACAAAAGCATTTGTATGAATGTTAATGCCTTTAGTTACATCGCGTGCAGCAAAAATAGAGTCGTTCATGAGAACCATAACGCCTTTATTTTTTGCATCATCAGAAGCTGCTAAAGCCACTGCACTATAAAGGTTAAGTGGTCCATCTGCTGAAAGTGCAGTTGAAGGACGCATTGAACCAACTACCACAATAGGTTTGTCAGTGTGAACAACAAGATTTAAGAAAAATGCTGTTTCTTCTAAAGTATCTGTACCGTGAGTAATTACGACACCGTTAACAGATGGTTTCTTAACAAGATCATTTACTTGACGAGCAATTTGTAATAATTCCTTGTCAGTAATACTTTCAGAAGCGACCTGTAATGCTTGAATACCACTTACATTTGCCAAATCTTTGATTTGTGGCACTGCATTGATTAAAGCATCAACTGGAACTTTTGCTGCTGTATAAGTTGCACTATTTGCTGAGCTTGCGCCAGCACCAGCGATTGTACCGCCAGTAGCAACGACAACAACATTGTTTTTTGCGTAAAGTGGGAGAGAGCAGGCCAATAAGCCCATCGCTAAACCTAAAGATTTAACAGTTTTAGTCAACATCGAAAATATCCTTATGAAGTGACGAAGTAGAAGTTTGCCGAATACGCCTGCTTTTCCTAAGCAAAATACATACCATGTAAAGCATATTCGTAACTTGCTGAATAAGAAGCATCCCTGAATAGCATTTTGTTGTACCAACAATTACTTAGTCATTGCTTTAATTCAGCGTTAATAAATATCATGAATAAAATAAAAAATCTATTAAGTTTTTCTAATTTATCTCGATTTGTTTACTTTTTAATATAAAGAAAGCAAATGATTTTTATATCATTATAAAATCAAAAAATAATGGGTGAAATAGGAAGTTTATTTACCATTTGTTATTTATATCATATTGATTTTATATATCATTATTTTAGAATAATATAATGTTGATTTTTCGGTAGATAAACTAAATAATAATTTCAATAGTTTAATATAATTAACTTGCAATAAAATCAATTAAAATTTAATCACTTGATATTTATTTCTGAAAATATAAATGCTGTTTGAGTGTTTTTTATTCTATTTTTAAGGTTTGATTTGAGGAAATTTAATAGGAGTTAAAATGCATTATTGGGTCTATTATTTAATATGAAAATATAGATAAATTTTTATTGTTTAATTTTAGAATAAAAAAAAGAGCAATTTTATAAGGTCATATAAAATTGCTCTTAAGCTGGGAGAGCGGGAGAAAAGAGAAACTTAAGCGGTCGTTTGTTCTTGAGTTGATTTAATTAAGACAGGTTCTGGTACCTCTTCAATGTCAGCTACTTTTTCACCTTCAAGCTTGGCAACAACAGCAGTAGCAATACTGTTACCTACTACGTTTGTTGCAGTACGGCCCATATCAAGAAACTGATCGATACCAAGTAATAAGAGAATGCCTGCTTCAGGTAAGTGAAACATGGTGAGTGTTGCTGAAATAACCACAATAGAAGCTCGTGATACACCCGCAATACCTTTACTTGTAACCATCAGGGTTAATAGAATTAAGATTTGTTGAGTGAAGCTAAGGTCGATATTGTAGGCTTGAGCAATAAACAGTACTGCAAATGTGGTGTACATCATTGAGCCATCTAGGTTAAATGAATAACCCAGCGGTAATACAAAGCTCGTCACTTTTTTGGGTACACCAAATTTATTGAGTGCATCCATTACTTTAGGGTAGGCAGATTCACTTGAAGCTGTAGCAAAAGCAAGAGTTACAGGTTCACGAATTAATTTGCCAAGGCGGAAAATGTCTTTTTTAAGTACGATTGCACCAACAGAGAACAAAACGATCCAAAGTAATAGAAGACCGAAATAGAACTCAGCGATTAAAATACCGTAGTCAACAATTAAGCCTAAACCTTGTACTGTAATTGCTGAAGCAATTGCAGCAAATACCGCAAAAGGTGCAAACATCATGACGTAATCGGTAATACGGAACATGATCTTGCTAAGTTCTTCAGTCAAACGAACAATAACTGAATCTTTTTCGTTGCCTTGGTTTATAAAAGCGAGTGCAGAACCGAAGAAAATAGCAAAAACAAGGACTTGTAAAATATCATTATTTGCCATTGCTTCGGCAATGCTGCGTGGAAAAACGTGACTTAAGAATGATTGCAGAGTAAAACCAGTGGTCGCTGGGAGAGAAGCGCCACTAAGTTGTTGAGCTGTCGGTAGTGCTAAATGTAAAGCTGCACCAGGTTGGAAAAAATTTGCTAAACCCATACCGATGGCAAGTGATACAAACGAAGCAGTAATAAACCAAGTCATTGACTTGAGAGTGATACTGCCGATCGATGTTGATTTCCCCATTGATACAATGCCTGAAACAATTGTGGCAAATACCAATGGAGCAATAATCATTTTGATGAGACGTAAAAAGATGTCTGTAGCGATGCTGAAATAAGAAGCGATCTGTTTGAGTTGTTCACCTTCATTGAAAAAGTGATGACAAATCCAACCTGTTAGGACGCCAAGTAAAATAGCAATAACAATATACTTGAGCAATTTCTTTTGCTTCATATGAACCTCTATCCATTTGATTCAATCATTCTTTGATGGGATTTGAATGATTGAAAGCTTTCCTTGTTAGTTCAGTCCGGTCGTTCTACTGATTTTATCTTCCTAGATATCTGTATCTGTTTTAACCGAATCGAATAGGTGATGTTGTTATGGAAAAGGATTGTTGCTCGATTTTGAAGCAGTGTGAAATGCAAAAATATATTGATCCATGCATTTTTTGCATAATAAGAATTTAGGTAAATGCGAAATTAAACATGAATTTAAACGTATGGTAAAAATATATAAATAAATTTTTAAACTGAATTTAAAGATTAAAAGAATGAAATTTTCAATAAAAATATTTAACTTCAAGGTGTTGTTTTTGAATCCGCAAGAAGTGGAGAGCGTTTGTAATTGTTCTTTTTAAAAGTAATAAAATAGAATTAATAAAAAAGGCATCTAATTTAAGATGCCTTTTTTATTATGCATTTTTTAACGGCGATTTGCTAAGAAACGAGCTAAACGACTCATCGCTTCACGTAATTCATTTTCTGCTGGTAAGAAAACCACGCGGAAATGGTCTGGAGTTGGCCAGTTAAAACCTGTTCCTTGTACTAAAAGTACTTTTTCGGCACGAAGTAAATCTAACATTAACTTTTCATCGTCTTCGACTGGGTAAATGTTAGGATCAAGTCGTGGGAAACAATACATTGCACCTTCTGGTTTAACGCAACTTACCCCAGGAATCTCATTTAGCATTTCCCAAGCAATATTACGCTGTTCGTACAAACGTCCACCCGGACGAATCAAGTCATTAATTGATTGATAACCACCTAAAGCAGTTTGAATCGCATATTGAGCCTGAACGTTTGCACATAGACGCATTGATGCCAACATATCTAAACCTTCGATATAGTCAGCAGCGCGGCTTTTATCTCCGGTAATTGCCATCCAGCCTGAACGGAAACCTGCAATACGATAAGCTTTTGATAGACCATTAAAAGATACGCAAAGCTGATCACCCGCTAATGAAGCTACTGAAACATGTTCAATACCGTCATAAATAATTTTGTCGTAAATTTCATCAGCAAATAAAATTAGATCATATTTTTTTGCAAGCACTACAATCTGTTCAAGAATATGACGTGGATAAACTGAACCAGTAGGGTTGTTCGGGTTAATGATGACAATACCGCGAGTATTCGGTGTAATCTTGCTTTCAATATCAGCAATATCTGGATACCAGCTATTTTCTTCATCACATTTATAGTGAATTGCTGTACCACCTGAAAGATTAACAGCTGCTGTCCAAAGCGGGTAGTCCGGCATTGGAATCAACATTTCGTCGCCATCGTCAAGCAAGCCTTGCATCGCCATAACAATGAGTTCAGACACGCCATTACCAATATACACGTCATTCACGTGCATATTTAGGATGCCTTTTTGTTGGTAATACTGGCAGATAGCTTTACGTGCTGGAAAGATACCTTTTGAGTCAACATAACCAATCGCATTTGGTAGATTTAAAGCAACATCATTAATAATTTCTTGTGGGGCTTCAAAACCAAATGGAGCAGGGTTGCCGATATTTAGCTTGATGATTTTATGTCCTTGCTCTTCCATTTCATTGGCGGCTCGTAATACTGGTCCGCGAATGTCATAGCAAACATGCTCAAGCTTCGATGATTTCTTTATTTCTCGAGAAGTTGGCATGGATTGGAGAGTAGCAGTATTTTTAGACATAGCTGGATTCACTTTTGCATATCGGTATAAATAACTTTTAAATGTTTTAACTGTTACCAAATTTAGATCGTGTTGATCTTTTAGTAATTCAACAATTTTTTCATGGGTAAAGCCCGATTGCTGATACTGTTTGATAACTGGTAATAGTTGCTGGAAAAGCACACTTTTTTTCTGAGACATGTTTTGTCCTATACAACCGTGCCAAACAAGAATAGCACCATCTTTGCTTCCTTGGAAGAAAATAAAACATAAATCTGCTTACTTTTGATTTTGCATTTTGCTTACTTTTTGCTTTCTATTACTTAGATGATTAAATTCCAACAAATTTTACGTTCAGAGACTAGTGTTTTTGTGATGAATGGCGTAAATATAAAAACTCAATCATCAGAAATGTTTACATCAGAATAAAGGTGCATGTCATGGGAAAAGTCAATAAAACAGACCGGGAATGGCAAAGAGAGTTATCACCAGAAGAGTATCGGATCACACGACAAAAGGGCACTGAAGCTGCATTTACGGGGCAATACTGGAATACTAAGCAACATGGTACCTATGTCTGCCGTTGCTGCGGCGCAGAATTGTTCTCATCAGATACTAAATATGACAGTGGTTGTGGTTGGCCTAGCTTCTTTAAACCGATTGAGCCAACTGCAATTGAAGAACATGACGATTTATCGCATGGTATGGTCAGAACAGAAATTATTTGTCATGATTGCGAAGCCCATTTAGGGCATGTTTTTGAAGATGGACCACAGCCGACTGGTTTGCGCTATTGTGTAAACTCGGCATCATTACAACTTAAATCACAAGAAAAAAATGATGAGGAAACCTATCCATGAGTAATATTTATCAGTTTGAAGCTGAACTGTTAGAGGGTGAAGTTAAGCAATTAGCTGATTACAAAGGTAAAGTTTTACTAATTGTAAATACTGCAAGTAAATGTGGTTTTACACCACAATTTGCGGGCCTTGAAAAACTTTATGAGAAATATAAAGATCAAGGCTTGGAAGTTTTGGGGTTTCCCTGCAACCAGTTTGGGGGGCAAGATCCGGGTAACAATAAAGAGATCGGTACGTTCTGCCAGCGCAACTATGGGGTGAAATTCCCAATGTTTGCAAAAGTTGATGTAAAAGGTCCAGAAGCCCATGTGATTTTTAGATATTTGACACGTGAAGCTAAAGGGATTTTAGGCAGTAGCAGTATTAAGTGGAACTTCACTAAGTTTTTGGTAGGGAGGGATGGCGCTGTGCTAAATCGCTATGCTCCTACAACTAAACCAGAAGCATTAGAAGCTGATATTGAAAAAGCATTAGCAAGTTAATGAATTCAATGAACGCTATTCCTCAGGCTTTTGAGTTTTGGCAAGATGGGCGAATGCCTTATGTTGAAACCAGAAGATCTTGTTTTAGTCGAACATGTTATAAATCTCATAGTCATCCAACATTTTCAATTGGAGCTATAGACGAAGGGAATAGCGTTTTTCAAAGCTCATTTGGTACAGCACAAAAGATTTCTGCAGGCACATTAGTCATTGTGCCTGCCCACATTGAACATTCTTGTAACCCATTACCTGATCAGGCTTGGAGTTACCAGATGCTGCATCTGGATATATCTTGGCTGAATCAATGGTATGCCGAGTTTCAAAAAGAGGGTTTTGATTTAAATTTGCCCCAGCATAGACCTCTCATTATTAAAGATGAGTCTTTATATCGGGCTTTTTCTGGTATGAATCAAACTTTATTTGACTATCAAAAATTGATTCTTGAAAAAGAACAGTCGCTTATCCATTGCCTTACACAGTTATTATTACCTCATTTTATATTAGAAAAAATACAGAAAACTCAATATTTGTATGAAGACTTCTTGGACTTAATTTATATTATTAAATCATCAGAACAATTTATTTCTTTAGAAGAGCTTGCGCAGCGGGTGGGTCTTAGTCGATATGCAATTATTCGTCTATTTAAAGCCAATGTTGGTATAACACCCCATGCATTTCAAATTAATTTAAAGATTAATCAGGCCAGAGCCCAGCTAAAACAAGGGATTCCTCTTGTAGAGTTGGCTGTAAATTTAGGCTTTAGTGATCAGAGCCATTTTCATAAAGCTTTCAAAGCTCACACAGGAATCACTCCTCGTCAGTTCCAACTTGCTGCCGCGCAATAATTTACAAGAAATTATTTTTCTCTATTTTTAAGCTATTCCATATTGTTTTACAGATGAAAACGTTATGGAAGTTTTTTTAGTTATCGCCTTTACTCACTTTTTAGCTTTGTTATCTCCGGGACCTGATTTTTTTCTTATTCTCACCAGCCTTTTGCAAAAGGGTTCGCGTTACACCTACGGTGTCATTGTAGGAATTACGTTTGGCAATGCCTTAATTTTGATGGCGTGTATGTTTGGATTTATGTTGCTTGGAAATTTGAGTACGACCATTCTTTTAGTACTTAAGTGGCTTGGAGCGGGGTATTTGGTTTACTTGAGTTATCTTTGTTTTAAGGCTGCTCGGTCTGGCACCCTAACTTTTGCTACTGAAAAAAATGAGTTGACTGATCAAGAGCATCAACATCAGGATAAAGTTAAGAGCTTAATGTTGGGAATACAATCTAGTCTTCTTAATCCCAAAAATATTATGTTTTATAGTAGCTTGATGCTGCTTATTCAGCATCAATTTAGTTTAGTTCAAAAAATGCTAATGAGTACATGGATGACTGGAGTTGTGCTTGGTTGGAACTTATTGTTAGTTCGTCTATTACTTCAAAATCGGGTTCTAGAACTGATTAAACGTTCAGCGATAGGCTTATATTATTGCTCTAGTCTGGCTTTTATATTTTTTGCAATCTTACTCATTGTTTATAGTTAATGTTGGTTGTATAGCCTTCATGCTAAATAATCGTGAAGGCTATACAACTTATGTATGCTTAAAGAATTGCTTTTAAACGCTTAACCACTTCTTCGCATTGCGCTAAATCGGCGACTAAAGCCATACGTACATGATTTTCACCTGGGTTACCTTGATCTGTGTCGCGAGATAAATAACGACCTGGTAAAACTTTAATATGGGCTTTTTCCATCAACATCTTGGCAAAAGTTTCATCATTATCGACTTTTAACCAATAATAAAAACCCGCATCTGGTTTTTGCAGAGGTAATAAGTGACCTAGTTCGGTTTGGAATAAATCAAATTTTGCACGATATTGCTTACGGTTTTCTTCAACATGGCTTTCATCATTCCATGCCGCAATTGATGCAAGTTGATGTTGAACAGGCATTGCTGCGCCATGATAGGTACGGTACTGCAAATATGGTTTTAATAATTCTGCATCACCCGCTACAAAACCTGAGCGTAAACCCGGCAAGTTTGAGCGTTTAGAAAGTGAATGAAATACGACACAGTTTTTATAGTCATCACGACCAAGTTCTGCGCAAACTTCTAATAAACCAGTAGGTGCTTGATCGAACCAAAGTTCTGAATAACATTCGTCAGAAGCAATAACAAAATTATATTGATCAGATAAGGCAATTAACTTTTTGAATTGTTCTTTAGAAAGCACAGTGCCAGTTGGGTTGCCCGGCGTACATACAAAAAGAAGGGCAGTTTTTTCCCATACTTCTGCGGGTACAGCATCAAAATCACCTAAATAGCCATTTTCTTCGGTGCAATTGATGAAATAAGGTTTTGCGCCCGCAAGTAGAGCTGCGCCTTCGTAAATTTGATAAAACGGATTCGGCATTACCACATACGGTGCATCTTCACGGTTAATGAGCGCCTGAACAAATGAGAAAATCCCTTCACGCGTACCAGATACTGGCAAAATGTGGTTTTCAGCACTAATGCTATTAAGTTTAAAACGCTTAGTGAGCCAGTCTGCAATACTTTGGCGAAGCTCGGGTAAGCCTTTGCTGTTTGGATAAGTTGATAGATGATTGAAGTTGTCAATAATTGCCTGTTTAACAAACTCTGGTGCTGGGTGCTTCGGTTCGCCAATTGATAGAGGAATCAAGGGAAGATGAGCAGGAGTGATATCCTTAAAAAGCTGGTTTAACTTTTCAAATGGATATGGGTGCAATAACGACAAGCTAGAGTTCATTAAACAGTTACCAAGTAGTTGAGTTTCAGTGCTGACAAATTTGATTAGATGCTTCATCTAATGCAGCTTTAAGCTTTTCCGAGAAGAGTTTAACCTCTTCGTTATTTAACGGTTTTCCATCTTTTTTCGTGACAAAGAAAATATCTTCTGCACGTTCACCTAAAGTTGCAATTCTAGCTGAATGGATGTCTAAACCTTGCATCATAAATAAGCCACCTACACGCGCAAGTAGGCCGGGGTGATCGAGTGTTGAAATTTCAACCATGTTTTGCTGTAACGCTTCATTCAATGTAACGTCGACTGTATTTTCAATATCAAAATGACGTAGTTGACGTGGAATACGGCGTTGCATGAGACCTGGATATTGATCTGATTGACTAAGCGCCTTCACTAATGCAGTTTTAACTGTTTCTTCGCGTTCGGGGTCTGTTAGTAATGTACCAAAGCGATCAAGCACAACATAGGTATCTAAGCTAAATGCGGTACTTGCTGTGATAATTTTTGCATCCTGAACATCTAAGTTCATACGGTCCAAAACTGCCACAGTCGTTGCAAAAAGGTTGGGTTGGTCTCGTGTATAGATGAAGATTTGCACAGCATCTTGGGCAGCTTTACGATGAGCACGTAACAGTACTAATGGCTCTGGATTATCGCCGTGTTTCAAAATTGCTTGAGTGTGCCATGCAATTTCATCTGCCGATTCTTTAATGAAGTATTCATCACCGAGTTCTTGCCATACTTTTTCGACATCTGCCAATGAGAAGTTATTTACTAGTAATTCACTTGCGGCAAATTTGGTATCTTCAATTAGCATTTGATAGTCAACAGGACGGCTTAAACCTGTACGAATGACATCACGGGCATGCGTATAAAGTTGACGCATGAGAGATGCGCGCCATGTGTTCCAAAGTTTTGGATTTGTCGCATTAATATCTGCAACTGTTAAGGTATATAAATAATCAAGATGCTCCATATCGCCAAGTTTTTCGGCAAAATCTTTCACGACATCCGGATCGGAAATATCCTTTTTCTGAGCAGTTAGTGACATGAGCAAATGATTGTGAATGAGCCATGCAATTAATTTACATTCACGCTCTGTAAAGCCGTGCGCACGTCCAAACTCGATTGCATCTTCTGCACCAAGTTCACTATGATCTCCACCGCGGCCTTTGGCAATGTCATGAAATAATGCAGCAATAAATACAATATCTTGACGTGCAAGACGTTGGAAAACAGAGCTTACAACTGGAAACTCTTTAGCAAACTCAGGTTCTTTAAAACGGTTTAAATTGCGCAGTAATAATAATGTATGTGCATCGACTGTATAGATATGGAATAGGTCATATTGCATAAGGCCCATAATTTGACCAAAAGCAGGAATATAGTTTCCTAAAACACCATAGCGCTTCATCGCTACCAAAGTATCGTATAGACGATAAGGTGAGCGAATAATGGACATGAATAGTGCTTGATGCTCAGGGTTATCTCGAAAATTTTGGTTAATACGTTTTGCAGCAAGAATAAGTAAGCGTAAAGTACGAGCGCGGATACCTTCAATATCTGGTCGATTAGCTAAAATATAGAATAGTTCTAAAATAGCACTTGGATGTTCTGCGAATATTTTGTGGTGCTGTACGGCAAGTTTATTATCGACAATCTTAAAGTGATCATTAACGACTTCAATTTTACGTTCGTAATTTGGTAAACGCGGAGTAATGACCGATTCGCTAAAATAGGCCAACAACATTTCATTGAGGGTAGAAACCTGTTGTGCTGTACGGTAGTAGCGTTTCATGAACTGCTCGACACCGTAATTTACAGGCTGACCTTCTTGACGAACATAGCCAAATTGAGCAGCGATTTCTCTTTGATGATCGAACAAAAGACGGTTTTCATCACGTTTCGCTAAACGATGTAAATGGTGGCGAATTTCCCAAAGAAAACTTTCAGCTTCTTCTAAAACTGTTAATTCAAACTCTGAAATAAAACCTAAATGTACTAAGTCATAAATGCGGTTTACGCGGAAATGGCGCTTGGCAATCCAGCCAATCTGGTTAATGTCACGAATGCCACCCGGTGCATTTTTAATATCTGGTTCTAAATTGCTTTCAGTATTGTTGTGTTGGTGGTAACGCTTAGCTTGTTCAGCCATTTTTGCATCAAAAAATGTTTTGTCTGTCCACGTTTGTGAAACAATACGACGCGGCCATTTTGCAAGTTGACTATTGCCCGTAATTAAACGAGCTTCAATGAGTGTAGTTGCAACAGTTAAATCGGTAGCAGCTTGTTCAACACAGCTTTGAATGGTGCGAACGCTAATGCCAGGCTTGAAATTGCCAACATCCCATAAAGAGGAAATGAATGTAGAAATGCGTTTTTCATTTTCTTCGTTAATTTCATGTTCGGATAAAATCATGATATCAACGTCGGAATAGGGCAACATTTCACGGCGCCCATAACCACCCACAGCAAAAAGACCTAGTCCTGTCTGGTCAAGTTCGGCATGTTTCCACAAAAAGATCAGTGCTTCATCAACGAGGTCTGAGCGCGCTTTAATGACTTCCCGAATAGATTGCCCATTTTCATATGAATCCTGCAATTGCTTTTCTACATCCGTTCGCCATTGATTAATGGCTTTAATATCATGATGGCTTGTAACGTAGTTCAGCAATGGCGATGTATTGATCATGAAAATGGGTCTACCAAAAAGTAAATATTAAGAGTTGGTTTTTACGCTTACTTGATCAGCGGTTTCTTTCGCTAAAGTACGAGCAAGATCAGTATTTTCTGCACGAGCAGTTGCAACACCCATACGACGACGTTTGAAACCTTCTGGTTTCCCAAACAAACGTAAATCGGTATTTGGATTAGCTAATGCCGTATTTAAGCCGCTGTAGCTTAAATTGTTTGCATCAACCCCAGCATAAATAACTGCACTTGCAGCAACACTATGGCGCGCCGTATTCACTGGCAATCCTAAAATAGCACGAGCATGCAATTCAAATTCGCTTTGAAATTGTGACGCTAAAGTCACGAGTCCTGTATCATGTGGGCGAGGCGAGACTTCACTAAACCAGACCTTGTCGCCTTTAATAAACAGTTCTACACCAAAAATACCACAGCCACCAAGTGCTATTGTCACTTTATTCGCAATACGTTTTGCTTCTTCAAGTGCAGGAACGGTCATAGGTTGGGGTTGCCAGCTTTCTACATAATCACCTGCATCTTGGCGGTGACCAATTGGGTCACAGTAGTGAGTTTCGATTTCACCCGTTTCAGGATTTTTAGCACGAACTGTAAGTAAGGTAATTTCAAAATCAAAGTCAATTTGAGATTCAATAATGACCGTACCTTGGTTAACACGACCACCTTGCATCGCATATTCCCAAGCAGCATCGACTTCATCGAAACTTTTTACACGAGATTGGCCTTTACCTGAAGATGACATTACGGGTTTTACAAAGTTTGGATAACCAATATCGTCACAAGCAGCGCGGAAGCTTTCAATAGAGTCAGCAAAGCGGTAAGCAGAGGTAGGTAAACCAAGCTCTTCAGCCGCTAGACGACGAATACCTTCACGGTTCATTGTCAGGTTTACAGCTTTAGCTGAAGGAATAACAGTTGCAGTTTGGCTCGCTTCAATTTCAAGCAAAACTTCTGTAGCGATGGCTTCAATTTCTGGAACAATTAAATTCGGTTTAATTTTCTCGATGAGCTGTTTTAACTCAGTTGGATTCGCCATATTTAACACATAAGAAAAATGTGCAACTTGCATGGCTGGCGCATGATCATAACGGTCGGCTGCATGTACTTCTACACCAAGGCGTTGTAAAGAAATTACAACTTCTTTGCCAAGCTCTCCTGAACCTAACAATAAAACTTTAAATGCAGAAGATTGAAGTGGGGTACCGAGTGTCACGCTCATGCGAATCATCCTGACAAAATTATTTTTTTAAGCATAGCAGAACTTATGATGGAGTTAAGCTTTATGACACATAAAAAGATTAATTTTGTCGGACAATTAAGATGTCACTTTTTTAGATATTAACTTGATAGTTTAAAAGCAACTCATCTGCATTTTTACCGCGTATACCCCAATTCTCTTTAGGGGTTTCAAAAATCGTAATTTCAATATCCTGGGGAGCTATTTTGCATTGTTCTTCAATATTACGAAATAAAGTTTGAATGAGTCTTTTCTTGGCTTCAGTACTTCTGCCAGCAAACATTGAAAGCTCAATGATGATGTAGTGTTGGCTACGGTCAGAAGGATAAATAAAGTTTCCCGATTTAAGGCTAATAAAACGTTGAAATCTTTTCTCAACCGGATATTTCAATTCTTCAATGAGGGCTTGATGTATGGCATGAGAAAGTAATTCTCGATATTGCATAATCGTTTGTTCATTTGCGTAAATTTTAATTTGTGACATTTTTATCTCTAATAGGTAGATGAAGTTATCTTTTTAATCAATTCAAAAAATTAGATTTTTCATACCAGAAGTTTCAATCTTAAACGCTTCTGGCTAGGTTTTAGTTTATATAAGGAAGATGAGTTTATCTATTTATAAAGGTAAATAAGTATAGATCAGGCCATAAACAATTGCGGCAGTTAAAGTTGCTGGAACAATTTTCTTAAATTTAAAATAAAGGCCTGCTAAAACCAGAAAACCGATAAGCATGGCGAAACTCTTGTCTGGATTTTTAAGAAGTGGTGGAAGAGTGGCAACGACAAGCATGGCGCTAATTGCGGATATACCAATACAGCCCAAAGCAATTTTTAACCAGACTGAACCGCGTCTTTGCTGTGTACCTTGCAGCTTTTGTATAACAAAGAATGGCCCAAAACGTGAGGCGAAATTAGCAATACCCACAATTATGCCGACCAGAATAATCTCTAGGTTCATTTTAAACTTCGACCTCTTCTTGTTGTCTTAAAACATAATGTTTAAACAGGCCTGCTAAAATGCCTGAAAGAATGCCAATAAAAATGGCAGCAGATAAGTTAATCCAATAGCAGGCTAAAGCTGAAACGACTAAAGATACAGCGACTACAAGGCTATGTTTTCGCTCAAAAGCCGCTAACAAGAAACTCAAAAATAAAGCTGGAAGTAAAAAGTCTAATGCTGCTTGTAAAAATTTTGGAAGATGAGTGACCTGATCTGCAAATAATCCGCCTAACAATGAGCCAGTTGCCCAAGCCATCCAACTAAATAGACTTAAGCCTAACATCCAAGATTCAGACCATTGCTGACGATGTTGCGACAGTTGAATCATTCCACTTGCAAAAACTTCATCGGTTAAGCCCCATGCCCAAACCGCCGTTTTTTTAAGATTTAATTTGTTTGGAATCAGGTTGTATAGCGCTGGTCCATAAAGCACATGACGAATATCAAGTGCAATGACTGTTAATGCAGTTAACCATATAGATGAACCACTGGCTAAAAGTGCAACAACTAAGAACTGACTGGCTCCAGCATACATTGAGCAAGATAGAAAAAATGCTTCCCATGGTGTAAAACCAAACTGAGATGCAGAAACACCGAAGGCAAAAGAAACGGGCAAATAGGTGAGTACGATAGCTTGACTATCTTTGGCGCCTTGCCAAAAAGTTGCCGTTTGGGCAGGCATCAATTGTTGTTTAGACACAATACACCTTGGCAATAAACCAAATGATAAAAATACTTGAAAGATTGAGTATTGTAGCCGAATTTAATAGCATAGTGCCGAAATGTTTAATCGGCAGTTTGATATGTTCAACGCAAAGATTCGTTTAGTTTATATCGCCATATTGAGTGCAGGTATTTTTACATTGCAGGGCTGTGATAATGGTAATCAAGGTGCAGAAAAAAAAGTAGAAATTAAGCCAGCACCGAAACTAACCAATGATGCAACTGTTTATGCTCAAAAAGCATGGACATTAATTAATACGGTTGAGCATTTGGTTTATGAAAAGCAACTGAGCCAAATCGATGACAAAGTTCGTAAACCTTTACGTCAATTGAGTACGGATTGGCGTATTAATGTAAAAATGACGGACTCAGTGACAGAAGGAAAATATGCGCTTTGCCGTAAAGCTTTAACGAGTCTAGATGTTTGGGCTCGCGAAACGGTAGAAAATGCAAATTCTGTTGCTCAAAAACAGGCTGATTATGAACGTAATAAACAGCAGTGTAAGGACGCGATTGCTAATCCAAATTTAGGAAATACTTCTCCGAAATAGAGCGACTGCATATAAAAAAAGCGAGATTTTGAATCTCGCTTTTTTGCTTTTAAAAGATAATGAGTAAATCTTAATTAAGGTTTTGTCGCAGTGTTCGTAGTTTTTACAGCATCTTGTTTCATTTGATGAGTAGCTTTATTTGCTTCTTGTTTAGCGTTAGTTGCGCTAGTCATTGCAGCATGTTTCTTCTCATTCATATCTTTCATAGCTTCTTTTTTTGTTTTTTGAGCAGTAGTTTTACCGCTTACAACCACACATTTACCGCCTTTATGATGTGGTCCAGTTCCTCCTTGGAGTTGAGTTCCCTTTGGACATGCAAATGCCGAAACACTTAACATAGCCAATACGCCTGCTGTAAGAATTGTTGATAATTTTTTCATGTTAATCAGCGCCTTTTTGAGTATTATTGCTCAGTCTGAGTGTAAAATGAAAATTTCTGTTTTGGAATACTTATTTTGTGAAATAGAGTTTGAACAATGTTTTATTTTGCAGTGTTATCTGATTTTTTAATTTAATTTTAAGTTTTTATTATATAGCACCTTTAAGTGTTCGATTTTGCAATTAAATTTAATTTTTCGATATCTAAAATTTCAATTTTTCTAAATGCAATTTTAATAATATGTTGTTTTTCTAACAAGTTCAATTCATGGTTAATGGTCTGTCTTGAGGTAGTTAACATATTCGCTAATTGCTCTTGAGAAATATGAATGTGATGATCTTGAATAATAAGATGATTGCCATAACCCTCCAAAATGAATAAAAGACGCTGAGCAAGCCTTTGAGAAATACTGCGTGTTTGGATAGCAATCTGTTCTAAGAAAACGTACCTGAGTTTTTGGCTGGTTAAACGAGCAAAGTAGTACCAATAATATGGATTGTCTTTGAGTAGCTCATTTAATGGTTTTGCAGGAATATGCAGAACGGTACTTTTTTTCAAAGCAATCGCATCGTGTGAGCGCGGTTCATGATCAATCAGGGATATTTCACCAAACCACATAATTGGCTCAGCAATTGCAGAAAGTGCTTCATTACCATTTACATCGACATAGCCCAAACTAATTGAGCCTTCAAGCACAGTATAAATGCCATCAAATATATCTTGGGCACGGAAAACATAGCTGTTTTTTTCAAAGGTTCTTTGCTTACCATGCTCTAAAATAAAGTTTTGGAATGCTTCTGGAAGCACACTAAACCATGTGTTTTCTTTTAATCGGTTAATATAAATAATGTCCAATATTTGGGCCATCCATGAAAAAAATCATTACTTTGTCAAATAGCTGACAACTTTAAGTTTTCCTTATTTGTACAGTATGACTATATGTAGATGAATAGGGAACAACTCATGTCAAATCTGGAGCAACAGCTTAGCAAATATGCGGCTTATCACTTAAATCATAAAAATATTTTGACGCATTTTATTGGTATTCCGCTCATCGTTTTTTCAATTCTATGTTTAACTGCGAGAGCAGGAATCGATATTGGCAGTTTTAAATTGACTTTAGCTATTCTGTTGATTGCAGCTAGTACGATCTATTATTTTATTTTGGATAAAGTATTTGGTTTACTCATGCTGATTCTTTTAGTCTCTGTCTATCCACTGGCGAGCCAAATTGCCCAATTATCTTGGGGAAAATGGTTAGCAGCAAGTATTGGCTTCTTTGTGGTGGGGTGGGTCTTTCAGTTTGTTGGGCATTATTTCGAAAAGAAAAAACCAGCTTTTGTTGATGATGTAATAGGACTTGCGATAGGGCCGTTATTTGTATTGGCAGAATTTATATTTATGCTGGGTTTTAGAAAACCATTGCATGAGCGAATTTTGAAAGAAGCACGTAGTAAACGAGAGATGATGGATTTGAATCATTCCTTATAAATATAAAAAAGCCCCAATATGATGGGGCTTTTTTTAAGCTTTAACTTAAACGTTAAAACGGAAGTGCATTACATCGCCATCTTGAACGATGTAAGTTTTACCTTCTAAACGCCATTTACCAGCTTCTTTAGCGCCGTTTTCACCGTTGTATTGTACGAAGTCATCATATGCAACAACTTCAGCACGGATAAAGCCTTTTTCGAAGTCAGTGTGAATAACACCAGCTGCTTGAGGAGCGGTAGCACCAACTTTTACAGTCCATGCACGTACTTCTTGTACACCAGCAGTGAAATAAGTTTGTAAACCTAAAAGTGCATAACCTGCACGAATAACCACATTTAAGCCTGGTTCTTCCATGCCCATTGCTTCTAGGAACTCAGCACGATCTTCATCTTCTAATAATGAAATTTCAGCTTCGATCTGGTTGCAAAGAGGGACAACAATTGCGTTTTCTTCCGCCGCTAGTTTTTTTACTGCATCTAAATGCGGGTTATTTTCAAAACCATCTTCAGCAACGTTTGCAATATACATGGTTGGTTTTAAAGTCATTAAACCAAAACCACGAACTAATTTACGTTCGTCATCAGACAAATCAGCCGCACGAGCTGGTTTACCTTCGTCAAGTAAAGGTTGGATTTTTTCTAAAACTGCTTTAGTTGCTACAGCTTCTTTATCTCCGCCTTTAGCAACTTTAGTTAAACGTAAAATTGCTTTAGCTACAGTTTCAAGATCGGCAAGTGCAAGTTCAGTATTAATAGTTGCGATGTCGTCTAATGGATCAATTTTACCATTTACGTGAATCACGTTTTCATCTTCGAAACAACGTACAACATGTGCAATAGCATCAGTTTCACGGATGTTAGCAAGGAATTGGTTACCCAAGCCTTCACCTTTTGATGCACCAGCAACAAGACCTGCAATGTCCACAAATTCCATTGTAGTTGGCAAAATACGCTGTGGTTTAACAATCGCAGCAAGTTTGTCTAAACGTGGATCTGGTACAGGAACAATACCTGTGTTTGGTTCAATGGTACAGAAAGGGAAGTTTTCCGCTGCAATTGCTGCTTTCGTTAATGCATTGAAAAGGGTAGATTTCCCTACGTTTGGCAGACCAACAATACCGCAATTAAAACCCATGAAAACCACTCACAAATGTGTAAATTAAAAATTGTCGCTGATTTTACATGAAAGCCATGACAAAGTCATGGCTAGAGCAGGGTTCTGTTGAGTTTAAACTTTACGTTTATCAAGTTGCTGGGCTAATGCATCACCTGTGGCTTGTACTAACATGACTAAAACAATGAGCACAAAAATTACAGCCAACATAATTTGCATATCAAAACGTTGATAACCATAACGATAAGCAATGTCTCCTAGGCCACCTGCACCAATAGCACCAGCAATCGCAGAGGAGTTAATCATAGTCACAATAGTCACGGTAAAGCCTGCCACAATACCCGGCAAAGCCTCTGGTAAAAGCACATGCCAAATAATTTGTTTACGGTTACAACCCATGGCTTGTGCAGCTTCAATTAAGCCTTGATCGACTTCGCGTAAGCTGACTTCTGCAATACGCGCAAAGAAGGGAATTGCCGCAATCGTCAATGGAACAACGGCTGCCCAAACGCCATAACTCGTACCCACAATCCAGCGAGTAAGCGGAATAAGTGCAACCATTAAAATCAGAAAGGGCACAGAACGAGTAATATTAATGACCCAACCCAAAGCCTGATTAATCTTTTGCGATGGGTGAATGCCGTGCTCAGAAGTGCTGACTAAAACAACAGCAATAGGTAAGCCAATTAAAAAAGCAATAAATGCAGATGCACCTACCATGAGTAAGGTATCTACAGTTCCACTAATTAATAGATCAATGAGCTGGTCGTGCATAGCCAAGTACCTCAAATTGTGCAATTGCTGTTAATGCGTCTTGTCGGATGAATGAAATATCAATTTCTACATTAGGAATACCGACTAAAAGTGAGCCAATAATATGTCCTTGAATCGTATCGACCTGACTTTGATATAAATTGACGGGTGCTTTAAATCTAGCCAGTAGTTCTTGAATATCAGGAACCTGATGAGCTTCAGCCTCATATTTAAGTTTTACAATAATATGAGTTGAATTTTCATCGGGTAGAGGGCTAATTGTGAAAGGTAAACTGATCTGTTCAAGATTTAACAATTCTTGAGTAATTTGTTGCTCTGGTCGTGAAAATACAGACCAGACTTGCCCAGCCTCTACAATTTCACCTTGGTCAATCACAACGACTTGATCACAAATTTCTCGAATGACCTGCATTTCGTGAGTGATGAGTACAATCGTTAGACCAAGTTCCTGATTAATCTTTTTAAGTAAAGCCAAAATAGTAGCGGTACTTTCTGGATCAAGTGCAGAGGTTGCTTCATCACACAGTAAAATTTCAGGGTGGTGAACAAGTGCACGTGCAATACCGACACGTTGCTTTTGTCCGCCTGAAAGTTGTGATGGATAATGACCAGACTTATCTGCAAGACCTACGAGTGCCAGAACTTCATTTACACGTTGATCGATATCTGCTTTGTTGTAATTGGAAACTTTTAAGGGCAATGCCACATTTTCCCAGACTGTTTTTGCAGACATCAAATTGAAATGTTGAAAAATCATTCCAATTCGTTGGCGAGTTTGAATAAGCTCGGCATGACTCAATTCAGCAATGTTTTGTTGATGAATATGAATACTGCCTGTATTTACTTGCTCTAAGCCATTTAAAGTGCGGAGTAGGGAAGATTTTCCCGCACCACTTTTACCAATAATGCCTAAAATCTTACCTTGCGGAATATCAAGGTTAATCTCTTTTAAAGCATGCAGTTTTTGACCCTGCGATTGGTAAAACTTATTTAAACCACGAATTTTGATATGAGGTAGAGAAAAATCAACTTGTGATCCAAAACTCACCATTGTCATTCTCCTTATTTCCAGCCTTGAAACCACATACCTTGGCCAAAGTCTTTATCCAGAATATCTTGTGCTTGTTTTGAGTTCTGGAATGCTTTAACAAAGGTTGCAAGTTTTTGGTTTTTATCTTGGTAATCGCGACGGGTTACAAACAAAATTGCATATTTTTTATCAATTGGATCTAAAAATAATGCGCTATGCGGGTCGGTTACCTTTGCCATTTTTAAGTAGTGGGGGAAGCCGAAAATTAAATCGACATCGTTATATGCATGTGCTGTCTGCGGGCCTTCAACTTCAACAAAGCTCAGCTGTTTAGGATTAGCAATAATGTCTTGAGTGGTTGAAAGTTCATTATTAATGTCTTTCAGCTGAATTAAGCCAGCGCGATGTAGCAAAATTAAGGCACGAGCTAAATTGACGGAATCGTTTGGAATAGCAACACGTGCATTTGAAGGTAAGTCTTTAAGTGATTTATATTTTTTTGAATATAAACCGACGTGACTTCCTGAACCCACGGCAAATGCATGTAAGTCATAGCCCGTTTCTTTAACAGCATTACGTAGAAATACGCTTTGCTGGAAGAAGTTTGCATCAATATCGCCGTTTTGTACGGCAACATTTGGTGCTCGCCAGTCAGAAAATTCAACGAGTTTGACATGAACGCCTTGCTTTTCTACTTCATTGGCAACGCTTTGTAATAACTCAGCATAAGGTGGGCTAATGCCAATCGTTAAAACATCATCGGCTTTTTTATTTTTAATATAACGGTAACCGATGAGTCCCAGAACTACGATTAAAATCGTAATTCCGAGTAACCAAGGCTTATGCTGTTTGAACTGAATCGCCATAATCTTTCCGTTATTACTTCCAGCCAGGGAACCAAAGTTTTGGACCAATCTCAGCATCTAACACAGCTTTAACTTTTGGCGAATTTTGATAAATCTCAACAAATTTCTTTAATTTGTCGCCCTTGTCCTGATAGTCGTCACGTACTACAAACAAAATTGCATAACGTTTATTGGTATTGTCATCAAGTAAAAGAGCACTATCAGGGTCAGCTGTTTTTGCTAAGCGCAAGTAATGTGGGTAGCCAAAAGCCAAGTCAACATCATCAATTGCACGAGCAGTTTGTGGTCCTTCAACTTCGATGAATTGCAAATTTTTAGGGTTTGAAACAACATCTTTAAGTGCAGATAAATGGTTGTTTGAGTCTTTAAGCGTAATTAATTTAGCTTGTTGTAAAAGTAGTAGGGCACGACCTTGATTCACTGGATCATTTGGAATGACTACACGTGCGTTTTGTGGCAATTCATCAAGGCTTTTATATTTCTTTGAATAAAGTCCCACATGTGATGCTGCACCTACAGCAAATGCTTTTAATTTAAACCCAGTTTCTTTAATTGCATTGTCTAAGAACGGTTGATGCTGGAAAAAGTTCGCATCAATATCCCCATGATTTAAAGTAATGTTTGGTGTATTCCAGTCAGAAAATTCAACCAGTTTCACATTTAAACCCTGTAGCTTTGCTTCATCGGCAGCAGCTTGTAACGTTTTTGCAAATGGTGGACTAATGCCAATTACAAGTTCATTTGAGCCACTTTGACGGTGTTTATTCCAAAAGAATAAAGCAACAAAAAGGACTACAACGACTAAGCCTACGCCCAGCCATTTTTTAGAGGCTGTTTGAGCCATGTCTATCTCCAAATTTAGGCAGTTATTTCTTCAATTTTTGTTAAGTTTTTGCTGTTGTTATAGGGACTACATCGGAACGCTTGAACAGGGTGTTGTTTTGGTAATTGATCACCCCGATTAAAGATTTTGTTCCGCAGTGAACCCGTTTTATATGCAGTTTTATAGCGACCACGTTGTTGCAGCTCAGGAATGACCAAGCGAATAAAGTCGTGGTGAGACTCGGGTGCAACAGTACGGGTCAAATTAAAGCCATCAATATCTGTCTCATCTAAAAGATGAATTAAGTATTCAGCAACTTCTTCGCCACTACCCACGATGAGCGGATAACGACCACCTAAAACATGCTGAGCTTTTAAGTCATTTTTCGTGATTTGTTGCTCTTTAAATTTTTCGGTAATCGAAACAATACTGTTACTTTTCTGGTAAGGAATCGCTTCATCGTCGGCAAATTTACTTAAGTCGATGCCAGTTGAACTCGCATAATGCGCGAGGCCAGCTTCAGGACTTGCATACTGACGATATTCATTAAGTTTTTGTACAGCGAGATCATGTGTTTCAGCAACAACAACAGTTATGCCAACAAAGACTTTAATGTCATTCGCTGCACGGCCTTGCTGTTCGGCAAGAGCACGAATTTTTTTCACTTGTTCGCGTATTTTTTCGGGTTTGTCTCCGCCAATAAATACACATTCAGCATGACGAGTCGCAAACTGCATGCCTTTTGGTGAAGCACCTGCTTGAAACAGTGTCGGGGTGCGTTGCACAGAAGGAGACACCTGAAACACACCTTCACTTTGGTAATATTTGCCGTGATGGTGGATAGTGTGAACTTTAGATGGGTCTGTAAAAACACGTTGGACTTTGTCTTTTTTGACTGCGTCGTTTTCCCATGAACCTTCCCAATATTTATAGCAAAGTTCTAAAAACTCTTCGGCTTGTTCATAACGTGCATCGTGATCTTTTAAACCTTTTTGACCAATCAGGCGTTCAGCACTATCTAGATAACCCGTAACGATATTCCAGCCAATACGACCTTGAGTTAAATGATCAAGACTCGCAAAGCGACGAGCAAACTGATACGGATGCTCATAGCTTAAGTTAACAGTGACTCCAAAACTCAAGTTTTGCGTGACTGCTGCCATAGCTGAAATGAGTGTGGAAGGGTCGTGGCTCGGAAGTTGAATGGACTCTTTTAAAGTCAGATCAATACCATTTTGATAGACGTCATACACACCTGTAATATCGGCAATAAACAAACCATCAAATAGGCCACTTTCTAAGGTTTTGGCTTGTTCTGTCCAATAACTCAGTTCATTAAAACGGTGTGACTCATCACGTGGATGTGTCCATAAACCATGATTGATATGCCCAACACAGTTCATATCAAAAGCATTGAGTAAAATTTCTTTCGCTTTGAAGTCTGTCATTACAATGTCCCCCGACGAGGTGGTAGAACACCGTTAAGAACATAGTTCCCAATAAAGTAATATTTCCATCGTGCCGCATCATGCAACGTATGTACGCGCGCATTGCGCCAGAAACGGTCTAGGCCATCTTGTGACTGGCTACCACGGCTACCTGCAAGTTCAATCAGCTTAGACGATGCTTTTAATGCTGTATCGCTACTATGAGCACGTACTTTGGCAACATCAATTGAAGCTTTAGCAAGATTTTCAGGTGTGGTTTCAATTTTTGCGGCATCAATTGATTGAGCCGCTTGTTTTAATAGGACTTCACTTGCCCGAACATCTACAGCAATGCGTCCTAACTCATAAATGGTTAGAGGATCTTGGTTTGCCGTTGCAACTTGCGAATCAATCCATGGGCGAGCTTGATGTACTCTTTGCAAGCTTTCTTCAAAGGCTGCTCGTGCAATGCCTACCTCAATCGATGCATGCATAATTTGGGCAAAAGGGCCCACTAAGGTTGGTTGTAAAAATGCACTATCAAAAGGAATAACATCATCTGCATCGACAAAAACCTGATCAAATTTAACTGTGCCGCTGCCTGTGGTTTTTTGTCCAAAACCAGACCAGTCATCAACAAGTTTTAATCCTTGTGAACCACTTTTTACAAATGCTAGATATTCTCGACCTGCATCGTCTAAAACTAATGTTGGAATACGGTGCGCAAATAAACTTCCTGTGCAGTAAAACTTTTCACCCTGAATCAGATATCCATTTTCGTGAGGACGGATATTGGTTTGTTTATGGGTTGAAGTCTTGGTTTTAAACTCAGCAAGTGCATTACCAAAGCGAGTACCATTTAGCACTTCACTATATAAACGTTGTTTTTGAGCTTCTGTGCCTGTATTGCGCAATACTTCTAGAGCATAAAAATGGTTTTGTGGAATTTGTCCGATTGAACCATCTGCACCACTTAAAAGCGCAATTACCTTAGCAACGGTATGGCTTGAAACTTCGGCACCGCCATATTGCTTTGGCACTGTAATTGCCCAAAGACCTGATTGGCTTAAAGCATCAATTTCGGTATACGGTAAAATTCGTTTAGAGTCTCGTTCTACTGCGGTTTTCTTAAATTGCTCAGCAAATTCTTTGGCAATTTCTAAAGCTTCAGCATCATTTTGAATAATGTGTGCTTGGCCAGATGCTGATGTTTGTTTTGTTTGAACCGATTGATATGAAGTCATGACAATTTCTCCTTAAATCCAGGCATGGCGGGCAGGGAAATGACCATTAAGGTAATAATTGCCAATGGCATGTAATTTCCAGCGAACAGGGTCGTGTAATGTATGTACACGGGCATTTCGCCAATGTTGATCTAAATTGTGTTGGCTTAAACTTGAACGGCTACCACCCAGCTCTAGTAGTTTTTCAGAAATTTGTAGAGCTGCATCATTGGCATAGACTTTTGCTTCTGCCACCAAAATTGAAGCTTTTGCAGTCTGTTCATCAGTTACATTTTGCAGTTGATCAAGTTCATCTAAATATTCAGCAGCTTCATCAAGCAGTAAAATTGCAGCGTCGAGCAAAATATTTAACTTACCTACTTCTTGCAGGGTGTAATGTTCAAAGCTGGCTTTTTCAACATTTGCATCAATAATTGGACGTGCTTTATGAATAGTCGATAAAGTATCGTCAAAAGCGGCTTCTGCAATCCCCACATCAATGGCTACTTGTAATAACTGAGAATAAGCACCGCGATAGGTTGGAGCTTGCGTCAATAAACGTTCATCAAAAATAAGTTCAGGATTAACTTCGACATTATTTAATTTAACTGTACCACTCGCTGTAGTACGCTGACCAAACCCATTCCAGTCATTAATGACTTCAATACCTTGAGCATCTCGATTAACAATCACTAAAACGACGTGACCTTCAGGGTGAATCGATTTAATTGCAAGCCAATGTGCAAAACTTGTTCCTGTCGAATAAAACTTTTCGCCGTTTAAAATATATTTGCCATTTTCAATGGCAAGTGTGGTTTTTAGTGTTTTTGAGTCATGTGTATTACGTTCTGGACCACCGTTAGCAAGACGCTTACCTGCTAATATTTCTGAAAAGATAAATTGTTTTTGTTGTTCTGTGCCCATAATTTCGATCAGGTTTAAAAGGCTAATCTGATTTTGTGGAATCTGACCAACATTCGCATCACCTTTACTTAAAATACGGAAAACGTGCGCTAAAGTTTTATTGGAAACAAAAGCTCCGCCATATTTTTTCGCAATTCGAATTCCGCCTAAGCCTTTTTGGCTAAAGCTTTCAATTTGCTCATGCGGTAATAAGCGTTGTTGATCACGTGTATTACGACCCTCTAAAGCATAATCAGCCACTTGATAAGCAGCATTAATGGCTTGTTGATCATTTTGAATGATTTGGACGTATGCCGTCGTTTTAGATAGAGAATTAGACATAATGACACCTTGTATTGCTGTCATTACCTTACAAAAGAAATATTTTTCCACTAAACGAGGACTTATGCTCAGCTTATGAAATAAAGTGCAAAGCATTTTTTTTGATGTTTAAAGGATAAATAAAGATATATAAAGTTAATATTAATCAATTGGTTATATTTTTAATGCAAAAAAATAATAACAAAACCCGTTTTAATATGAAAAAGAGCAATAAGTACGGTAAAAAAAGATATAAAAAGATAGACCTAACTGTCAGCAAAAAATGAGCACAATATCCATTGTTTTAAGTAAAAATAGCTTTTAAAGTATCTACTTACCATCGACCATTTTTGTACAAATAGTCAAATAAAAATAAACGTGGAGATTTTATGCGGGTTTTGTATCAGTTTCCTTTGTCCCATTATTGTGAAAAAGCTCGCTGGTTGTTAGACCATAAAGAACTTGATTATGTGGCTCATAACTTGATTCCTGGGTTTCATCGTGCTTTCGCACAGCTTAAAACAGGGCAAAATTTACTGCCGATTTTGAAAGATGGCCATCAATGGATCGCTGAATCAACCAAAATTGCACTTTATCTGGACGATACCTATCCAGAACATGTGCTTTTACGTCGTGACGAGCAACTTAGGCAACAAACACTTAAAATCGATAGTTTGGCTGATGATCTTGGGATACATGTGCGCCGTTGGGCATTAGCACATAATTTAGCCCAAGGGGATCATGCTTTAGAAATTATGATGGGCGAACAAGGCTATTTGCGTCAGTTTGAAAAAATATCGAAACCTTTTCTCAAAACACTCGTAAAGAAGAACTATAAACTTGAAGAGGAGTTAGTGGGCCAGTCCAAAGAGAAAATGGACGAACTCATAAATGAATTAAACCACTATTTAATAGAAAATCAAGCGCGCTATATGGTGGGAGACCGATTAAGTCTTGCTGATATTTCTGTCTGTTCGATGCTTGCGCCACTATTAGAGGTGAAAGGCACACCTTGGGAGCGTGAAGAAGCAGAAGATGTTTCTGAGGAGTGGGGCAACTATCAAAAATATTTGCTTGATTTACCTCTAGGCCAATATGTTTTAAGAATATATCAAACTGAAAGAAACGCGCGCGTAGACTGGCGAGGAATTTAAACTTTATAAAATGCCCTGATTTTCTCAGGGCATTTTTGTAATATTTCTAAGTTCACTGATTTATCTAAATATTACTATCAATTTTCTAAATGATTTTGATTAAAGCATTTGTAAATATTATTTTGATGTTTAAGTTATTTTTACAATATAAATTTAATGTTTAGCTAAATCTTTAATAATTTTAATTTTTATAAATTTCTACGAAAATACAATTTTTCTAAAAACAGTTTTTAGCTGAAGTTAAGCCACTTTATTGTGCATGCGTTTACATTGTAATCAATAATTGCCACATTTAAGTGTAAATAGATGAGCTTAATAATAGACAGAAGATTAAAACTTAGATTAAAGTAGAAACATGTTAGCAGTTTTAAAGGTATTAACTCTGCAAAACAGATTGAATAAAATAAGTGAAGCAAATGGATGTGTCCTACTTAGAAAAGTTGGCTCGATAATTGCAATTTAATAATAAATCACTCTATTGCTCTATATGAATGATTCTATAGATAAGTAGAGAGAATGATCCTCAAGGAGTTTTTATGAAACGTTCTGCAACCTCTCTCATTATTTCAACATTTATGCTTTGTACGGTTGGTGCTACTTCTCAAATTCAGGCAGCAGATACATTAGCCAAAATTAAAAGTACCGGAAAAATCGTCATTGGCCACCGAGAATCTTCTGACCCAATTTCATATGTTGTTGGAGGTAAACCAGTAGGTTATGCAGTTGATATCTGTAACCAGTTTGCAAATGACATTAAAAAAGAATTGAAAATGCCTGGTTTAAAAGTTGAATACAAGGCAGTGACTTCATCAACGCGTATTCCTGAACTTTTAGCAGGCAATATCGATATGGAATGCGGTACGACCACAAACTCTAAACAACGTCAGGAACAAGTTGGTTTCTCAACAAACTACTATGCGACAGAAGTGCGTATGGCAGTTAAAGCGAACTCTGGCATTAAGAGTTTGGCAGATTTAAACGGCAAGGCTGTTGTAACAACTCAAGGTACAACATCTGATAAATACATCAAGATGAATGAGAAAGGCCAAGCCCTTAAAATCCAAAATATCTATGGTAAAGATCACTCTGACTCTTTTGCAATGATGGCATCAGGCCGCGCTGCTGCATTTGTCATGGATGATAATATTTTAGCTGGCTTAGTTGCCAAGTCTTCTACACCTAAAGCTTTTGCAATTGTTGGTCCAGTTCTTTCATCAGAGCCTTATGGCATTATGCTTGCTAAAGGTGATACAAAATTTAAAGCAATTGCTGATCGTACTGTAAATAATCTATGGAAAACTGGTCAAATGGACGCTTTATATAAGAAGTGGTTCTTATCGCCAATCCCGCCAAAAAATACAAATTTGAACATGCCACAAAGTTCATCTTATAAGAAATTAAAAGCTCATCCAACAGATGTAGGGATCTAACGAGATCTTTTTGTCCTAACTTTACTTAAGCAAGTGAAACTCACTTGCTTAAGCGGTCTATTTTCCTAAAGATATTCATTTAAGGGGCAAACATGTCAGTCGGCTCGCTAAACTGGACTATATTCTGTGCGGAGTCTAATGAATATGGTGTCGATAAAGCCGCATGGGCAGAATCAGTTTGTAGAGTAATTGGTAGCTCAAGCTACAATGCTCATGCTGAAGCGCCCACATGGTTACAAATGTTAGGTTCTGGCGTCTTTACTATGGTTTGGACAGCTGTTGTAGCCTTTCTTATCGCATTTTTATTAGGTTCTCTCCTAGGGGTAATTCGTACATTACCTAACAAACCTCTCGCATTTATTGGCAATTGTTACGTTGAAATCTTCCGTAATATTCCACTTATTGTGCAACTATTCTTTTGGGCATTTGTTTTTCCGGAATTCTTACCGGACAGCTTAAGTGCAGGTAGTGGGGATGTGGTTGCAGGTGGGTGGTGGAAAAATATTTTAAATCATCAACCTGCGGTTATTGGTGTTTTTGCATTAGGCCTCTACACTGCTGCGCGTGTATCTGAGCACATACGTGCCGGAATCAATACCGTTTCAACAGGACAAAAATTTGCTGCTTCTGCAGTAGGTTTTACCACTGCGCAAAGCTATCGTTATGTCATTTTACCAGTTGCATATCGTACCGTATGGCCAACGATTACTTCTGAAGCAATGAACGTTTTCAAAAACTCAGCTGTTTTATATGCTTTGAGCGTTTTGAACTTCTTCGCTTATACAAAAACCATGCGCGAAGAAACTTCTCAGGACATCATTATTCTTATTCTCTCTACACCCGTTTATTTAATTATTACGTATAGCATTAAATTTATCATGGCATGGATTGAGAAACGAATGGCTGTACCTGGCTTAGGTTCAGGAGGGAAGTAATTATGGATTTTTCTTTATTACACAATCCTGACGTGATCGCGGCACTCAAAGAAGGTTTTGTTTTTACTCTTTCTGTGACTGTATTGGCGATGCTGGGCGGTATCCTGATCGGAACCCCATTGGCAATGATGCGCTTATCGAGTAATGCCATCGCAAGTAATTTCGCAAAATTTTATGTCGATCTGTTTCGTGGTATTCCATTGATTCAGGTCATCTTTATTTTCTACTTTTTGTTGCCAAAAATATTCGAGTTTCAATCCGACACATATTGGGGACCGTTGTTTTCGAGTGTGGTGACTTTTGCTATTTTTGAGGCTGCATTTTTCTCGGAAATTGTACGTTCCGGAATTCAGTCTATTTCAAGAGGTCAGGTTAATGCAGGTTATGCGCTAGGTTTTACCTATGGTCAATCAATGCGCTACGTGGTTTTACCTCAAGCCTTTCGTAACATGCTCCCAGTATTGTTAACTCAAACCATTATTTTATTTCAGGATATCTCATTAGTTTATGTGATTAGTGCACCAGACTTTTTAGGTCGTGCAGATACATTGGCTAATACATATGGCCCTGAAACGAAAGCAACATTCTATTTAATCGTCGCTGTAGTTTACTTCTGTAGTTCGTTTGTGCTATCGCAATTAGTCAAACGCTTACAGCAAAAAATTGCCATCATTCGCTAATTGGAGATTTTAAATGCCAATGATAGACATCCAACATATCTCTAAATGGTATGGTGATTTTCAGGTTTTAACAGATTGCACGACGAGTATTGAAAAAGGTGATGTCGTTGTTGTTTGCGGACCGTCTGGTTCAGGAAAATCAACACTCATTAAAACAGTAAATGCGTTAGAACCATTTCAACAAGGCGATATTATTGTTGATGGAGTTTCTCTGAAAGACCCAAAAACGGATCTTGCTAAATTCCGTTCACGAGTGGGAATGGTGTTCCAGCATTTTGAACTTTTCCCGCACATGACTGTTTTGGAAAATCTAACCATTGCTCAAGTTAAAGTGTTAAAGCGTTCAGTTGCCGATGCGCGTGAAAAAGGTCTGAAATATTTAGAGCGTGTAGGTTTGCTTGCGCATAAAGATAAGTTTCCGGGCCAATTGTCTGGTGGTCAACAGCAACGTGTAGCGATTGCTCGTGGCTTGTCCATGGACCCAATCTGTATGTTGTTTGATGAACCAACTTCTGCACTTGATCCAGAAATGGTCGGGGAAGTACTTGAAGTAATGGTTCAGCTTGCACATGAAGGTATGACCATGATGTGTGTTACACATGAAATGGGTTTTGCTAAAAGAGTATCTAACCGTCTAATTTTTATGGATGAAGGTAAGATTTTAGAAGACTGCCCAACGCATGAATTCTTTGATAATTTAGATGCTCGCCACGAGCGCGCGAAGCTCTTCTTAGAAAAAATTCAAGCTATGCATTAATAAAAAAGAGCCTTTTAAAAGGCTCTTTTTTTTACGTCTAATTTTTAGAAACTATATTTTGCTAATAAATTGACGCGAGAGTAATCACCTTTATCGCCTGCGAAAGTTTCTCGTTGGCCGTAAGTATATTCTGCACCTAAATCGATATTTTTAACCGGATTCCAGATTAAATTGACCAAGGCATTATAAATTTCTTTGTTATAGCTGGTGCTGGTTAAATTGCTATTTGCATAGACGCTATCATCTTTATATTGAATACCACCTATTGCAAAAGTAGAGCGGAGGATAGGGCTCCATTTCCGTTGATAGCCAATAACAGCACTATCAAATTCCCCTAAATTAATATCCTGAGTTGTGGTGTCATAGGCATAAGCTGAGTTGCTATAAAGTAAATAGCGGCCATCTCCTTTAACATGATAGTAATTAGCAACTAAGCTATCTTGAGGAGTTAAATCATATTTACCACCAATGCCCACACCCCAACCAAATTTTTCTTCAGAAGTACTATCTTTTGGAGCTACGCGGTTTTCATGGGCAAGACCATGTAACTGTAATAGGCCTTTATTATCTGTAGTTTTGAAATCATATCGGGCTGTTAAAGCAGGAAAGCGGCTTCCACCGGCAGCATTACCAGCTTTTTCAACATCACCACCCTCTAAGGCAACTAATATTTTCTGTTGTGCATTAATTGGCTGAGTGTACCTAACCTGTACTGTACGCGTAGTACCTGTACCAATAGCCCCATTAAAATCTACTGTTTCTGGTGATGTATCTGTGTTTACAAAAGGTGAAGTAGTTTGACCAGCTAACCATTTTCCTAAAGACATATAAGCATGACGAACACGGAAGGTCCCATTGCCATTATCGCCATTTCCACCCATAAAATCGGCTTCAATTTTACCGTTTAAATCTCCGTATTGGGTAGGCCGAGTAATGTCTAGACCAATTCTTGAGGTTGCAGCAGATACATTTAGTGAGTCTTGTTTTGGATCATCTTTATTTAATGGATAGTTAGCGCCATTTGAAATGCTACCATTTGAACCTTTAAAGTCATAGGTTGCATCTGCGCGGACACTACCATAAAGCTTAACTTGGGTTTGCCCATCTGCCATTGCCATCCAACCTGGTTTTGATACAGGAGAGGTCGACGCAGCAGGTGTTACAGGAGGCACAGCTGGAGCACTGACCAATAAAGCGGTTTTTTGTTGATCAGATAGTTTCTGAACAAGTTGTTTTAACTCCTTTACTTCATCACGTAAGGCGTTAACTTCAGCATCTGTAGCGGCATGCACAGGCATCGTCACGCTAATTACGCCTAAAGAACTCATTGCTAGCACTAGTGTTTTGATCTTATTCACAGGAACTCCCCGACATGGATAAAAATTTTCCTGCAAATACATAACAATAATAATGCCAACTTTAAGAATTTATAAAAATAGTAAAATTTTTATGATTATCATTATCTTATGTTTAAATAATGATGTTGCTAAGATCTTATATTGAAAAAATTAAATAAGAGCATGAAGGTTACTCTCTAAAATGCGCCATATGTTCAACTCTTTGCACGGTTAAAATGCACGTCTGCAATAAAATGTGTAAAAGAATTAAATGTTTTAGCTATTTTTAAACCTTTGTATTTTTAATGCAGGTGAGTTGTATAGGGTATACTATCCTCACTGTAAAATTCTGGTTGGAGATAACAATGGAGTTAGATCGTTTTGATAAACAAATTCTAGAAATTTTGTCTCATGAAGACTTAAATTTGAATGAACTTTCAGAACGGATCAATCTGTCAGTCAGTTCTGTGCATCGCCGGATTAAGCACCTGATTGAAGCCAACGTTATGGGACAGCTCAAAAGGGAAATTAATTTTAGTAAACTTGGATTTACTCTACACATCTTATTGCAAGTTTCATTGAGTAAGCATGACACTGAAACATTTGATAAGTTTCTTTCTGAAATAGAAGCAATTCCAGAAGTAACCAATGCATTTCTAGTGACAGGACAAAGTGCCGATTTTATTTTGGAACTTGTAGCACGCAACATGGATGACTACAGTGAAATTTTATTAAGACGTATTGGAAAAATTGACAATGTTGTTGCATTGCATTCCAGCTTTGTTATTAAAAAATATAATGTTTTTAACTGCTATAACTTACTCAATAAACTATAAAAAAACGCACCATTTGGTGCGTTTTTTCAATTCAAATTTTTGATTTAGGCATCAAGTTGAGCCAAAACTTCATCTGTGAACTCAACGTTGGTATAAACGTTTTGTACATCATCAAGATCTTCAAACATATCAATCATTTTTAGAATTTGTTTTGCTTGGTCGACATCAGTAATTTCAGCTTTGGTTGATGGACTCATAACTACTTCTGCATTGTCAGATTTTAAACCAGCAGCAGTAAGAGCATCTTGAACTTCACCAAAAGTTTCTGGTGACGTAATTACTAAAATTTCATCTTCAGAAATTTCAATATCTTCAGCGCCAGCTTCTAAAGCAACTTCCATGATTTTGTCTTCTAAAGAAACATCTTCAAAAGTAATCTCACCACGTTTAGTAAATAGATAAGCGACAGAACCGGCAGTTCCTAGGTTACCATTTGTTTTACTAAAACAGTGACGTACATCTGGTACTGTACGGTTCAAGTTATCTGTCATTGTTTCAACAAGAACAGCAACACCGCCAACACCATAACCTTCGTAAGTTACTTCTTTTAAATCATCATTATCTTCACCACCGGCACCACGTTGGATTGCACGGTTGATGGTGTCACGTGTCATATTAACTGAAAGAGCTTTTTCAACTACTGCACGCAGACGAGGGTTACTAGCAGCATCTCCACCACCAAGTCTGGCAGCAGTCACAATTTCACGAATATATTTAGTAAAAACTTTACCGCGACTTGCATCTTGTTTCGCTTTACGATGCTTAATATTGGCCCATTTAGAATGACCCGCCATGGACGTGAACTCCAAAAAAAGAAAATGCAAAAGTGCTGGAATATTAGCATAGGCTTGGTTTTGTTGAAAACTGTTGCCCTGCGTTTTGTTAGCCAATTGAATCAGAATAATAAGCTTAAGGCCTAATGAATGAGATTAGGCCGAATCAAATCCAATTTGATTTAGTTAATTTTGACGTCTATGTCAAATTGCGCATATAACTCTTTAATCGTTTCCAAATCTTTTTGTAAGTCTGTTGGATAAATTTTGCCTAGAATCCCGCCTTGTTTACTTCGTGCGTTAGCGTACATGAGTACAATAGGTACATTCGCTGCTTTCGCAATATGCCAAAAACCTGTACGGATAGGTTTACGTTCAGCACCATCTTTCGCACGAGTAGCTTCAGGAGCAATCACCAAGTTAAAAGTTTCATGAGTTTGAAATTGTTCAACCATTTGAGAAACAATATCTTTACTCGCTTTGCGGTCAACTGGAATGCCACCAAGTTTTTCTAAAACTGGTTTAAGAGGACCCTTAAAAATTTCTTTTTTTATTAAAGTATGAATTTTAATGTCTAAAATTTGGAAGAGAGCAATAGAGAGCACTGCATCTAGATTTGAGGTATGTTCAAAGCCAATAATAACTTGTTTTTTCTCAAGAATTTCTGGATCTACATTATAGGTCCAACCAGCAGCTTTAAAGATAGAGTTAGCTAGAAATTTTTTCATAGATCAGGGCAAGGTGATAAATTTTCAGGATTCTAATATGAGATTGTAAAAAAGCCTAGAAAAATTATGAAAGCTAACGTAGAGCACCAAAAATGAAGATTATCTAAGCTATAGAAGATTTAAAAAGTTCTTTTTTATTTTTCTTTTAAACTTAGATAATTTTAAAATTAAGAGACCGATTGAGGTATCTCTTCATTAATTAAAAATTCAATATATTGCCAAATTTTTTCAGCGTTAATGAGCTTTTTATCTGTTGTTCCATCAATAATCATTCCATCAATAATAGAAATAATGATGTGAGTAAGTGGAGTAGGGTTTTCTATGCCTAATTGAGTAAGCTGTTCTTGTAATAAGTGAGTCAACCACTTCGTATATTCGTAAAAGGGTTCCCGAATTGAAGTATATTGTTTAGATACTTCAATAAATGCTTTTTTAAATAAGCATCCATTAAATGTTTCACTATTGATCCATTCAATATACCAATTAAAAATAATGTGGATTTTCTCCAATGGGCTGGCATCTTGACGTAAATTTAACTGTTCGTTAATTGAATTTTGAATATTTAAATTTCGATGTTGCAAACATTCCATAATTAAATTTTCTTTTGAAGGAAAATATTTATAAAAGGTCATCTTTGCAACATTAGATTCAGCAATAATACGGTCAACACCAGTTGCATTATAGCCAATCTGATTAAATAAATTTAAAGCAGTATTTATAATATCTTCTTTTTTTGACATTACTATTCCATATAGTTAGAACTAATTATAACTTAATCTAAAAAATTAAAATTTTAATATCAATGATCATAATAAAAAAAGGCACTAGATTCAAGTTTATATTGCGATAATGATTATCATTAACTGAAGTTTTTTTAATTTTCTATTTGATTTCGTATGATTTTAATTCTAATATTGATTGAAAAGGAAACATATTTAAATATTAATTTAAGTCATTGTTTTATAAAAAAATATGTAAAAATGATCAGGCTTCAATAAGTTTAATGAGAGTGGATATGCCTAAGAAATTTGAGAATTTTAATAATCCTAGAAAGAAAGCACTCGCAGGGATGAAGCAAAGCATTCCAGCTGAACTATGGGAGAAAAATTCAGACTTTTTAACTCAATTAAGAGCGAAAATTGCTAAACATGCTGTCTCACGTCATCCAGCAATTGATATTTTAAATAGCGGACAAATTAACAAGGAAAATTTAAAAAAAATTCACTTAGAATATCGTCATGCAATTGTGCAAACTTTTACAGATGCACTGCTCATGGCTCAATTTCAGACTAAACAATTAGAGCCAAGATTGTATGCTGGCGCGAAAATATTTCCGCGCTTTCTTTTGAGCCTAAATATTTTTGATGAGTTTGGATTTCGACCAGGTTTAGACAAAGATGGTTACTATCAGGGAAATCCCGAATATGCTCACTATCCTTTATTTGAAGACGTATTAAATGATTTCGGTATTACAGAAGAAGATCGTCTGACTTATCACCCGAGTGAAATTGCAGATCAAGTGAGAGTGTTTTTAGAAAACTCTTATGATAACTATAAAGCTGTTTCAGCTTTATTAGCAGTCGCAGAAGAAGAGGTCATTCTTTATAGCCCACCTTTACGTAAAGCGACTAAAGCCGTAGGTGTGGAGGTTGAGGGTGGTGGCTATTATCATGTGCACGGCATTTCTGAGGATGAAAGTGCCGAAGCCTCAGATGATGATCATGAAGAAGATTTATGGTATGTCTTGATGCAAGCTTGTACAGAAGAGGATTATAACTATATTGAAAAGATATGCTTAGAGTATTGTGATTTATGGGAAAAGTTCTGGGATGCTCAATTAGAGCATTTGGAACCTATGCGGAAACAAATCTTAGCCTAATTGATGGAATAGAAATATTCCGCACAAGAAGAAAATATATTTTAAAAAATTTAGAAATAAAAATATATTTTAAAATTTGATAATTAAATTTTGAATATTTTTTATAACGGTAAAACGAATTCTGTTTAGATAACTATTAAAAAACCCCATAAACTTTTTAGTTTATGGGGTTCGAATTTGGTGGGCCCACCGTGACTTGAACACGGGACCAACGGATTATGAGTCCGCTGCTCTAACCAACTGAGCTATAGGCCCTATAAGCAAGAAAAGCTTTTAATCTCAAGGCCTTTCAGTGCGTGCAATACTAATCAATTTTTTAATCAAACACAAGTCATTTTCTAAATTAGGCCCATGCTAGACTCAAAAAATATTGTGTTATTTTGGTTAAATATTACAAGCGATAGTGATTCTAGCGTATGAGTACTTCATGAGTAAAGTGAACTTAGTTATTTATCGATCAATTAGAACTTATTCCAGTCAGAAGTTTATAGTGATATAGATTTGATTGTCTATCTGGTTCAAATCATTAATTCTTTTAAAATAGGTATTGTTTGAAATTTAACCAATCTGTGGGAGGTTAATTGAATAATACTAAAAAATATAAGCTAGATAAGGTTACTCAGACAAGTAGAGTACAAGCATAATTATATATGTGTGTTTTATGTACAATTTATAAATTTTTGATCAAACATTATTTCAATAAGGACGGTGAGATTATTCTAAATAAACTTAATTTAAGAAATATTTTATCTGTATTAAATGTTTAGAAAAAATATTGCTTCATAAAATTATATTTATAGATTTGATGAATTATTATAATAGTTAATTTTATATCATCTTAATTTGGTTTTTTTAGGATTTATTAAAGCTGTAATAAATATATTTAATATAAATAAGCTTTTTCTAAATGATTAGAGATAGGGTGCCTAATTAATAATATAAAAGTAAGAATAAAAAATGATAATATTTACGAGATTAATTTTATTTTACGATCTACGAAAGAATTTTCTTCAATTCTTGCACGACTAGATATGATCGTAAAATTATACATAAAATATAAAGAGTCAAAGTATTTAAAAATAATGAATCTAATATATATGATGAATAAAGCTTTAAAGATGAAAATGAAAAGTAATGAATAAAAGTGAGCTCATCTTAAAATCAAACGCTTTAACTCATTTGATTAAAAAGTAGGGCTTTTTAGTGGAAAAGTTGGGAATTTTTATCATGGGAATTTCTTTCTTTTTCTACTGTATTTTCTATATAAAACTTAAAACGTGATTGTCTTCACACTAAGTACAATTGATTGTATTTTATTGATTTTATTCTTGACTAAAATGCTAGGTTTTAATAAAGTATAAATGTATTTTTCAAAAATAAAAAACTATTGCTTAGTCCTGAAATACAGTAAGAAGCCTGCTTTTTAAGTGGGCTTTTTGCTTTCTGTAATATTGAGAGAAAAAGGCAGAACAATAAGCTAAATTTTTAAGTATATATAACCAGAAATAAAACTATAAAAAGAGATCATGTGTGCTCAGAATTAAGGCATAAAAAGTTATAAATTTTCTTGAATAATTTGGATGAGCTCTCGAGCCGCTTTAGATAAGGGGCGGTCTTGAAGCCAAATTAAGTAAATGGATAGAGGTAAGTGATTTTTGGTATTTTTAAAATCTAAAAGAACTAAATGACCTTGATCGATTTTTTCTTGTACTAATGATAAAGGGAAATTTCCCCAACCGAGTCCCGCTTCAACCATATTAATTGCTGTTTGTAGACTATTCGTTTTCCAGTACATTGCACCAATAATTGAACGGGAATCTGTCATTTCATGGTCACTACTCGCTACTACAATTTGCCTAATATTGATTAACTCTTCAATAGAAAACGGTTTTGTTTTTTCTTGAAGAAGACTATGACTAGATGAGATCGTGGCAACTACTGTTTCAGTCATTACCAATTGCAGATTTTCACGCATTTTTATATTTAGGTCTGAACCTGCTAAGCAAAGACTAATTTCTTCCGTATAAAGTAAATTGACGATGTCATCTTGAGGGGCCGTAATAACCTCAATATTAAGTAATGGGAATTTATCGGCTAATTTTTTTATTGAATAGAATAATAATTTGGTATTTACATCTGAGACAACGCCAATACGTAATGTAGTTTCAAGTCCTAAAGAAAGCTCATGGGCATGAGTGCTAAATAACCTAAGTTGTTCAGAAATAATTCTCGCTTGAGGTTCCAAAGCCAATGCTATAGCGGTTGGAATGGCCTTGCGAGGAGTACGCTCAAATAAGGTATAGCCCAATTCTGCCTCTAGATTGGCAATGGCCATACTAACGGCTGAAGGTACTCTATTTAGTTTACGAGCGGCCGCAGAGAAAGATCCCGTATCTAATACGGTAATAAAGAGTTCAATATTTTCACTGTTAAAATTCATTTTGATATCAGTCAAACTGAAAGCTATTAACTTTATATATGATTTTAACTGAAATTAAAATATAAAGAATTAAGTAGAGTTTGTTGATTATGCAAGGTGTAAAGCGTCGGATCGTATATGTTTCTTTTTATGAAGTCATTGGAATGATCATTTCATCAGTAGGGTTAGCGATTTTGGCAGGTGATAGTGTTGAACATACGGGGCCACTCTCTGTCATGATTACGACCATCGCTGTAACTTGGAATTTTATCTACAATATTTTATATGAGAAGTGGGAGGCTAGACAAAGCAGTAATATTCGTACAGTTAAGCGTAGAGTGGGACATGCAATTGGTTTTCAGCTTACCTTAGTTTTATTTTTGATTCCTCTTATTGCATGGTGGATGGATATTTCTCTAATTGCTGCTTTGGGGTTAGACGTGGCCTTTATTATCATTATTCCTATTTATACTTTTATATTTAATTGGAGCTTTGATAAGTTATTTGGATTGCCTATTTCGACACAGACTCAGGCACTACAAGAATAGTCGCCAAATCAGATCAATAAGCTATCAAGGTATATGACTTTGATAGCTTATCTAGTTTCATTATTTGACTTGATCAATGACTAACTGTTTTGAAAACTTGAGTTGAGCTTTTTTGGCGAAAATATAATAAATCACTGCGGTAGAGATCAGTCCTACCAGCCATGATAGATCGATTCCTCCTAACATCGCAGCAATTTGTCCTGTATAGAATTTACTATCAATAAATGGGAGTTGTATCAAAATACCTAGAAAGTAGCAGGTAATACCAATACGATTCCAACGGCCATATTTGCCATTTGGATCATAGAGCGCGTCTACATCACATTCTTCTTTAGAGATAAAGTAGTAATCAACAAGATTAATGGCACTCCATGGAATAAAAAAGGTAAGTAAAAACAAAATAAATGCTTTAAAAGCACTTAAGAATGTATGCTCGCCTATAATTGCAATGAAAGTAGAAATTACAACCATAGCAAGGACAATGAGTAATCTTGTTATTTTTGAAATTTGATTTGTCGATTTAAAACTATTCCAAATCGTAGCAACGCACATAAAACTACCGTAAGCATTTAGGGTCGTCAGAGTAACTTTGCCAAAAGCAATACTAAAATATAAAAAGGTCACGACTAGGGCAACTGGATTCATACCAACAACATATTGAACTTCATTTCCAACAAAATTCCCGTTTGCAACCTGAGCAATCAAAACGCCTAAGGTCATGGAAATTTGTGAACCCAATAAAGAGCCTAAGCCAACGGCCCAAAAAACACGAGATGAAGATGTTTTGGTTGGAAGATAACGAGAGTAGTCTGCAACATAAGGTCCGAAAGAGATTTGCCAAGAAGCAGAAAGTGAAACTGCTAACAAAAATGAAGACCAACTGAAATGACGTACTGCTAAGAGTTCAGAGAAATCAGAAAGCGCTAAGATTTGAGTTAGAATAATCACAAAAGCAATCAAACCAATAATACTGGCTACTTTGCCTACCAAATGAATTAAACGATATCCAATGGTTGCGAATATAATAATTAAACATGCGTAAATTAAGATGCCAGTTGTATTGCTGACATGTGCGAGATGTGCAATTGCTTTACCTGCGAGCACCTCACCAGTTGCGGTAAACCCAAGATACATGAGGCAGACGAGTATGATTGGAATACACGCACCATATACTCCAAACTGAACACGACTTGAAATCATTTGGGGCAGGCCTAGTTTTGGACCTTGAGCAGCATGTAGAGCCATGACAGCAGCACCAAAACATTGCCCCACAAATAAACCAATAATCGACCAAAAAACATCACCACCTAGTACAACTGCTAGCGCACCCGTCACAATGGCCGTAATTTGTAAATTAGCACCAAACCAGAGAGTAAATTGAGCAAACACTCCGCCATGTCTTTCATTTTCTGGAATAAAATCAATGCTTCGGTTTTCAATAAAACTACTATTTGGTTTCTCAGCCGATGAGTCCATTACACTCTCCTTGTCCTTTAAGAGTCCACTCTATTTTTATTAAGTCAATATTTGTACAAACAAATATAAACATGTATATACAAGTTATTTAAAAAATAATCAAATATTTTTTGAGTGAATAGAACTTAAAAGCAGTTTAAGTGTTTAATAAATAGTATAAAATTAGTCTGGTTTTGTTTTTAATAGGATTAAATGATAAAAAATAATATATAAAAAAGCCCTCTATTAAGGGCCAGACTTTATACATTAGTGTCTAAGATCGCTTGAAAAAAAGTTGGAAGGTCAGAGAATTGCACAAGTTGGGTTTTATCTTCTTGTTTATAATAATACTGATAGTTTGGAGTTTCTGAATAATTATCTAAATATTGAGTTGCGTCGGTAAATTGTGCTTTTGCAACTGGTTTGTCTTTTTTTAATTTAATAATAACAGGATTTACCGAATTTAATTTTACAGGCACACCATTCTCAAATTTAGCAGTTTCAATCAATAAGGAAATTTTGAAATTTCCAAAATTCACACAAAAATGACCTCCATTTTCCGTTTTAATATCATGGTCAGAAAAAAGATCTTTAAATAAATTCTTTAAAGATTCTCTGTGTTTATCTAAAGCAACCTGAAAGTCATGATCTTGTTGCTCTATTTTTTCTTGCTCTTCTTGTAGCAATTTAGCTTGCTTTTCAATGGTTGTGAAATCCAGCTTCATTTTTAATATCTCCATTGGTTGTTTAAAAACTATATATCGCAATCTTTTATTAATTTTTAAAGAAACATACGTTATTTGTTACAACGGGATAATTAAGATGAGCTTTTGTGATAGATAATAAAAAATGTAAAAAGATATTTAAAAAATAAAAGTTATAAAATTAAAGAGTTTATTAAATAAATAATTTGTCTATTTTGTGTTGGATGGCGCTGCTACTTGATAAATATAAGTTTTTTAATGTAGCAGCATATTTCCTATTTTGTACAATGTTTGCCTATAAGCGGAGTAGCTTTAATTTTTAAAAAACCTCCGCTACTCATTACACCCAGCATGACTAAAGCTGTTCCTAGCAATTGCCACACATTAAGAGATTGCCCAGTAACTAGAGCGATCAGCATACTGAACACGGGGACAAAGTTAAAAAAGACGGAAGCACGGCCAGCTCCTAACTTTTGTATGCCATTGAACCAGAATAAATAAGCAATCATTGTTGAGCAAATAACGACATATCCCATGGCCAGATGTGCATTTACAGGCGCAGAAGTGATGGCTGTAAGAGGGTCTTCAAATATCATACTCAACACGCCAAGTGTTATTGCCCCGAACATCATAGAAAAAGTCGTTGTTTCTAAAGGCGTGGCATTTTTTACATAGCGGCGAGATAGAACGTTTGCTAAGCAAAATCCAAAAGCCCCTAATAATATAAATAGATCTCCAATGTCTATTTTTAGGTGAAGTAAAGTTGTTATATGCCCCTGACTAATGACGAGTAACACACCACTTAGACCGAATAAAACACCTAAAAATTTACTAGAGGTAAGTTTTTCACCATCTAAAACAATTGTCATTAATAGGGTCATCAATGGTGTAGTTGCCATAATTAAAGCACCATTTACGGCAGATGTAGTCTGTAAGCCATAAAAACAACCTATGTTGAATCCCGCAATGGCGATAACCCCAATAATAAGATAGATAAATAAATTCTGACTTAAAGCTGCCCACCTTAGTTTGCCTGTTATTGAAAAGATCAAAAGTAAGCTTAGGCTTGCAATTGAAAACCGTTCAGATGCAGCAGATAGCGGAGGCATATGTTGAATAATATAAGACATTGCATTAAATGCTGATCCCCAAAAAAACATTGTTAATACAACACCAGCATAGGCATAAGCCACCGTTCTGTTCATCGACAGGCTCTCACTAAGAAAGGTTTTATTCTGAGCAATTACATAAAGGTGTACAATTCCATATTAATACACTTCTAATGTGAAAATTTGCACAATGATTGATTGGGAAAATTTACATTACTTTTCAGTTTTTACAGAAGAAAAGTCACTGTCAGCTGCCGCAAGAAAGTTGGGGGTAGACCATGCAACTGTATCCAGAAGAATTGCTCAACTAGAACAAAATTTAAAACTCAAATTAGTTGATCGTAGACCACGCACATACATACTTACCCCAGATGGGGAACGCCTTGCACAAGTGGTTTCTCGTATGATGGAAGAAACTTTTTCTATTGAACGTTTAACTCAGGCTGGTCAGCAAGAAGTGATGGGTAGTGTTTCTATTAGTATGCCTCCCTTAACTGCTGCACATCTCATCATGCCTCATCTGGGGAGATTTTATCGTCATTATCCTCAGTTAAAACTACGTGTGCTTGGTGATGTCCACTATGTTTCTTTACACCATAATGAAGCTGATATTGCGGTAAGATTTGGACGTCCTAAGGATGAGAATTTAGTTGCTCGCAAAGTAGGTGAGATTCCTTTTGGAATATATGCTGCTCCAAATTATTTAGCTTCAACTGATCCTGAAAGTTATGAGTGGATTAGCGTAGAGGTAGGCGGGGTACATGGTCAAAAACAGCAGAAGTTAAAAGAACGATTAGGCAATAAAGAATCTGTAATGGTTACAAACCATCCTGAGTTACAGTGGAGAGCTGCATGTGGGGAATTAGGTTTAGCTGTGTTACCTGATTTTTTAGGAGCACTTAGCAATTTAGTAAGGCTGCAAGATGATTATCCGATGAGTGCTGAAATTTGGTTAGTTACACATGAAGATTTACGGCATAGTCCTGCTATACGAGTAGTAATGGATTTTCTTGTGAGCTGCTTCGAACCGTTCAAAATATAAATCTTAAGAAATAAGAGAACCAGACAATCTATTAGACTAGTAGAGTGGTTTATTGTAAACATCGGGTAGCTGAATTGGTAAGTTTTTGAACTATTTGGAGAAGCTTTATCCCTAATAGATTTATTTCTAACTTAAACTATTCTCTTGTTTATATGTTAATTATCAGGAAAGAAACCCGCGTCTTCACGCGCTTGCATTAAAGCTAAGATAAAGCAAATTAAGAAAAGTAAACCTATAAAAAAAAGAAAAAGATCGATTTTACTAATCGCTAAACCTATACTTGTAGCACCTAGACTTAGTAATAAGATACATAATATTTTCCAAAAAATGAGCATGTTACGTTCTGATAAGAAGTCTAAAATATATTATTTGCAATTGAAGGGTATTTCTAAATTTATTTATGTTTTTTTTATTATAATTTATGTAATTATGCATAATTTAATTTTTTATTATTTTGATATAACATTGTGAAATTTAAATAGATTTAAATATGGTGAACTTCATCAGTGACTTAATTTTTCTTAAAATTAAGTTTTTATTAATTAATAGAATGGTAATTCTTTAGAAACACTATAAAATAGCTTTTATAAATTAAATTTATTTTTTTAATTTATTTAAAACAGTACTTTATAGTGTGTTTTTAAATTTTTGTTAAAAAAAAGACTTGATCTTTAAGCCAAATTTTGAAATTATACCCATGCAAATTGTGATCTATTTCCCACAATTTGTATTTCAGGTTAAGTGGTTGTCACTAATGCTCATTTGCTATTTTTGCTTATGAGCATTTTTTTATGTGATTTATTAATATAACTACAAAGTTTAAAAATACTAATATTTTTGACTTTCCTCAGTAGCCCTAAGCTTTTTTATTTTTAGTCATTTTATAGATAATAGCTAATCATATTGAATGGTCACAGTCGCTGTGGCTTTAACCTCTCCTGCGGTTACATTGGTGGTGGTCTGATAGTAACGTGCAGTTAAAGGAATATCATATTCTATAGTTTGGTTGGAACTCACCATACCTATATTTAGCTTGGTTGCTTTTTGGATCGGCTTATTTGCTCCATTCATATTCCATAATAGTTCAACACCTACACCATTAGCTTTTATTGAATTCGCTGCACTATTGTTAATCACCTGATTATTTGAGGTATCAGAATTATAATCAAAACTTAAGCTAATCATGTTACTTGTGGCTGTACCCGAGTTGTTTTCTCCACCATTACATAAAATTGATAGATTAAAACTCTGTTCTCCTTGAGTTGAACCAATAGTTTTAAAACCAGATTTCATCACTGTTGGAAGTTGGACTGGTGTATCTACACCATTTTGAATTTCACAAGATGAGGACGCAATAAGAATAGGGGCATTACTTAATACGGTTGTTGTTAAAAATGGGCGATTTTGTTGTCCTGATACATAATAAGTGCTGTAACGGCCAGCCACTAATGCACCAGAACCAGTAGTCGCAGCAGTTTTAATAACCTCCATAACAAAATATCCTGGGGAAAGTGTATATGCTTTATTTGGTGTTAATGTGCGTCTATAGGGATAATATCCAGAAAAATCTGAAGCATCGGCAGCTTCACGGTAAAGACGAATACCAATCCCAGGAATATTGGTCGCATAAACATTATTGCCTATTGGACTAATTGGATAATTTAAGGGAAGGGCTGCAATAATTTGATCACTCGCACGATTACACGTTGCAGTTGAATTATTAGGCGAAATTGTAAAAGTATTCTTTTGTAAAATCGTTCCTATTGGATCATTTGGTTTTACTACGATTTTACCTATAGTCATTGGAATATCGACGGTAGTAAATCCTTTACTTAAATTACAATTTGCATTTGTATGGCTATAAGCAAATAGGCTCACTGCCAAAAAGCCAATTTTTTTTAAAATATTATTCATTTACAGACTGCCTTTGTCATAATAATTGGTTGGTTTTTATGTGTTATTTGATCCGCTATATCGTATTCAATTTCGCATTTTTCAGTACTCGTTTCGCCCCATTTCACATATAAACGGTCATGGGTTAAAGATGTTCGTAAATAGATGCGACTGCCTTGTGCAACAATGCCTACCGCTTCGTTATTCTGGTTGTATACCTGTGCGGCAAAAGGTAGATGTGAGCCATCTAACATTGTCGTACTAATAAAAAGTGCATAACCTTTTTTTGTTGAGAATTGAACTTTACTGATCGAGCCAGCATAAGGGGCAATCCGTAAGCTACTTTCAGCAAGTTCAACTTGGGTGGACATGTCTTGTGGGTCAAGACTGATGTCATTCATACGGTAAGGCGTAACATAGGGAATAACGGCATATCCCTTTTTGTTAATACTGAGCCCGGGTGCGTTACCGACTTGTGCTCCAGTAGCATCTGGTGCATAGACCAGAACTATGGTTTGAGCCTGATCTGGCCCAAATAGAATTCCTTGAGAATGTGCAATAACATTGCCACTGAAGTTAAGCATTTCTTGTTGGTATGAATTTGCGTGACTTAATGAAGCACCTAGTGTTGTATAGTTTGTTTTATAGGTACCATTAATATTCAGGTTAGTTTGACCATGAGCCTGAGAAGAAATTGATGCGCCGTAGTTTAAGCGATTTCCTGTAAAGCCACTGAAGCTTAAGGTCTGACTATTCTCATCAATAACACTATTTAAAGTCAGAGAATTTTTCTTAAAATCTAATGGAAAAGATAAAGAAGCAAGGTACTGCGTATCTCGACTTGTGCGAGTGGTTCCTTCATCAATCTCGTTGCTAATTGCAGATAAACTATAAGTTAAATCTTTAAATTGATTGCTATAACCTAATTGAAACTGCTTATTGGTCGTGGGTTGATTCCAATAGTTTATCCATGAACCTACTAAATAAAAATTTCCCCATTGCTTTGTAAGAACTTGATTTAAAGTAATCTGGAATTCACTTTTTTGTTTGCCTACAGAAAAACTATCAATATTTTGTTGTTGTAAATCTTGCATTAAAATTGCATCACGCAATTTAAGGTAGTTTTCTGTTGAATAACGATAAGTCGCTAATGTTAAATTAGTATTTGTTGGGGAAAATAGTCTACTGTAACTTAAACGATAACTTTGTCCTGCCATTTTGGGCTGATGATCAAACTCAGCTTTTGATTGAGAGGCATCAAAAGAGATAGCTCCAATTGGTGTTGAAAAAGCTGTACCTAGTAATAACGAGAGATACTGCTTGGTTGCTTGTACGGCACTGTAAGTTGTGAGGTAATTATTAATTCCTCGGTGATATTTGGCCTGTATTAGCCACGGATTTAGGCTCAGGTTTGAGTCTCGAAATTGCCCTAAAGTGAAAGAATATCGACTCATCTGGGGGCGTAGCATTTCGACGACAGAGGCATAGGGAATAGAGAATTTTTGAATGACTCCATTAGATTCAATTACTGAAACTTGTAGCTCGCCCCCAAATCCGGTTGGGTAAAGATCATTAATTTCAAAGTTTCCGGGGGGTACCGTTGTCTGATAAATTAAATTACCTTGTTGCCTAACCTCGACTTTCGCATTGGTTTTTGCATAACCTCTCACTCTAGGAGCGTAACCGAGCATACTGTTTGGAAGCATTCGGTCATCACTTGAAATATTCATCCCGCGATACGGTAAAGAATCGATAAAATCACTATTAGTAAAATAATCTCCTAAAGTCAGAACACCCTGAATTTTCGGAAATGCTTTTTGTATATATGTATTTGTTGAAGTGTAAGAAGAATTATTAGGCTGAAAATCAGTATTGTCTTGCCATTTCCATTGCCCATTATGGCGAAATTGCCAACTCGCTAAATTTGCTCCAAGATTAGCTCCCATAAATGCATAAGTGATTTCATTGTGTTCATTAACTATTCGATAAGCAGTCGTGTTATATGTCAAAAAAGCTGCATTAATCCCTCTATCCCAAAGATGTGGATCGATATAGCCCTGTGCATTTTTTTCTAATGTGGCTTGTGGTATAGAAATATCAATTCTTAAACGGGAGCTATCAAATAAATAAAAAGCATTATCTAGCCAAGTGCCTAGTGCATCGCAAGAAAGAGACGATGCATGAGAATGTTGGCTAAGCACATCAGCTTTTACGCCATATTCTAGTAACATGGCTTCTGTGAAACAGGTTTCGGCATTTACATTAGGAATGCGAGCATTAAAACGCATGCGTCGCTTACCTAGCCATTGGCCGTTAATATAGACATCTAAGCTATATTCACCAGGTAATATAGGATTTCCGTATTTGAAACGACCAATATCAATTTTTTGCGCATTACCTACTAAAAAATTGCTATCAAACTCTGCTTTTGAGAAACTTGAAACATCAGTATTATTTGTGGCATATGCAACCAAAGGCATGAATACCGCCATACTTGAGGTCAAATAATAAATAAAAGGGCTTTTTAAACATATATAAGGTATAAACCATTTAGACATAGTTTTAGAGCCTATTCATGATAGGTATTTAGGTTTTCTTAAGTAATACAGTAAGGTTAGAACTTTATTGGGTGCTCAACTCGACCACCATAATCATTGATATATACAAAGCTCATCTCTGCTACATTTTTATTTTTAAGTTTTATTTTATCTTCAGAAAAAGGGGCAACCATTAAACCTTGTTGTAACAAGTCTGCTTTATGGTTTTCAGTTCCTTGAAAAATGGAAGTGATAGTGAGGAAAAAGGGGGTTGGATTCTTCACTACTAGATATTGATCATTTATTTTCCATTGAACTTTTTCACTTAGCTGTTCAATATTTTCTTTTAGATCTATAGGGCGATAAAAGAATTTAATTCGTGAGCGAACAGCGAGCTGTAAAAAATTATTAGAAATTGGGGGGCTTTGGTCTTGTTGAGTTTTTCCTTCGGGCTTAGGAGGTATATCTAAAACATTAAGCCAAAAAATTGATTCTTGTTGCTGACTTAATTGAGAAGCATTAGGTAGAGCTGTAATTCTTAAAGTTTGCCCCTTAGTCGCTTCTACTCGTGAAATCGGTGGCGTAATAATGAAGGGCACATTTGCTTGATCAGGAGTCAACTTTGCATTTCCATCATCGATCCAAGCTTGAACGAGAGAGGGAGCTGTACCATTATTACTCAGTTGTAATGTGATCTCACGTGCATTTGAAGGATAAATGACACGAGTTCCATGTAAAACAATTTCAGTATGACCTGTGGTAGATAGTGCTACCTGTAGGCAAACTAATCCCCAAAAAAACTTACGACCACGAAAAAGCATGAGTCATATTCTCAATAATGCATAATAGATAGGAGATAGCTTCTATCTAGAAATAGAAGCTTCAATTTTAATTTTATTGATAAATAATGGTGTATTTTACTTGCGAGGTTACCGTACCAGCAGTAGAAGCACCTGTAGCATAATATTCAGCATAATAGTTAAGGTCAGCATTCCCACCAGCTGAAACGTTCACCCACTCTGAGTTAGTCTGAGCTCCATTCGTACCAGTAGCAAGTACAGGGATTACCGCATTATTACTACCGAGCAACTGGATATTCACATTTGTTGCCCCGCCTGAGGTTGCTTGGTTTAATAAACGACCCGTATTAAAATCAACGGTAGCACCAGGTTCAAAATAAGTTGCTACTTTGCCAGCAGAAGCGCAGTTCGTTAGATTAATCTGAAATGGGGTACGACCCGCTACGTCACCTGCATTTTTTAAAGTTTGAGATGAAACTGTAGGCAGATTGATTGTTAGGTTTTTATCTCCAGTATCAATAGTACAAGTATTATCTGTGACAAGACCATTAATAGTGATTGTGCCATCTGCAGCTTGTGCATTTGTTATATTTAAGAGAGAAACCGCTGCCATAAAAATAAATTTTTTCATAAAATCCCCAGAATAGCCTTTTAAAATAAAATCCATTACTTTTTAGCAAGTTTATTCTGCTTAAGTAAGGCGAAGAAAATATATCACTTTTCAACTAAAAAACAAGAAAAACATTATATTTATATATATTTTGATCAGTTATTTTTTATTAATAAAATATTTGAAGATGTATTTTATCGTTTGGTAAAATATATTGGAAATTCATTCTTTAAATAAAATAAAAAACATGTAATATTTAAGTAATTGTATTTTATTAAATTAATCCAACTTTAAAACATTTAAGCTGAAATTTTTCTATTTTTCAATATAACTAATTGTTTTTAAACATTAAAAATAATTGTGCGTATCTTATTAAATATATTTTTTTTTTAAGAATTTTTTAAGATTCAATTCCTACTGTTTTAGTTGTAATTCAATAAAAGATAATCTGGAGTTCCGTTCCATGAATAGTATCAAGTATAGCTATAAACCTAATTACTTTTTCTTTGCTCATAAACTCGTTCTGTTTTTGAAAGATTATCTCATTAAGCACCCAACGGAGCAGCAGACATCGTTTAACTTACAAACGATTTATGACATCTTTAGTCACGATCTTGCTTCGAGTACAACTAATCTCGAAGGTATCTTAAATATTGCAGATGAATACGTCTTTGAAACAGAAGAGGGTTTACTTCCACTGATCAGTAAGCATTCTGTTAACCTTAAGAATCATGTGCTTTCTTTGGAATTCTCACCACAAGCTTTGACAAGCTTGTTGTCGGGTCGTTCTTTAGTGAACCCTAAAGCAGCTTAGTTTGTCTTTTAAGGTAGAGTTAACTCATATAAAATTCATAAAATTTATTTTTAAGAGTGATTTATGAGTAAAGACTTTAAAGCCTTAACTTATATTGCAGATGAGAATTTAGCAGATACAGTGACTTGGCTTTTACATCATCAGGATGTTTTTGATTCCTTTAATTTTGATGTGTTGAGCCAAGAGTTGTCTGTAACGCATGCAGCAGGAAAAGACATTATTCGAGTAGGGACATTTCTTAATGCCACTTATGGAATTTTAGTTACTTCTGTTTAAATAAAAAGCCCTGAATAATCAGGGCTTTTTTATTTTACTGCCTTGAGTTATGCGCTCATAGCATTTACTGATAAATCAGCAACTGTTGGTTTTGGTTTTTCTGCAGTTAAGCCAAGTTTATTAAACAACGCTTGGTCTTTACCTTCCCCTGCATTTGGTGTGGTGAGTAATTTGTCACCAGAGAATAATGAGTTTGCACCTGCCATAAATGCTAATGCTTGATCTGAATCACTTAATGATTCACGACCAGCAGATAAACGAATATAGCTATGTGGCATAATAATGCGCGCAACTGCAATAGTGCGGATCCATTCAATTACATCAAGCTTTTCAACATCTGCTAACGGTGTTCCTTCAATTGGAACAAGCATGTTAATTGGTACAGATTCAGGATGAATTGGTAGCGTAGCTAATTCATGTAATAAACCAACACGGTCATCACGACTTTCGCCTAAACCTACAATGCCGCCACTACAAACTTTCATACCAGCTTGGCGAACATAATCTAGGGTATTTAAACGATCATCAAAAGTACGTGTGCTAATGATGTGAGAGTAGTACTCACGAGATGTATCTAGGTTGTGATTGTAATAATCTAAACCAGCAACTTGTAGGCGCTCTGCTTGAGATTGGTTAAGCATTCCTAAAGTCATGCAAGTTTCCAAACCTAAAGCTTTTACTTCACGTACCATTTCTAAAACATAAGGCATATCACGCTCATGTGGGTTACGCCAAGCAGCACCCATACAAAAACGTGAAGAACCTGAATCTTTTGCAGCTTTTGCTTCGCTAATCACTTTTTCTACAGCAATACGTTTTTCTGCTTCTAATTTTGATTCGTAATGTGCCGATTGTGAGCAGTATTTGCAATCTTCAGGGCATTTACCCGTTTTAATAGATAAAAGGGTGCTGACCTGAATCGCATTGGCAGTGAAGTGCTCGCGATGTACTTGCTGAGCCTTGAAAACTAAATCCAAAAAGGGTTGTTCATATAAAGCTTGGATTTCTTCACGATTCCAATCATTACGTAGAGTCATTGTCATATCCATGATGATGGCATTAATTCACTACACATAATCATACAGAATTCGTATTAAAGCTATAGGGCAAAAAACATCATTTTTTTAATTTGATAGCTGAAGTTGATTAAGTTGCTGTTCAATTGCCCAATCAATATGCACATTGACAATCTCATCATGCAAAACTTTGCCTTTGTGTAGCTGATCTACAATTTCTTTTGAATAAGGAGCATTTCCTAAACCGATAGCAATATTACGTTTAAATGATTGATAACCTGTCCGGCGGATAGGGCTACCTTCTGTATTGGCTAAAAAAGTGGCTTCATCCCACTGCCAGATATCCAGTAGACTAATATTGTCTAATCCATTTCTAGGATTGAAATCGCTAATGGACGCAGTTTTGGCAAAACTATTCCATGGACAAATTAATTGGCAATCATCACAACCAAAAATTCGATTACCAATACCCGCACGTAATTCTTCAGCAATAATTCCTTTGTATTCGATAGTTAAATAAGCAATGCAACGCCTTGCATCTAGCATATAAGGCTCGACAATCGCTTGCGTCGGACAAATATCAATACAAGCATTACAAGAACCACAATGTGCTGTTGCAGGTTCATCGAAAGGTAAATCGAGTGATGTAAAGAGCTCGCCTAATACAAAAAAAGAACCTGATTTTTTGTGAATGAGCAAAGTATGTTTACCTGTCCAACCCATTCCTGCACTTTCAGCCAACGATTTTTCAAAAATAGGCGCCGAATCGGCAAAAGGACGAGATTCAAAATCGCCGACTTTTTCACGAATTCGTGTTGCTAAAGTTTTCAATCTGCCACGCATGACTTTATGGTAATCACGGCCACGTGCATAACGAGCAATAATCGCAGAGTTTGGTTCGAAAGGTACATATCGAGGTTTTGGAGATTCGACCAGATAGTTCATACGCACACAAATAATACTTTTTGTGCCGGGAACTAATAATGTAGGGTCGGCTCGTTTTTCTAGATTTTCTTCTAAATAGGTCATGTCTGCATGATAACCACGTTCAAGATATTCTAAAAAACGTGGCATTTGCTCTTGAGCATCTGGTTTTGCAATGACACAATCAGCAAAACCTAAGTCTAATGCTTGAGCTTTGATCCATGCTTTTAATTCATGAGGATCAAGTTGTTGCACTGCAATGCGTGATGTATCGGAAGATGTCATAAACCAAAATGCAAGAGGATAATAATATGCAGGCGGTAGTTTACCATAGCGATGATATTAGAGCATGGGAGCAACGTTGGTTTGCTGCTCAAAACTCTTCATTAGGTTTAATGCAACAAGCAGCTTGGTCAATCGCTCAGCAGTTTATTGAGCTTTTTAAAGATCGTACTATTAATGAGATTGCTGTTTGGTGCGGACAAGGTAATAACGCAGGTGATGGCTACTTTATAGCAAGTTATCTAAAACAAGCTGGATTTCACGTTGAAATATTTGCGGCTCAATTGGGTGAGTCAAACGATTTACATTGTGCAGCGCAATTTGCTATAGAAAAGAAAGTTCCGATTCATCAAAATTTTAATGTTAAAAGAACTTTTGATTGTCATATTGATGCTCTATTTGGCATAGGCTTAAATCGCGAATTAAACTCTAATTGGCAACAGATTATTCAACAATTTAATGAGCAAACTGGCTTAAAAATTTCGATTGATATACCGAGTGGCTTACATGCAAATACAGGTTGTGCCTTACCTTGTGCAATACGAGCTGATCATACATTTACAGTTTTAGGACTTAAAGCCGGATTATTTACAGGTCAAGGTAAAGAATATACTGGCGAGCTTCATTTAATTGATTTAATTCCTATCGACCAAGAACTGAAACCATTAGCTTATTTAGCACCCACAAGTATTAAACTTCCTAAACGTATGGCATTTGGTCATAAAGGGAGTTATGGGCATGTTTTAGTGGTTGGTGGACATGAGCAAATGGGTGGCGCTGTCATTATGGCTGCTGAAGCTGCTTTTCATGCAGGTGCAGGTAAAGTCACAGTAGTTTGTCATCAAAAGCATCATCAAGCTATTTTGTCGCGGGCTCCTAATATTATGCTTCGTGATATTAACGGTTTAGATGAAAAGTCGATTCAAGATATTTTATCTCAGGTTGATGCTGTATGTTTTGGAATGGGGTTAGGACGTGATAATTGGGCAAAGCAAATTTATCAACAATGGTTTAATTTGTTAAATCAGAGTACACACCTAGAAACTGTTTTAGATGCAGATGCTTTATGGTTTCTAGCTAAACAGCCTCAGAAATTGAATGCGCATTTATATTTAACACCTCATCCAGGAGAGGCTGCTACCTTACTTGGTTGTTCTACAGCGCAAATTGAAAATGACCGAATTGCTGCAATTTATGCCTTGCAACATAAATATGCAGGTCAGTGGGTGCTGAAAGGAGCGGGTAGCTTAATTTTAGAGGATGACTTGTATGTTTGTACCGAAGGTAATGCTGGTATGGGAACTGGTGGAATGGGAGATGTATTAGCTGGAATGATTGCAAGCTTAAAAGCCCAGTTCCACAAAGGTATTGCATTACATGAAATTGTTACCCTGCATGCTCAGGCAGGAGATCAACTTGCAAAACAAGGTATGCGAGGTTTACAGGCTTATCAAATGAATGAAGCAATTACTCAAGTAGTGAACTCATAAAGCTTTAACGTCTACGACTACTAGAGCGGCTTCGTCCACGTGCCATTCCACCTAAGGCATTAAGGACAGACAGTTTGCTCATGCTTCCAGATGCATGAGCATGGCAAATTGCTGCTGCTAGTGCATCGGCTGCATCAGATTGAGGTTTAACGGTTAGGTTAAGTAATCGCATGACCATCATTTGTACTTGTTCTTTATCCGCAGCGCCATAACCCACTACGGACTGTTTAATTTGACGAGCGGTATATTCTGCAACTTGTAAATCTAAATTGACCAAAGCGGCTATTGCCGCGCCACGTGCTTGTCCAAGTTTTAAAGCAGAGTCTGGGTTCTGAGCCATAAAGACTTGCTCGACGGCAGCTTCAGTTGGACCATGAAATTTAACAATACGTTCAATTCCAGCAAAGATGCGTTTTAAGCGTTCAGGCATTTCTTTTGTTTCTGTTCGGATAGTGCCTGCATCGATAAAACGTAGTTTACTACCATCTTTTTCAATGATTCCATAACCTGTTAAGCGTGAACCAGGATCAATCCCAATAATCAAAGACATGCGAAGGCTTACATAAATAATTTAAAGGTATTGTTACATACCAAAATATGATCTGCATGAGTTATTTAAGCAAGTCACTTATGAGTGGTTATTTTTCGTTTTTTAATTAGCTTCTATTTTGGTTACTACAAAGAATAGTTTCCAATATTTCCCAAACAATGAAATTCTTTAATAATTGACAATATTCTAGTTTGGTGGAATATTTGTCTAGAATTTTAGAAATGGAATTTGTGAGTGTATGGAAGATATTAACATTCGCATTGCACAGCAAGTACGTGAACTGCGTTTGGCTCGTGGATATACGCTTGATGTTCTTGCTACACGATGTCAGGTAAGCCGTTCTGCAATTTCTTTAATCGAAAGAGGTGAAGCGAGCCCAACCGCGGTTGTCCTTGAAAAGCTAGCAAACGGTTTAGATGTACCTTTGACTCAACTGTTTGCTAGCCAACAAGGTAATCAATCACCGCAACCCATCGTTCTGCGTAGTCAACAATCAGAATGGAAAGACCCAGAAACAGGCTATATTCGCCGTCAGGTTTCACCGCCAAATTGGAAATCACCATTTCAGATTGTTGAAATTGAGTTTCCAGCTCAGTCACGAATTACTTATGAAATTAGTGAAACCACAAAGGTAGTACAACAGCAACTTTGGGTAGTTGAAGGGGAAATTGATATTCAATTAGGTGAATCTTCTTATGCTTTAAGCACAGGAGATTGTTTGGCAATGCAACTAAACCAGCCCGTTATATACAGTAATAATTCATCTCAAGTCGCACGCTATATTTTAGTCGTCTCTAGTCAACTCGTCTCTGCCCTTAAGGAATCTTTATGACCTTTTCCCTCAATTCCAATTTTCGTTTAATTGATTGTAATGAAGCAGAACATTCAGGGGCTATATTAGAGATTCTGAATGAAGCAATTATCAATTCTACCGCTCTATATGACTATTTGCCGCGCTCAGAAGAGTCGATGAAAAACTGGTTCTCAGTTAAAAGACAAAATGATTTTCCTGTGATTGGTATTGTTGATGAGACAGACAAGCTATTGGGTTTTGCGAGCTGGGGAACCTTTAGGGCTTTTCCTGCCTATAAATATACCGTTGAACATAGTATTTATATTCATTATGAACATCGTGGTTGTGGACTAAGCAAAATTTTAATGCAAGAGTTGATTCAACGTGCTCAAGATGCCGAGCTACATGTGTTGATTGGCTGTATTGATGCGACCAATCAGGCAAGCATTGGTTTACATGAAAAAATGGGCTTTATCCATGCAGGTACTTTTAAACAAGTCGGTTTTAAGTTTGGACAATGGCTAGATGCTGCTTTTTATCAATTAAATTTAAATACACCACAGCAGCCAGTTGATGGGTAAATAATAAAGCTTTCAAATTTCAAGTTTAAAAAAAATAGCTCAGTTTATAATGTGAGATATAAACTGGGCTATAGTGCTCAACTCATAAGATACCTAGTTGTTCTAAACCTTTATAAGTAATTTCTTTGCGAATAGAGCTAGGAGTTCCTTTTTTCATTTCTAGATTAAGTGAGAATGCCACAATTTCTCCTTGTGGTTGAACGACCCAGCCAGTTAACCAACCACTTGTGGTTTAACATCCCATCCCCAGCCGCTTTTGGCATAAATTTTACTTCCATTTTTTTCCTCTATGAACACCATTGATTGAACTTGTTCTTGTACATTTTTACTAAATGGAAGTGTTTTATGGGCCAATTGATAAGCAAACTGGGCTTCTTGTTGAGGCGTAATTTTTAGAGGGTCAACAAGCCAAAAATTATCTACTTTTGAACCAATATCCGCATTACCGAAACCAATTCGTTTTACCTCTTTGGACATAAGATCAAGGCCAATTCTTCGGGCTAATTCTTGATAAACTGGAATCGCAGAAGCTTTCATGGCATCGCCCAGTGTCATGTCTTTTTCCCAATCAGGAAATAAACGTTTTTGCCGATCCCATTTAAACACTTCAGTTGTCGTTACCTTGTGATTCTCAAGTCCAATCAATGCATTTAACATTTTAAAGGTAGAAGCGGGAACATATTCGGTTGATGCTCTTTTAAGATCATTACCATAAATTTCTTCTGAATTTTGATTAGCAGAAATAGAGTGTATTTGATGCTGTTTTACCGTATTAGAAGAACAGGCAGATAAAAATAGAGTAGTTGTTGCCACGATAAGGACTGTTTTATACATAATTTTGACTAAGTTTAATTTGAAGTGATATTAATTAATTTAACTTGAATAGAACTGTTTTTAGATAGATAAGATGTAAGTTATTTAGGAAGGTCTATATGTCAGTATAGCTTTTACAGCGTAAACAAAGGAATACTCCTAACTTTGCTAAGTAAATAAGACTTTATTTGACTAAATACGTTCTTTTTGAAGGGATTCTCGCTCAAATAGAAGAAAAAAATTCAAATCTGCTTGAAGTCGCACTTGATAAAGTTGATACAGCACTCATTATTAATGAAGCATGTTTGTTTTTATCGAGTTAAAATCAAATGTACTCCAGTATTGCAGACTCTTACCAATGCGATAGTTTTTGTTAATTTTTTAGAAATTAGACGGAACAATCAGTGTTAAGAGAAATACTTAATCCTTATTGGAAACTTAAGTAAGGTTAAGTCAAATAAAACTGCAATGAATTTTCTTTTTGAGATAGATAAAGTTTTACATGAATTTACTTCTTATTGTGGTTCTGGGCGCGATTGTTGAAATTGCCGTATGGATTGGCGTAGCACAGTTCATCAGTGGCTGGTATGTGTTCTTTTGGTTCATTATTGCTTTCTTTATTGGTTTGGGGCTTATTCGCAGAAGTACTGCCGGTATTATGCCTCAATTACAGCAAATGCAGATGACAGGCCAGCTAGGTAGTGATCCAACAGTAACTAAAAAACTTGCTTATGCTTTCGCAGGTTTCTTATTAATGTTGCCAGGCCTTGTATCTGATGTTTTGGCTATTTTAATTTTGATTCCTGGTGTTCAAACCGCATTTCGTAATATAGCGATGAGAACTCTTGCAAAACGCCAACAAGCTATGATGAATAAAATGATGGGTGGTATGGGCGGTAATGCTTCAGGACAACAAAACCCATTTGCTGATTTAATGCGTCAAATGCAAGATATGCAGAATCAGCAGGGAGGGGGTCAAGGCCAATACCATGATTCAAACATTATTGATGGTGAAGCGCGAGATGTTACTCCAGACCACAAAAAAATAGAACATAAAAATAAAGATTAATTAAGTGTGTTATGAAAAAGCTTAAACTTCATGGGTTTAAGCTTTTTTTATGTTTAAATTATTATTTATTCTGGCCAACCGAAGTAGATGAATCAATATCTTCCATTTCTAATTTAGTTTCTTCTTGAGGCTTTGACTGCGGTTGATATTTATTTGAAGGTAGAGCAGTTTGCTTGTTTTCAGATTGTTGATAACCTCGACTACGGTTGGCTCTTTCGCGAAAGCCACCCTTATTAATGAGCTTTGTATGTGACATGCATTTGCCTAAAATGTGAGATTATTCATTTATTTTAACAAATTCGGCAAAATATCAAAATAAGAAAAATAGTGCAAAAAAAATAATATTTAACTTATCTTCTTGTATTTTAAAAATATTTTTAAATTGACTCAATTGTTCATTCAGATTGAATTATCTTTTCATTTCACATAGGATAAATATAAAGGATGTATAAATTAAAAATGCAGCAAACCTATTAAAACAACAACGGTTGAAATGAGGGAAGGAGGGTTACCTATGCTATATCAATACCATTGTGCGTGTTGTGACAAAGTTGTGGCATCAACTGATAAATCATGTCCATATTGTGGTTCGCAACATATTCGAAGCCCGTATGGTCTGTGGATGTTCTGTGTGATGGCTTGTCTAGCGGTTGTTGTCGTATTTAAAGTTGTCCATATTTATGTCCAGAACCATCAAGATACTCCGAAGCAGCCAACATTACTTGATGTATTAAATCAAGATGATAAAACGACAAGACAGTAAATTTTGATCATAGATAAAAATGATATGGCATCAAGGATGGTTGCTAGAAGAGTAAACCCTACATATTATGAAATTTGAATTATAAAAAAGCCCGCTCATTGGCGGGCTTTTTTATGACTTTATATTAGAGGCCAGCAGCATCTTTAAGGGCTTCAACTTTATCAGTTTTTTCCCATGTAAATGCAGTGTCTGATCCTTCGCGACCAAAGTGGCCATAAGCCGCAGTTTGTTTATACATTGGCTGAATAAGATCCAGCATACGAGTAATACCAAACGGTCTTAAGTCGAAATGATCACGTACAAGTTGAATAATCAACTCATCAGAAACTTTTGCTGTACCAAATGTATTAATTGAAATTGAAGTAGGTTCTGCTACACCAATTGCGTAACTCACTTGAATTTCACATTTGTCAGCAAGGCCTGCTGCTACAATATTCTTTGCAACATAACGACCAGCATATGCAGCAGAACGGTCAACTTTAGATGGATCTTTACCAGAGAAAGCACCACCGCCGTGACGAGCCATACCACCGTATGTATCAACAATAATTTTACGACCTGTTAAACCACAGTCACCCACAGGTCCGCCAATAACGAACATGCCAGTTGGGTTAATATGGAACTTAGTCGCAGCATGGAACATTTCAGCAGGGATGATCGGCTTGATAATCTCTTCAATGATCGCTTCTTTAAGCTGGCTTTGAGTAATTTCAGGATCATGTTGAGTAGACAAAACGACTGCATCTAGACGTACAGGCTTGCCATTTTCATATGCAAAAGTAACTTGGCTTTTTGCATCTGGGCGTAACCATGGAAGTGCGCCTGAGCGACGAAGTTCAGCCTGACGTTCCATTAAACGGTGAGCATAAGAAATCGGAGCAGGCATTAACACATCTGTTTCACGGCTTGCGTAACCGAACATCAAACCTTGGTCACCGGCACCTTGATCTTCAGGTTTTTGACGGTCTACACCTTGTGCAATCTCAGGTGATTGTTTACCAATCATATTGATTACAGCACATGTTGATCCATCAAAGCCAAGATCAGAGTGATGATATCCAATACCGTTAACGGTATTACGAACAACAGCTTCAACATCAATATTAGCAGTCGTTGTTACTTCACCAGCAAGTACAACAGCGCCTGTTTTTACCAGTGTTTCACATGCAACACGTGCGTATGGGTCTTCTTTTAAGATTGCATCCAAAATAGCGTCGCTAATTTGGTCGGCCATTTTATCGGGATGACCTTCGCTTACAGATTCCGAGGTAAAAACAGCGTACTCGCGCATGAAAGTCCTATCTTGGTTATTTCAAAAGACATAATATGTTACATCGACTTGAGCTTGAGGACCAGTTCATACTGACCAAAAAGCATGAATTTGTTTCATTTATACTGTGTTTTAATTGATAAGTGTATTAGTAAAATTGATATAAAGAGTGTTTGTTTAAAATATTGGTATTTCAATAACGTGTTGTTAGTGCATTTTTTAGACATATGACTTAACAAAAAGATTATGTCCTACAAGTCGAATTTTAAAGAAAAGAAACATGATCGATGTAGATAGAATTTTTAAAATATTTTATCTATATATCAAAGTGTAATAGAAGTGTCTGCTCGCATATTTAGGCAGTATTTAAGAAAATGAGCACTGTTTTGTATAACTTAAAGGTCCAAATGTTTTTTGTGTAACCAAGAAACGGTTAAAAATAAAGAAATATACTATGTTGGGGTTTACCCTCAGCCTTTTTTTTAAGACAATATAGCGGCATTGAATTGTTATTCATCTTCTTCTTTTCATCAATCTATTAAAATTGGATTCTGATCTTATGACGACCCCTTTAAACGAACGTCGTATTGCAAATGCAATTCGTGTATTGGCAATGGATGCTGTGCAACAGGCAAACTCAGGGCATCCTGGTGCTCCAATGGGGATGGCAGATATTGCTGACGTCGTCTGGCGCGAGTTTTTAAATCACAACCCAACTAACCCACAATGGGCGAACCGCGACCGCTTCGTTTTATCAAACGGCCATGGTTCAATGTTGCAATACGCTTTGCTTCATTTAACAGGTTATGATCTTTCAATTGAAGATTTAAAACAGTTCCGTCAATTGCATTCTAGAACTCCAGGTCACCCTGAATATGGTTATGCACCAGGTATTGAAACAACGACTGGTCCTTTAGGTCAAGGTATTGCAAACGCTGTTGGTTTTGCTTTAGCAGAAAAGACTTTAGCCGCTCAGTTTAATAAAGATGATTTAAACGTTGTAGACCACTTCACTTACTGTTTCTTGGGTGATGGCTGTTTAATGGAAGGTATTTCTCACGAAGTATGTTCTTTAGCGGGTACATTACAACTTGGTAAATTGATTGCTTATTATGATGACAATGGCATTTCAATTGATGGTGAAGTAGAAGGCTGGTTCAGCGATGATACAGAAGAGCGCTTTAAAGCCTATGGTTGGCAAGTTCTTCGTGTAGATGGACATGATGCTGATGCGATTCGTCAAGCAACAATCGAAGCAAAAGCTGAAACTCAAAAACCAACAATCATTATGTGTAAAACGATTATTGGTTTAGGTTCACCAAATAAGCAAGGTAAAGAAGACTGTCATGGTGCGCCATTAGGTAAAGATGAGATTACTTTAACTCGTGAAGCATTAGGCTGGAAAGAAGAAGCATTTGTTATTCCTGCTGATGTATATGCTGCATGGGATGCGAAAGCAAAAGGTTCTGAATCTGAAGCAGCTTGGGATGCGGTATTTGCACAGTATCAAGCAAAATATCCAACTGAAGCGGCTGAGTTACTTCGTCGTATTAGCGGTGACTTACCAGCAGAATTTGCAGCACAAGCAGATGCATTCATTCGTGAAACAAATGCGAAAGGCGAAACAATCGCAACACGTAAAGCGAGCCAAAACACATTACAAGCTTTTGGTCCTTTATTGCCTGAATTACTAGGTGGTTCTGCTGACTTAGCTGGTTCTAACTTAACGCTTTGGAAAGGTTGTCAAGGCATTCAAGAAAACCCAGCTGGTAACTACGTGTATTATGGCGTACGTGAGTTCGGTATGACTGCAATTGCGAATGGCGTTGCATTGCATGGTGGTTTTGTTCCTTACGTTGCAACATTCCTAATGTTTATGGAATATGCGCGTAATGCAGTACGTATGTCTGCATTGATGAAACAACGTGTAATCCATGTTTATACACATGACTCAATTGGTTTAGGTGAAGATGGTCCAACTCACCAACCAATCGAACAAATTGCTTCTTTACGTGGTACACCGAACCTAAATACATGGCGTCCTGCTGATACTGTAGAAACTGCTACTGCGTGGAAATCTGCTCTAGAGCGTAAAGATGGCCCTACAGCACTTATTTTCTCTCGTCAAAACTTACCATTCCAAACACGTTCTGAAGAACAAATTCAAAATGTTGCAAAAGGTGGTTACGTTCTTGCTCAAGAAAAAGGCGAATTGAAAGCAATTATTATTGCAACTGGTTCTGAAATTTCTTTAGCAATGGAAGCTTATGCTCAACTTGACGGCGTGCGTGTAGTTTCTATGCCATGTGCAGAAGAGTTTATGAAACAAGACGCTGCATATCGTGAAGCTGTATTACCAGCTCATATTCGTGCACGTGTTGCAGTTGAAGCAGCTCATGTTGACTACTGGTGGAAGTTTGTTGGTCTTGATGGCAAAGTGATTGGTATGACAACTTATGGTGAGTCTGCACCAGCGAAAGACTTGTTCCAATTTTTTGGTATTACAACTGAAGCTGTTGTTGCAGCAGTAAAAGAATTAACTGCTTAAATATTGAAGTAGTGTAAAAAAGCGCTCCATAGGGAGCGCTTTTTTATATCTGAAAGGTTAAATGCTAAGTTCGGTTTGAATATTAATTTGAGAAGTGAGTAACTTATGAATGGGGCAGTTCTCGGCAACTTTTAGTAAGCGCTTGTGTTGGTCTTCCGTGAATTCACCTTTCAGCGTGATTTTGCGTTCAATATTATTTTGCCCTTTCTCTGGTTCACCATTTGGGTTTAATGCTAAATCAACTTGAACATGATCAATTTTAATACCTTTAAGATTCGCATACATCTCTAATGTGATGGTGGTACAAGCGCCTAAAGCAGACAGTAAGATTTGAACTGGATTTGGAGCAGTATCTAGACCACCTTTGTCTGTAGGTTCATCAGCAAACCATTGATGACCTGAAGGATCAGTAAGAGTTACTCGATATGGAGTGGAAGTACTTTGTGTTTGAGCAGTATTAGCCATGTTTTACCTTATTATTAATCAAAAATCGAAGTAAAAACGAATTAATTTAAGAGTCCAGACACGGTACGATAGTACCTATACTTTATAATATTGTTTTTAAATAATAACTGTAACGCTTTTATTGTTGCATGGATGAAACATATCGTTTTATAAAGAATAGTGAATTAAATTACTTGATGTATACACTAACGACTATATCAATAAAGGATACGAAAAATGCATCTTAAAACATTAAGCTTCGGTTTGGCAGTAGCATTAGCTAGTTCAGTTACTTTAGCTGCGCCAGTGGACTACAAAATTGATCCTACACATACCGCTACAGTTTTTTCATGGAATCACTTTGGCTTTTCAACGCCAAGTGCTAACTTCTCAGATATCCAAGGTGTAATTAAAGTTGATAATGCTAAACCAGCAAATTCTTCTGTAGATGTAACTATTCCTTTAAGCAGCGTAAATACAAACGTACCTGCTTTAGATAAAGAATTCCAACAAGAAGCTTGGTTTAATGCAGCTAAATACCCAAATATCACTTTCAAAAGTACGAAAGTAGAAACTAAAGATAAAAAGCACTTTAAAATTACTGGTGACTTAACCGTTAAAGGCGTAACTAAACCAGTAGTACTTGATGCCGTGTTAAATAAGCAAGGCGAACACCCAATGGCAAAAGTTCCAGCGATTGGTTTCAATGCTACAACTTCATTCAAGCGTTCTGAATTTGGCCTAGGCAGCTATGTGCCAAACGTGGGTGATAAGATTACTGTAAACATTACGACTGAAGCAAAAGTTGATAAAAAATAAGTTTTAAGTTGTCAAAAAGGCCCTCATATTTGAGGGCTTTTTTATTAAATTGGTTCTTTTTTATCTGGATCTATAAATACTAAAGGGACTGAAGGATCAATATTTCTTTTTTCAGATTTTTCTCTTAAAAATTGGTAAGTAGGAACTTTCATTTTTGCCTGATCACGCAATTTCTTTTTAATATAAAGAACAAGAGCAAAACATGTCGTTGCGACAGTGAGCATCATGCCATTCATATAGCTCATGATTGAGCTTACATACCCAATGGTCGTTAATCGATGCATCATACGTTCAACTTGAGTGCTACTTTCGACTCCGGTAATTGCCCAACTACATAAATGTTCACAGTTATTAATAATCAGATGGTAGTGGTTTTCATGCATACGTGAACGCATGCGGCGCACGATAGCTTTTCCTTTGTAGCGTGGCATTTCATAAGAGCGAACGTGAATTTTTTTGCCATGCGAGAATGCATCTATTGACGTGATTTCAATCGGGCGTTTTTTGATGAAATGCGCTAAGCCTGAATAATGGATAACTCGGCCTCTCCCTGCATATATACCATGATGGCTATAGCCGAGATGTTTTACGATGAGATGAGCCCCTAGAGGGTAGCGCTTATTCGGTTGTTCCATGCTTACGCTGATCCAATAAAGTGTAAATGGCTTTTATTGAAAAGTGCTAACCATTATAACCAATATCAGCAATTTGGAGTGTATTGATTACGTCGAATGAATGAGTTTGATGCATATCCAATCTATTCATATTTCTTGTATATAATTTAGTGACTTAATATGAAGGAAAAATGTCATGTCAGGTGATGTTAAATGAAATGGTTAATGTGGTGCTTAACTATATATGGGCTTTTGGTTCAGCCTGTTTATGCTATAGAACACCAGCAAGTGAAGACAGCAGAAGGCGATGATTATGATGTGGTTTCAATTAGCGATTTAAAACAGTTACGCTTGTTTCTGAAAAATTCTAATCAACAGTATTACAAAAGTTTTAACAATATTCAGGAACATTTAAAGCATTGTGAGCGACTTTCTTTCGCAATGAATGCAGGCATGTTCCATCCAGGATTTTCTCCAGTTGGTCTGTATGTTGAACAAGCTAAAGTGATTCAGCCCTTAAATGAAAATAAAGGATCAGGAAATTTCTTTTTACAGCCGAATGGTGTGCTAGGTTGGAATAAAAAACAGGCCATTATTTTAACAACGCAGCAATATAGTAGACAAAAATTTAACGTTGATTATGCGACACAATCTGGCCCGATGTTAGTTATTGACGGAAAGATTAATTCTCTTTTTTTACAGGACTCTCAATCAAATAAAATTCGTAATGGAGTCGGAATTCGAAATAATAAACTCTACTTTGTAATATCGAAGAACAGCGTGAGTTTTTATAAGTTTGCTCAGTTCTTTCAAAGAAATCTTAAGGTAGAGCAGGCTTTATATCTTGATGGTTCTATTTCTAGTTTATATGTTCAAAAGACAAAGCGTAATGATCAACTATTTGAAATGGGGCCAATTGTTGGGTGGGTCGATCAGACTGATTGTCGATTAAAGTGAAATATAAAAAAAGCCAGTACAAGACTGGCTTTTTTTATTAGTGAATAGATGGTTTTTGAGTGAGTTCATTTAACTCTTTTCGGCTATAACCACGGGAAATAAGAACTTTTTTAATTCCCTTAATGACATCTTCATCTGTTGCTAGTGCAAGCGCACTTAGAAGTTGTTCATTTGTTTTACATGAGCAGTCATTTTCAACACAAGCAGTTTGGTTTTTATGCTCGTTATGCTGTTGATCTGCCAAGAACAGCTTTTGCCAAAAACTCATAGAGCCTTCATATACAACTTAACATAGCTCGAAATATAGCCAATTTAAAATAAAATACAAGCCTCTATAAGTGATAAATTCACCAATTGAACTCAAGAATTTTCGATAGGAATACTCGAGTTAAACGAAATTATGACAGATAGATGACTTGATATTTTTTGAAAAATTAAATAGTTGAATAAAAAAACTTTAAAAAATAATGAGATATAAAACCTCCCTATTTAAAACTTTACAATGAAAGATTTTGTTTAAATTTTCTCGAGTAAGACACCTGATTCAACATGATGGGTATATGGGAACTGATCAAACAATGCAAACTTCGCAATACGGTGAGTTAAACCTAATATTTTTAAGTTTTCATATAGTGTATCTGGGTTGCATGAAATATAAATAATACGCTCAAAGCCCTGTAATAATTTCAAAGTTTCATCATCAATTCCTGCACGCGGAGGATCGACAAATACGGTATCAAAATCATAACTCTGGATATCAATATTTGCTTCTTGTAAGCGTCGGAATTCGCGTTCACCTTGATAAGCTTGAGTAAATTCTTCGGCTGAAAGACGGGCGACTTGAATATTATCAATCTGGTTTTGTTCGATGTTCCATTGAGCAGCGTAAACGGAAGATTTTGCAAGTTCTGTTGCTAGAACACGTTCAAACTTTAAAGAAAGAGGAAGAGTAAAATTACCATTACCACAATAAAGTTCTAATAAGTGTTTTTTCGATCCTTCAGCCGCATCACATGCCCATTGCAGCATTTTTTTGCAAACTTGTGCGTTAGGTTGAGTAAAGCTACTTTCGATTTGTTTGTATTTAAATGAACGATTTAAAAGTTCAAATTCTTCTACGACAAAGTCATCGCCAATAATAATTTTCTGGCCACGACTACGACCCATAATCTTAATGTCTAACTTCTCAGCAAGTGCTTTAGCTGCCTGTTCCCATTCTTCGTCTAGTTTACGGTGATAAATTAAGGTAACTAACATTTCGCCGCTAAGAGTTGCAAGAAAATCAGCTTCAAATATACGGCTAGAAAGCTTGGGTTCCGCTTTAAGTTCTTCTAAAAGTTTTGGCATTAAATCATTAATGCTTTGGTCCGCAATAGGAAACTCATCAATGCGTACAACTGTTTTCTGCTTGTCATCATCATTACGTTCAAACATGGCATAGAACATGTCATTTTCTGTATGCCAGATACGAAACTCAGCACGCATACGGAAGTGTTGTTCAGGTGACTCAAACACTTCTAATGTAGGTGGAGTGAATTCAGAAAATTGGGCAGTAATGCGGTCAATTTTAGTTTGAAGTTGTTGTTGATAAGAAGAGGTCATAGACAAAGAAAATTTAGACAGAATCAAATAGTGAATGGTATCAAAAAAAACGGGGTTACAGGAGCCAATTTTAGCTAGATATCGATAAGGAAGACTAACGTTAAAATTAAGGATGCTTCAAAACACGATTAATAAAATCTGCTTTTATTGCTCTATATTGATCGTGATCTAAATGATTACACTGTAATTTTAATTGATTATATTCATGGACCAGTGCTGAAGAGGTGATAAGCTTATTTTTAAATGTTAAGAAAAATGTGAATACTGAGTCCGTTACTACAATTTGAAATGCCACATCATCGTTATTAAGTGATTCGAGCATACAAAGCTCATGCGTTCTTAGCGTATTTTGCTTTTCAATAAAGTTAAGCGTTTTTAACCTTTCAATTGCAATTTCAAACTGCTCAGGCTTAACTTCAACGTAAATATCCAGATCACTTTTGAAATAGCATTCGGTATTGCAGATGAACCAATATGTTCAATTTTGGCAAATGGTAGAAGTGTGGAAATATCTTTTTGATATGAATTAAAAAGTTGAGCGCATCTTTGTTGATATTGTTCTGGTTCTAAAAAGACCATTATTAGAATCTCGATTTGATAAAATTTATATATTTAAGAATAGATTACTTTATTAAATAAAAAAGCCCAAATACTGAGATTTGGGCTTTTTTAGAAAATGATGGATTAATCAGTCATTGTCATTAAGCTTGCGTTACCACCAGCTGCAGCTGTATTCACACTAATCGCACGTTCAATCACTAAACGCTCAAGCGGAATAGTCTCATTTGGCTCAACATGGGTAATACCAACAATTGCGCCAGAACGAGTCGCAACTTCTTGCTGTAACGAGAAGATTTCTTCACGGTTACCATGGTGTAAAACTGCATCAAAATCATCAGAACTGATATTTTTAACCGTAGTAATTGCAGCAAGAACATCTTTCGGCAAGGTTTGTTTATATTTTGCCAATAATGGACTGTTATGCATTACCGCAGCTTGGCTACCAACTGCAAAAATTGCCAGCAATTGATGCAACTGATTTTGTTCTGTGTCAGCGATTGAAAGAACACGGTGACGCGGCAGAATAATATATTGGTTACTTTCGCCAGTAGGGCCTTGTAACTCATAAAACTTACCAACGCCAAATGGTTCAATTTCGCGATTTGCTTGCGGTAAATGCTGTTTCGCCCAATTTTGTAAGCTCTGATAAACCTCTCGGTTAAAGCCTTCAAAAGCAGTTTGCTCAGTCTTCATGGCAAATGGTGTTGCCAATACTTTATTTGAACAGTGCTGCATTAAGCGATACATGTAAAGTGGACCGCCAGCTTTTGGACCTGTACCAGATAAACCTTCACCACCAAATGGTTGCACACCAACAACAGCACCCACAATATTACGGTTGATATAGAGGTTACCAACTTCAGCATGTTGAATGACGGTTTGGATGGTTTCATCAATACGGGTATGTAGACCCATTGTTAAACCATAACCTTTGGCATTAATACGTGAGATGAGTTGTTCGAGTTCACCATACTTATAAGTAATGATGTGTAGAACTGGACCAAAGACTTCACGTTGTAAGTCATCAAGATTAGGGAGTTCAATTGCTGTTGGTACAACAAAAGTTCCTTTATCTAATTCATCCTGACTTGTGGCACCAAACATCAGCTGATGTACTGGATAGCCTTTAGACTTCATTCTTTGGATGTGTTGGTCAATCGTCTGTTTTGCTTCAACATCAATAACAGGACCAATATCAGTTTTTAAAATCGCAGGGTTACCTACGCTCAACTGTTGCATTGCACCTTTAAGCATTTTAATAACGGTTGCAGCACTGTCTTCTTGCACACATAAAATACGTAAAGCAGAGCAACGTTGACCCGCGCTATCAAAAGCTGAACTTACAACATCAAGTACAACTTGTTCAGTTAATGCTGATGAATCCACAATCATGGCGTTTTGACCGCCAGTCTCTGCAATGAGAGGAATAGATTGACCATTATCAGATAAACGTTTCGCAACAGTTTTCTGTAAAATTTTTGCAACTTCAGTTGAACCAGTAAACATGATGCCATCGATACGACTATCTTGGCTAAGCTGAGCCCCAACTGTTTCACCACGACCGGGAAGTAGCTGTACAGCACCATGTGGAATACCAGCTTCCCATAAAATTTGAACTGCTTGAGCTGCAATTAAAGGCGTTTGTTCAGCAGGTTTAGCAATAACACAGTTACCGCTGCCTAATGCAGCTGCAATTTGACCTGAGAAAATTGCAAGAGGAAAGTTCCATGGGCTAATACAAAGTACAGTACCTAAAGGCTGAATTGTTGTATTTGCAGGAAGGTTCTCAACTTGAGTCGCATAGTAACGTAAGAAATCTACAGCTTCGCGAACTTCTGCAATCGCATTTGCATAAGTTTTACCACTTTCACGGCTTAGAAGAACCATAAGTTCTTGCATACGACCTTCCATGAGGTCTGCTGCGCGTTTTAAGTATTGAGCACGCTGATCTTTAGGTGTATTTGACCATTCAGATTGAGTTTGCTCAGCTGCATTAAGTGCAATTTCAACATGCTTAAGATCAGCTTCTTGCACATGCCCAACAATTTCATCATTTTGTGCTGGGTTTGTAATTGCAACAGAATGACTTTGTTCTAATGAATCGTTATTTGCCAATAATGGATGGCTTTGCCAAATACGATTACTTAGCTGTTGAGCTGTATTATCTAAAGCTTCAAGTGGAGCATCGTTTGCTAAATCATATCCTTTAGAGTTTTTACGGAGTGATCCATACATGTCTAAAGGTAACGGAATTGATGGGTGTTTTAAACCAACCAAGCCTTCGAGTTTAGCTGCATTGCGAATATCGTAAATTGGAGACTGGATAAGATCTTCAACTTTAAGTGTTTTATCGGCAATACGGTTAACGAATGAAGTATTTGCGCCATTTTCAAGTAAACGACGAACTAAATAAGCCAACAAAGTTTCATGGTTACCAACGGGAGCATAAATACGGCATGGCACACCTAATTTATTTTGCTCGCGCGGACCAACAACTTGTTCATAAAGTGGTTCACCCATACCATGTAAACATTGGAACTCATATTGACCAGCATAATATTGGCTTGGATCAGCTAAATGATAGATCGTTGCCAATGTTTGAGCATTATGAGTTGCAAATTGCGGATAGATAAACTCTGGCGCAGCAAGTAATTTTTTAGCACAAGCGATATAAGATAAATCTGTATGTACTTTACGGGTAAAGACAGGGTAGTCGTCCATACCTTCGATTTGAGCTTTCTTAATTTCGCTATCCCAATACGCACCTTTCACAAGGCGGATCATGAGGCGTTTCTGACTACGTTTCGCAAGATCAATAATATAATCAACCACGAAGAAACAGCGTTTTTGGTACGCCTGAATAACGAAGCCAATACCTTTCCAATCCGCAAGTTCTGGTTCGAAGCAAAGACGCTCAAGTAACTCAAGGGAAATTTCTAAACGCTCTGACTCTTCAGCATCGATATTTAAACCAATGTTGTAGTGTTTAGCTAAACGAGCGAGTTCAAATACTTTGCCGTAGAGTTCTTGATGAACACGTTCAATTTGCGCACGTTGATAGCGAGGGTGTAAAGCAGAAAGCTTGATTGAAATACCCGGACCATCATAAACACCTTTACCGTTAGACGCTTTGCCAATTGCATGAATGGCTTGGTTATAATCGTTAAAGTAACGTTCAGCATCATGCTCGGTTAAAGCTGCTTCACCCAACATGTCGTAAGAATAGCGAAAACCTTTGTCTTCCAGCACTTTCGCATGGTCTACAGCTTCTTCAATGGTTTCACCAGTAACAAACTGTTCGCCCATCATACGCATTGCAACGTCAACTGCTTTACGAATAATGCCACGACCACTACGTGCCAACAAACCAGTAAGTACGCTTGAAAGACTAGTTTGCTTTGGGGTTTCCATCAGCTTACCAGTCAGCATAAGGCCCCATGCCGCAGCATTTACAAACATTAAGCTGCTGTGACCAACGTGTTCTTTCCAGTTACCTTGATTAATTTTGTCTCGAATTAACAAGTCACGTGTTGCTGTGTCAGGAATACGAAGCAAAGCTTCAGCAAGACACATGAGCGCCACGCCTTCTTGTGAAGACAGAGAGAATTCTTGTAATAAGCCTTGAACAATACCTGCTTTACCCGAAGAGGTTTTACGTTCACGTAAATTATGGGCAAGATTAAAAGCAAGGTCGTAAATTTTATGATCTAAATCATCAGATACCGCGGCAGCTTGTAATAGCTCTTCTACAGCTTCTGGCTCTGCACGTCGCCAAGCTGTGTTAATGCGTTGTTCAAACTCACTTTTATCGTTGAATTCGGTGATATAGCCTTGGTGAGATTTATCCATTTGATGAAAAGTATCCATTGTATTCATATCTGTTTCCGACAACCGACTCTCGTACAAAGATCTTGAGTAGAGAGGTTTAGATAATTTATCATTACAGAAGAAACACCGAATAACTCACTATATTTATCCCATTTTTTAGAGGAAAATTCAGATGAATGGCCCATTATTAAGCCTTGATCGTACTGATTTAAAAATTTTGGATATTCTTCAAACAGATGGGCGTATTTCGAACAGTAAATTAGCCGAACTCGTGAATTTATCTCCAACTGCTGTGATGGCTCGAGTTCAAAAGCTGACAAAAGATGAATTCATCTTGGGATACGAGGCTAAGCTAAACCCTGTTAATTTAAATGCCAATTTTCTGGTGTTTGTTGAGGTGTTACTGGATAAAACCACACCTAATGTTTTAGATGAGTTTATTGATGCTGTAGTGCACTATCCAGAGATTGTGGAATGCCACATGGTAAGTGGAGGCTTCGACTTTTTAATTAAATTACGAAGTGGCAGTATGGAAGAATTCAGACGAATTGCGGGGCAGGTGTTGTGGCAGTTACCTGGGGTAAAAGAAACTCGGAGTTATCCAGTGATGCAAGTAGTGAAAGATACTTCAAAAATTAAAATCAAAACCAAAAATAAATAAAGGGGCCGAAGCCCCTTTATTTATTTCAATGATTTATACGCTTTCTTTGTAGAGTTTATCTGCTTGTTCAAAGCGTCCAGTTACTGTCGTATTTGGCGCTTTAGTTAAAAGACTCACTACAATGATGCTGATAAATGCAAGGATAAAGCCCGGAATGATTTCGTAAACACCTGTGCTTGCGAAAAGATTTTTCCAGCCAATAACCACAACCGCCCCAACGATCATACCTGCTAAGGCACCTTGTAAATTCATACGTTTCCAGAACAATGACAAGATGATAAGCGGACCAAACGCTGCACCGAAGCCAGCCCATGCATAAGCAACAAGGCCAAGAACCTTACTATTTGGGTTCCCTGCAAGAGCAATAGCAAGAACAGCAATGACAAGAACCATTACACGGCCAACCCATACAAGTTCTTTTTGAGATGCATTTTTGCGAAGGAAACCTTTGTATAAATCTTCAGTTAAAGCACTTGAACATACCAAAAGTTGACAGCTTAACGTGCTCATCACAGCAGCTAAAATTGCCGCCAAAATGATGCCCACAATCCATGGGTTGAATAAAATTTTAGTCAATTCCATAAATACAGTTTCAGGGTTTTTGCTTACAACTGCTGCTAATTCAGGGTGTTGTTCAAAATAAGCAATACCGAAGAAACCAGCACCTACAGCACCTGCTAAACACAAGATCATCCAAGTCATACCAATACGACGAGCAGCAGGAATAGATTTTACTGAGTCGGCTGCCATGAAACGTACAAGGATGTGGGGTTGACCAAAGTAACCAAGACCCCATGCCATGGAGGATAGAACTGCTACCACACCAAAATCTGAGATGAGATTAAATGCGTGCGGGCGAGCAGTTTCAACAAGGGCAACAAAATGAGTTGTGTCCCCGATCGCAAGGTAAGTCACGATTGGTGTCAAAATCAGGGCAAAAATCATCAATCCAGCTTGGAATGTATCAGTCCAGCTAATTGCTAAGAATCCACCGATACAAACATAACTGATGGTTGCAATAGCACTGAGCCAAATTGCTGTGTTGTAAGACATGCCGAATAGATTTTCAAATAGACGGGCACCCGCTACCATGCCTGAAGCACAGTAAATAGCGAAGAAAACCAAGATGATAACAGCCGAGAAAATACGAAGTACTTTTTTCTGGTCATCAAAACGGCTTGTAAAATAATCTGGCAAAGTTAATGCATTGTTTTGAATTTCAGTATGAACGCGTAATCGACCAGCAACCAGTAGCCAGTTAAGCCAAGCACCGATTATAAGACCAACTGCAATCCACGCTTCAGATAGACCAGAAAGATAGATAGCTCCTGGTAAACCCATGAGTAGCCAACCACTCATGTCTGATGCGCCTGCGGATAACGCAGTAACGAAACTGCCTAAACTACGACCACCGAGAATATAATCTGAGAAGTCGCTTGTAGCACGGTAGGCAAATAAGCCAATAAGTACCATTGCTACGATGTACACCATAAACATGATGAGGGTGGGATCAAAATAACTCATGATGGATGTGTGTCCTTATATCCATAATCCGTGATTGTAACCTAATCCAGGTCGCTGTTTTCTTGTACGGCATTCAAGAGGTTGAGATTCAACCACAAAAGAATTTTTTTGCTCTGTTATTTTTGTATTGTAGTTTTTATAACTTTATGTAACTAAAGATAATTGAGATTACAAATTATAAAAATATATTAATAATCATAATCTTAGAATATTTTTAATATTTCTTTTTTTAAAATTATATGAAGAAAAATAAGTTTTTCAAAAAAATAACCCTATTTTTAGTTACAAAGCGGTTAGAGGGTAAAGTTTTATTGAGCGAAATTAGAACAATGTTAGAAAATTTTATCTAAAAAAAAGTAATTTTTATTCAAATTAAATTTATTTGGTCCTTAAAAATAGCACTTAAAGAGTTAAATTTTCAAAAAGTTCATGCATTCCTTGAGTCGCTGACATCTTTAACAATTCGTATTGTTGAGGAAGACGCACATGATCTGCTTTGGGGTCTATATAGTAAGCTTTACATTGAGCTGTAATCTCATGCACTAAACCTGCAACAGGATATACGCTTAATGTCGACCCGATTACAATAAAAATATCTGCACTTTGCACTAATCTAATTGCTTCTTCATAAGCTGGTACAGCTTCACCAAACCAAACAACATGTGGTCGAAGGGGATAACCATCTGGGCACAGGTCATGTTCTAAGTCTAATTTCCAACCGTTAATGTCATAAAACTGAGTTGTAAATTGTGCATTTGGGCCAGAACTTTTTGCTAAACGAATATTTCCATGCAAGTGTAAAACTTTGGAACTTCCTGCACGCTCATGTAAATCATCAATGTTTTGAGTAATAACCTGAACGTCAAAATAATCTTGTAACTTAGCAATATATTGATGAGCTTCGTTTGGTTTGGCTTCTAAAATATTTTTACGTCGTTCATTATAAAAGCGTTGAACTAAAGCAGGATTCTTTTGCCATGCTTCAGGTGTGGCAACTTGTTGGATATCGTAATTTTCCCATAGACCATTACTGTCACGAAAAGTGCTAATTCCACTTTCGGCACTCATACCCGCGCCAGAGAATACAACAAGTTTTGTCATATAGGTCACCGAATCAGATAACTGATTTTAAATTAACTGCATAAACAAAGAAAAAAACCAGTCTAAATCTAAACTGGTTTTTATTAAATCTTGAAAACTATACCTATCTTATAGGCCAGCTTCATATTCTGCATTTGTTAAAAGTTTTTCAACATCTGCAATATTGTCTGGTTTGATTTTATAAATCCAGCCTTTGCCGTATGGATCATCATTTACAAAATCAGGATCATCTTCAAGGTCAGTATTTACTTCTACTACAGTGCCTGAAACAGGAGCATGGATGTCTGAAGCAGTTTTCACTGATTCAACAACTCCAGCTTGTTCGCCAGCTGTAACTTGACTACCAACTTCAGGAGTTTCGACGTACACCAAATCGCCAAGTTCATCTTGTGCGTGGTCAGTAATCCCTGTAATAACAAGATCACCTTCAATTTTTACCCACTCATGTGTACGTGCATACTTCAGTTCCGAAGGATGATTCATGGTAACTCCTTAAGCTTGTGTCCAATAGTTTTAAACATTATAAGTATGGGTCTTTACGCCAGTTGCTTGGGCTACGGCCGCTCCAGCGTTTAAAAGCTCGGCTAAAATTTGCAACGTCCGAATAGCCAAGTTCATCTGCAATTTGTTCAAGACTATAATCTGTACGGGAAAGCAGAGATGTCGCATGTCGATAACGCACTTCATCAACCAAAGTTGAAAAGGAAGTTCCTTCTGCTGCTAATTGACGCTTGAGTGTGCGATCTGACATATGTAGATATTCTGCTACATTTTCTATGCTTAAGTAATGTTGTTCAGAATTACTTAAAATGTCACGAACTCGCATTGCTAAACGGCGGCGCTCACCTAAAGCAGAAAGTTCAGCTTCACATTGGTTAATGGCAACTTGACTTGCGATAGGGTCAGCATTAACCAATTTAAGCCCTAAATACTTTTTATCAAAACTGGAAATCAAATGTGGTTGGTTAAAGCGAATTGTACTGCTCAGTTTATTTCTATATTTTTCAAAACCTTCGGGCTCTGGAAAATCTAAATCTACATCACCAGCTAAATCTTCAATACCAGTCATCGCTTTCGCCATGCTCATGATACCAATGGTTAAACCTAAAACGATTTCTGTACGCAACGGTTCAAGTTCGATATCACACTGTAATTGTAAAGTCGCTTTGGGCCCAAAAGTTGAGAAATATAATTGTAAAAAAGGTAAGCGTAGCTGAATAAAGCGAGCTGCGAGAGCAATTGCTTCAGTAATGTCCTTGGCTGTCATAATTGCATAGCCAATGAAACCATGAATTGAAATACGCATTTGAGTACCAAGATGGTAACCCAAAGTAGTTTCACCAGTTAAATTAAGAGCGTGTTTCACCAGTTCATTTGCTACTGGTGTAGAAATACGATAGTCAGGATCAGCCAGTTGCTCGCTGGTAAGATGAAATGGAGCAAATAATGTTTCGTCGTTGTATCCCCAACGTGAAACGACATCTAATAGCAATAAGCCATAGACACCCGGAATACCTTGATCTTGACGAGCTGAGGTAATTTTCATATGCGTTCCATTGCTCTCATCAATTTTTCACATGCATTTCTTACACATCTTGTCATGAAATATAATCTGAGTTTATAAAAACTGTTAGACAATCATATCAACCATTTTTAAACATTTTTTTTAAAGACAACAATTTTTGTTGTTGAAATAAGTAAAACATCCCCATGTTGATTTAAGGCTTGCGTAACGTAACTTACCATACCACGATCTAATTTTGTTTTGGATGGGGTTATAGCTGAAATTTCAGCTTCAACATGAATTCTGTCACCTGGTCGGGTGGGGCGTGGCCACCGCAGGCTAGATTCTGAACCTATCAAACCACCATGAATAGGCATGCATTCTGTCCATAAACGCATAGTGATGGCAGAGGTGTGCCAACCACTGGCAGCAATCCCCTGAAAAATAGGATCATGCTTAGCTTGTTCTTCATCTGTATGAAACGGTTGAGGGTCATAGGAATTTGCAAATTTTTTGATTTCATCTAAGGTGATTTCATATTCACGACTAATGAAGCGATCACCAATTTTCAAATCTTCTAAATAAAGCATTAATCTTGACCCTGTAAAACTTTTTGTTCAAACAGGAAGCCGCCTGTTTGGCGTTTCCATAATTGTGCATATATTCCATTTTGAGCAATTAACTCTTCATGCGTTCCTTGTTCAGCAATTCGACCTTCATCAAGAACAATTAAACGGTCCATTTGTGCAATAGTAGATAATCGGTGTGCAATTGCAATAACCGTTTTATCAACCATAAGGTCATTTAAACTGGATTGAATCGCTGCTTCAACTTCTGAATCTAATGCACTTGTCGCTTCATCTAAAATGAGAATAGGGGCATCTTTTAAGAATACACGTGCGATAGCAATACGTTGTCTTTGACCGCCAGACAGTTTTACACCACGTTCACCGACTTGGGCGTGATATCCATTACGACCTTTTAAATCAACCAATTGAGGTATAAATTCGGCTGCTTTTGCTTTATTTACAGCATTTTCCATGTCTGCATCAGATGCATTTGGACGGCCATATTTAATATTTTCGGCAACTGAACGATGTAATAAAGACGTATCTTGAGTAACTAAAGCAATATTTGCTCTCAAACTATCTTGAGTTACATCTTCAATATTTTGCCCATCAATTAAAATTGCACCGTCTTTGAGATGATAAAAATGTAAAAGCAGTTGAATAAGCGTTGATTTACCTGCTCCAGAGCGCCCAACAATACCGATCTTTTCACCTGCTTTAATATGCAAGTTGAAGTGATCAATGACATTTTTATTGTTATAAGCAAAGCTTACATCTTTAAATACAATCTCGCCTTGAGGAACTTTAAGTGTTTTTGCCTCTGCCTTGTCTTGAATATTGATTTTTTTACCTAATGTTTGCATACCATCTTGAATGGTTCCAACATTTTCAAATAATGCAGACATATGCCACATCATAAATTCAGCCATACTATTAAGTTTTAAAATCATCGCAGTCGTCGCTGCAATTACACCTAATGCTGCTAAACCTTGAGTCCATAGCCAAACTGAAGTACCAATAACGCCAATAAACAAAACGGCTGATAACATGTTGATACTTATTTCAAAAAGAGTGCCTAAGCGCATCTGAGCATAGACTGTTGTCATAAACTCTTTCATTGATGCTTTTGCATATTGGCTTTCACGTCCCGCATGAGCAAACAATTTAACAGTTTGAATATTGGTATAAGCATCGGTAATGCGACCAGTCATAACTGCTCTGGCGTCGGCTTGTTGCTGTGAAACTTTACTTAAACGGGGAATAAAGAACCATGCACTTATTAGAAATAAAGTTAACCAAACTAAAAGTGGTATTAACAAAATAGGGGAAATAGCCCCAAGAACAATGCTAACGGTAATAAAGTAAATAGCAACATAAGCCAACATGTCGCCTAAAATAATCCAGAATTCACGGATAGCCAGGGCAGTTTGCATCACTTTTGCAGAAAGTCTTCCAGCAAAGTCATTATGGAAAAAATCTAAGCTTTGTTTTAATAAAAGATTATGAAAACGCCAACGCAAACGCATTGGAAAAGTACTATATAAAATCTGGTGTTTAACAATAGATTGAATATTTACGAAAAAGATATTAGCAAATAAAACACCAATTAAAAGCAGTAGATCAGTTGCATGTTGACTGAAAAAACTTTCAGGATGACTTTTACTTAACCAATCTACGAGTTGTCCAATCTTTGAAAAAAGTAAAGCTTCAAAGCTCGCAGCACCTGCTGTAAAAAGAATAAGTAAGAATAAGTAAGGGCGTAAGCCTTCCGTCGCTTGCCAGACAAATGGAAAAAAACGAGTTGGTAAAGGTTCATCCAGACCTTTTGTTGGGTAGGGGTCTACAAGTTTTTCAAACCACTTCAGCATGAATTACTACCTTTAAGACAAAAGCCACTTAATTAAGTCTTTGCAATTAAATTTACAAAAAAGTCAGTTAGATCAATATCACTTAGGTTTTCGATCTTTGGAGTATGTGCAAATACACATGAACTGATTACGTTGTACGTCATTTGTTAGTACATGACGTAAAATTTGGATACCTGAAGAAATCTTCAAGAATGTCGCGAGGACTTAAAAAATTATGATTTATTATATCGGGATTAATAGATAAAGTGGTGAAGGAATTTATTCTTTAAGTATTTTTTCTGAGTATTTTGAACATTTGTTAAATTAATACTTTTAAAGCAATTCGAAAAAGGCCTTTAGATTTACATCATAAAGGCCCTTGTGTGTATTACCACATTAAATCATCAGGAATAACATACGCTGCATAAGGATCTTCTTCATTTGTGGTCTGTTCATTGGACTCAGCATTACTCAATAGAATAAAACCTTTCATTTTTTGATCAATTTTTTCAGCTAATGGTTTAGGTAAGTATGCATATTGATTTTGATCTTTAGCAATGAGCAAACTGCCTGAAACAAGTGCATTATATATTTGCTGAGAAATATATACCTTCTTGATCTTACCCTCATCAATAAATTGATAAACACTATCACCATCAGTATTTGAAATTTTATGATGTTTAATCATTTGAATGATAGATGCTTTGAGGGCTTTCTCCTCAAGTTGTTGCTGTTTTTCTAAGTTTAAAGCCTGATCTTTAGCTAACTTTTCTTGTTGAGCTTTTTCAATATTCGCTTTAATTTCAGGCTCATCGCTTTGCCCAATACGTTGTTCGTGATGAGCTTGTTTTGTTAGTTTTTTTGCTTTTTTATTATCCACTAACCCAGCTTTTAGTAGCTGTGCTTGTAAGGCATTTTTAACCATGACTTAATCCTTATGTGAAGTTGAAGGGCTGTAGAAGTAAACTACCCAGTAAGAAATACTTAAGACTAAGCTTAAAGTTGCTGGCAATAAAAATGCTTGTAACTTTAGATACGGATGTACCAACGCTGCGAGAATTCCCCCAAGCAGAAAACCCGTAAAAATAAGTAAGTGTAAAACAATACGTCGGTTTTCTACTGGTAAGCCTCTGGCTTTATATCCAAGGGCTAAACCAATATCTGTTAAAACACCAGATAGATGGGTAGTTCGAATAATTGTGCCTTTATAATGGCTCACCATTGCATTTTGTAGGCCCATCGCTGTACAAGCCCATAATAATCCATAGCGTGGAAAATAAGGAAGTAATAGCCAACAAAGAAAAATGAATAAGGCAACAAGACTCAAAGGTAGGCCATAGCGACGACCTAATCGAAAGTGGCTGCTGCCTAAAATAAAACCACTATAAAATGAACCGCAAACATAACAGATAATTACCAGAAGCAAGAAGATAATATGTTCTGGTTGCCACTCTACCAAACTCATAGCTAGCATACTAACGTTGCCAGTCATATGTGAAATAGATTGATGTAAAAGAGTAATTAACCCTAATACATTAATCATTCCGGCATTGAATGCCAGTAAAAAGGCTCCGAGTTGGAACCAGTTTGGTAGACGTTGAAATGGCATTTTTTTAAGAAGCTTGTTTAGAGCGAATATCTACAGCTGCGGTAAATAAAACATCCGTAGAAGAGTTAAGCGCTGTTTCTGTAGAGTCTTGCAATACACTAATGATCATACCAATAGCTACCACTTGCATAGCAATTTCAGTTGAAATACCAAATAAACTACATGCTACTGGAATCAAAAGTAAAGAACCACCAGCTACACCAGAAGCACCACATGCTGAAACTGTAGCAACAACTGATAAAATAAGCATTGTTGCAAAATCAACATGAATTCCAAGCGTATGTACAGTTGCTAATGTGAGTACAGTAATTGTTACTGCTGCACCAGCCATATTGATGGTCGCTCCTAATGGGATAGACACACTTGCTGTAGATGGATTAACACCTAAGCGTTCTGCCAAATCTAGGTTAACTGGAATGTTGGCTGCTGAACTTCGCGTGAAGAAAGCCGTAATCCCACTTTCTTTAAGACATTTAAACACGAGAGGATATGGATTCCCACGTATAGTAAGTGCAACAAGGATTGGATTAATAACTAAAGCAACAAAGAACATCGTACCTAACAGTACTATTAATAATTGCGCATAACTTTCAAGGGTTGCGAGGCCAGCGTCAGCAAAAGTTACTGCAACCAAACCGAAAATACCGACAGGTGCAAAAGCAATTACTTTATGAATAATAGCGCTGACAGCATGTGCAACATCTTGCATTACTTCTTTTGTGGTGTCAGAGCTATGGCGCATCGCTAAACCTAAGCCAATTGCCCAAGCTAAAATACCGATAAAGTTTGCTTCACTAATTGCTTGAACAGGGTTAGCAATAAAGCTTAAAAGCAGATTTTTTAAAATATCCGCTAAACTTCCTGGTGCTTGCAAATCATTGTGCGAAACAGTGTTAAGGAACAATGTACTAGGAAAAGAAAGACTAACAATCACAGCTGTGAAAGCAGCAAGCAACATACCAATTACGTATAAAATTATGATTGGACGTAAATTTGCACTATGGCCTACTTGAAAGTTGGCGATAGAAGAAAGTACCAATACAAAAACTAAAATAGGCGCAACAGATTTTAATGCTTTAATAAAAAGCTCACCAAACAAACTTAAATATGGCGTAACGTCTGGAAATAATAATGCAACGCCAATACCTAAAATAATGGCGAAAATAATCTTGGCTACCAAGCTTAATCGAGAAAGGAATTCAAGCATATAAAGACCTTATTAACCTATTCATGGCTAAAGGTTGAACAAGCGGGGTATTTTATACTTAAGTGATGTGAATCTTAAGCTTTATTATGCTAATTAGAGTTTTTTATAATAGTTGGTAATATTAAGTTATTGTTTTAATTTTGTTTATTATTTAAGTTTGAGTTTTTTTATTAGTGGTTTTGCTTGTTAATTGTTCGTTAAGAAGATGAGTTATATCAAAAAGCTGTGAAGTACTGCATGAACTACAGAGAAATGAATTGATCACAGATGAAATGGTGTCGGTGTCACTTTGGAAAAGCTACGCGAATTTTCAAAACTTTGTGCTTGGACTAGACGCTAAGCTTTCAAGCTGAAAAATCGCATATTTCAGGAAGTTACTAATATTATTATAAATTATAATTTAAAGATATTATTTACTTGCACAGTACAGTTGATGAAGCGTATTTAAAATTGAATGCATATTATCGTCCTTAATAGAATAAAAAATTTGCTTACCATCACGACGAGTTGATACAACATCACTTTTACGTAACATCATAAGCTGTTGTGAAAGAGTGGGCTGTGTAATTTGGGTCTTCTCTTCAATTTGTGAGACATTTAGCTCCTCGTAAGCTAAGTGACATAAAATTAATAAACGATCTGTATTAGCCAAAGATTTTAGAATTCCAACGACTGAATCAGCCGCATTTTTCATTTCTTCAATTTGGAGTCCATCTTTCATACTTTATACCTATATCAATATAGCGGGCATAGTATAGATTGATCTTGAGGAAATGAATGTAGCAAAACTAATCAATCCAATTGTTTTTGTTGAAAAGCAATATAAGGGGAACTGATAAATAAGTAGTATTTTTAATTAAAAACAGTTGTTTGTATTTCTTTTGTGTCTAAAGTGTTGCATTGTGTTATAAGTGTAATTGTTAAGTATAAGTGAATTGAAGTTAATAGGAAATCAGCGTTATTTCACTTCGATAAATAGTTAAATCTAATTTATCTTTGAAAGAAGTATAAAAAAAGATTGAGTTTTTATTTTTTAAATATATAATCTGTTTTGTACAGACAGGTCTGTATATTTTGGTTTAGTAGGGTCGAAAAAAACGTCTAATTATGAACCAAAATGACTTTCAGACGCAGCGTGATAGAGAAGAAGAATATTAATATAAGAAGAAGAATCTCACGCTTTATTTTTAAGCAGCTCTTTCAAAATCGATTAATTTTTCAACTCGATTCCAATAATCATAAATTTTTATTGAACCATGTTCGACCTGAGCTTGAATTGTCATACCTTCCAATATATTAACGAGTAATAAAGATAAGGGGCGTGGTTCTTTTACATCATATTGGTTAAGAAGATTTTGCATGAGCTGAGTCAACCAAGCTTTATACAAAGTGGCAGGTTGATGTGTTGAAGGATACTGTTTTAAAACCTCTTCCAAAGCTTTTTGAAACATACAACCATTAAAATCTTCACTATTAAACCAGTCGGAATACCATAAAAATACTGCTTTAATTCTCGCAAGAGGGTCTAACTCATCATGTTTTGATAAGGCCGAGGTAAGAGAGTTCTGTAAAAGCGTATTTCGTAGAAGTAGGCATTCTTCAATTAATTTTTCTTTTGATGGAAAATGCTTGTAAAAAGTCATTTTTGCAACGCCAGATTCATTAATGATGCGATCCACACCTATAGAATTATAGCTATACGAGTTAAAAAGTCTTAATGCGGTGTTAATAATGTCATCTTTCTTCGACATATTTTTTTAGCCTCTCACAAATGAATTGCTATTCGCTTGAACTGTGATCTGTATTAATGAGAATCTGGATTTTTAATTTTACAAGGTATTGTTTGTTATTGATAGAAAAAAGATATTATTTTTTAAACTTTATCGTTTAAATTTTAAGGAAAAAGTAAGTAAGAGATATGTCATTTCTTAATAATTAGGCTTTTCTGTTTTTTAGTCTCATTTCAAGTTTGCTTTAGGTTTAAAACATTAGCCACACACTATTTGATAGTTTGTAGGCGAATTTAACGAATAATGATTCAGTGTATTTTGAGTTCGGTTGCTAATTTGAAAAGTAGACTTTTTCACTTTCATGAAAAAATCTACTTTTATTAATGCATTTACTCTGCAGGAGGCAAAAGCATAAGAATAGATTCATTTAATAAGTGAGCAACATTCTCTAGTATTTCATCATCATTAAATTGGCTATCGAATGGCAGGCTCTCTCCATTGGCAATCGATTTTAATTTTTGCCCAAAAGACTCAGCTATAAATAGGGCTTCGCCATTTCCCCAAAAGTTTAGGGTACCGTTTTGTTCTGTATAAAGTAGTCGAGAGGCTGGCTCTAAAAGAATTTCGTATCCTTCGGGTAAAATTTCTTTTAAGTCATCGGCTTCGATTTCATCAGCTTCTGGAATATTATCCGGATATTTAGGTTCACTCATATAAGACATGATAGCGGCATCAAGTGCTGCTGAATCTTGTAATTGAGCCAATACTAAGTCTTTTAGGTGACCCAGTTCAGTTGAGTTGATTTCACCAATTTGACTCATCTGTTTACGTGCGATGTCTACAACAGGATTTTGCAATAAAGTATTAGCTGAAAATTGATCACTAATACGTTCCATCATCCCTGCAACGTTTGGCATGCGAAAGCCAAATGAGAACGTTAAGCAATCATCTTCCGCAACGCCATAATGAGCCATTCCTGGTGGAACATAGAGTAAATCGCCAGGCGCTAAAACCTCATCAAATTGCACGTCTATTTCTGGTAAAAGCTTTAATGGTTGATTTAGTACAAATGCAGTATTTGCGTCGCACATTTGTCCTAACTGCCAGCGACGATGTCCATGCCCTTGAACTAAAAACACATCATAAAAATCAAAATGTTTTCCTACGGAACCGCCTTTAGGCGCGTAGGACACCATAATATCGTCGCGGCGCCATTGAGGAATAAAGGGAAATTTTTTCCAAAGTTCAGAAAGATCAAAAGAGTAGTGATCTACCGCTTGTACTAGAAGCGTCCATAATTTTGGTAGCTTTTGAAAATCACCCTTGGTTAAAGGGGAAGACTTGACATGCCATTCGTTTGGATTTTTATCTTTTTGACGAATGAGTCGGGCACTTGCATGTTCCTCTAAGGCAAGTTGTTGAACATCATTTGGCTCTAAAAGACCTACAATTTCGGGAAGTCCATTACGTACAAGTAAAGGTTTTTTCTGCCAATACTCTGCTAAAAATTGTTCGGCAGTAATACCGCCTAAAACTGTTAAAGGTTGTGTCATGAAAATAACCTATTAATAAAAATATCTAAAATTAAGGAATTTGTAGACCAAGCTGCCTTAAAGTATGGCAAAGCTGAATCATTGGTAAACCCATGAGTGTGGTCTGGTCTTGACCTGTCATTTTTTCGAACAGACTAATTCCTAAACTTTCACACTTAAAGCTACCAGCACAATGTAATGGTTGATCTAATGCAACGTATCGTTCAATTTCGGCTTGATTCAACGTTCGGAATTTAACTTGGTAGTGTTCAACAAGCGTTTGCTCAAAATTCCGTTCAAGCCATTGCACACTCAGTGCAGTACTAAAAAAGACAGTTCGGCCTGAGTTTTCTGCTAATTGTACTTTGGCATTTTCAGTGGTCATCGGTTTACCAATAAAGTCACTTGGGGCATGTTCTCGCCATGCGACTTGATCGGAACCAATAATAATTGCATGTGGGTTTTGTGTGGCAATTACTTGGGCTTTTGTGAAAGCTAACCTTTTCGCAAGTTCATCCGCATGGATCTCATCCCGAGGGCTTTCATCAATATCTGGACTTACACAGACATAATTAATACCTAAGCGATCCATTAAGGCTTTGCGTGTTTGACTACTTGATGCCAAAATAATTTGTGGCTGTACCATTACACTGCAAATTCCATTAAAACATCTAAAGGCACATAGCTTAATACAGCTTGATGACATGCATGTATTTTGATGGGAGGTGCTTGACCCGCTTGATAAGCTTCTACCCAACGAGTTACACAGATACACCAGAAATCACCAGGCTTTAGGCCGGGGAAATCTACTTCTGGTAAAGGGGTAATAAGATCATTACCAATTTTTTGTGAAAAATTTAAAAAATCAGAGGTCATTTGTGCACATACGGTATGCTGACCAAGGTCTGTTACTGCTGTGTGGCAGAAACCATTTCTAAAATAGCCTGTAATAGGGTCGAAACAACAACTTGCTAAAGGTTCCCCTAAAACATTTAAACGATTGATTTGTGGATCTGGATGAATAGACATAATGGATGAAATATCAAATGACTATCTCTATCATAATCAAAACTCAGGCTTTCTACAGCTTTTATGCAAAAAAACTAACCTTTTTTGATGTAATCATTTAAAATTGGGGCGTTTTTAAAATCATAAAGAGAGCTTTACATGAATTTTCAGCGTATGACTGACCTTAACTTAACAGGTAAACGTGTCCTTATTCGTGAAGATTTAAACGTTCCTGTCAAAAATGGTGTGATTACTAGCGATGCTCGCTTGCGCGCGGCATTACCGACTATTAAAGCTGCATTAGAAAAAGGCGCAGCTGTGATGGTATTTTCGCATCTAGGTCGTCCTGTTGAAGGTGAACCAAAGCCGGAACAATCACTTGCGCCAGTAGCTGCTTATTTAACAGAAGTATTGGGTCAAGAAGTTAAATTGTTAACAGATTACCTAGATGGCGTAGAAGTTAAAGCTGGTCAAGTTGTATTGCTTGAAAATGTGCGCTTTAACCATGGTGAAAAGAAAAATAATCCAGAACTTTCACAAAAGTATGCTGCATTATGTGATGTATTTGTGATGGATGCATTTGGTACTGCTCACCGTGCAGAGGCATCTACTGAAGGTGTGGCTCGTTTTGCACCAGTTGCGGCAGCTGGTCCTTTATTGGCAGCTGAATTAGATGCACTAGGCCGTGCAATGCAAACGCCTGAAAAACCTATGGTTGCAATTGTTGCAGGTTCTAAAGTTTCAACTAAACTTGATGTTCTAAACTCACTTTCTAGTATTTGTGATCAACTGATTGTTGGCGGTGGTATTGCAAATACATTCTTGGCAGCGGCTGGGTTTAATGTTGGTAAATCATTATATGAAGCTGACTTGGTTGAAACTGCAAAACAAATTGCAGCGAAAGTAAGTGTTCCACTTCCTACAGATGTTGTAGTTGCTGATGCTTCACAAATTAATTTTGAAGATTTCTTAGGTTCTTTGGCAGCAGCACAAGCAGTTGTGAAGAAAGTAGAAGATGTAACATCAAACGATATGATTTTGGATGTTGGTCCGGAAACAGCTAAAGCATTTTCAAATATTTTAACGACTTCAAAAACGATTCTTTGGAATGGTCCTGTAGGCGTATTTGAAGTTGATCAGTTTGGTGAAGGTACTAAAGCACTTTCTCTTGCTGTTGCCCAATCTGCTGGTTTCTCTATTGCGGGTGGCGGAGATACTTTAGCTGCGATTGATAAATATAACGTTGCTGATCAAATTGGTTATATTTCTACAGGTGGCGGCGCATTCCTTGAGTTTGTTGAAGGGAAGACTTTGCCAGCAGTCGCTGTTTTACTTGAGCGTGCTTAATATTGTTATCTAAAAATAAGAAGGGATTGGGTTACCAGTCCCTTTTTTCATGGATAGGTCATCAAACTGTCATATATCTGCAATAAAATAGCGGGCATTAAATCACCAACTGTGGACAATAGTGATGAATTTAAAGCTTACATTTGCTGCTCTGTTAATTGTACCGATGATGTTGACTGCTTGTGCTAAGAAAGATGAAGCACCTCAGGCTGGACAAGAATCGGCGGCAGCTTCTACTGCTATTTCTGAAAAAGTAACACCTGAGCAACAAGCAGCAATTGATGCGATTGATAAGCCAGTTTTAGATGAAAAGAATACTGATGTGGTTGAAGGTAGTGCACCAACTGAGGTTACTGCTTCAGAAACACATTAATTTGTTGTTTTTTGTTAAAAAATCCCTGCATATGCGGGGATTTTTTTTGAAATACTGTGATTTGTTGCTGAATTGAAATAAATGAAAGGGTAGAATAAGGCCCACTACCTGGGAGGATATTATGGCACTCATTTCAATGCGCCAGCTCTTGGATCACGCTGCTGAACATAACTACGGCGTACCAGCATTTAACGTAAATAATTTAGAACAAATGCGCGCAATCATGCTTGCCGCGGATGCAACCAATTCACCTGTAATTGTTCAAGCATCAGCTGGAGCTCGCAAATATGCAGGCGCTCCATTCTTACGCCATCTTATTTTGGCTGCAATTGAAGAATGGCCACATATTCCAGTGGTAATGCACCAAGACCATGGTACAAGCCCTGATATCTGTCAGCGTTCAATTCAGCTTGGCTTTAGCTCAGTAATGATGGACGGTTCATTAGGTGTAGATGGTAAAACACCTACATCTTACGAATACAATGTTGATGTAACGCGTAATGTTGTTGCTTTAGCACATGCATGTGGTGTTTCTGTCGAAGGTGAAATTGGCTGTTTAGGTAGCCTTGAAACTGGTATGGCTGGTGAAGAAGATGGTGTTGGTGCAGAAGGTGTGCTTGACCATTCACAACTTTTAACTTCTGTTGAAGAAGCGACTCAGTTCGTTGCTGATACAAATGTTGATGCACTAGCAATTGCAGTTGGTACTTCACATGGTGCGTATAAATTTACGCGCCCACCTACAGGCGATATCTTGGCAATTGACCGCATTAAAGAAATTCATGCAGCATTACCAAATACTCACCTTGTAATGCATGGTTCGAGTTCTGTTCCGCAAGAATGGTTAAAGGTAATCAATGAGTTCGGTGGCAATATTGGCGAAACTTATGGTGTACCTGTTGAGCAGCTTGTAGAAGCAATCAAACACGGTGTACGTAAAATCAATATTGATACTGATTTACGCTTAGCTTCAACCGGTGCGATTCGTCAGTTTATGGCTGAGAACCCATCTGAGTTTGATCCACGCAAATACTTTGCTAAAACAGTTGATACAATGAAGCAAATTTGTATCGATCGTTATGAAGCTTTTGGTACGGCAGGTAATGCTGACAAGATCCGTCCAATTTCTTTAGAGAAAATGGTTGATCGTTATAAATAATTCCCGTTAGGGTTTGATTTATAGAAACCGGTTATTCATATAACCGGTTTTTTTATTAGCTAATTTTTATTTATAAAAAAACCTGTAATAAACACAGGTTTTGATAAAGAGAAATTAACTTACTTCTGCAAGTTCTTTTTGTCGAGGCTTGGGTCTTTAATTTCTACATAAGCATTCGCACGTACTTCACGTAACCAGCTATCAATTTCGGTGTTAAATTGACGCTCTCCTAAAATTTGACGTGCCATACGTTCCTGATATTCATGGGTCATATCTTTTTCACGTTTTTCAGTTACTTGTAAGATATGCCAACCGAATTGGGTCTGGAAAGGTTGACTGATTTCACCTACAGGAATTTCCTGCATTTTTTTGTCAAATTCAGGCACCATCATGCCTGGTGTAACCCAGCCTAAGCTGCCGCCATCACGTGCCGAGCCTGTATCGTTTGAATAAGTTGCAGCAAGTGTGGCGAAATCTTCACCAGCCTTTAATCGTTTGTAAATGCTATCAATAATTTGTTTCGCATTTTCAGGGCTTACTACCTCAGAAGGTTGAATAAGAATATGGCGAGTTTGAAATTGAGGTACTAAAGCTTTTTGTTCATTTTGCTTACGTTCTAAGAGTTTTAGAACATGTACACCATCACGTACAGAGATTAAATCAGTTGTTTGACCATCTTGCAGTGGCGTGATACGAGCAGCAAGTTCGGCTGGGATGTCAGAAAGAGGACGGAATCCCATATCAGCACCTTCAACTTTTACAGTCGAAGTTGAAAGCTTTTTGAGGGCATTTAAATCATTGCTCTGAGCAAGTTTTGAGCGAACTTGTTGAGCCACTGATTGAACTTCCTGTGGATTATCACCAGCAATACGCACATGAAGTACGTGTGCTTGGTTTCCTAGAGCTGCTTGTCCCTGAGGTGATTTTAAGAAGTTCTCTACATCTTGATCACTAATTTTAATACGAGACATGACTTGTTGCTGGCGCAAACGATTAATCGCTAAATCTTCAGCGATTCGACCGCGTAAATTTTCATAAGTCCCGGGTGCCATAGCATCTAACTTCTGCTGGAAGGCTTCTAAATTTTTAGATCCAGATTGACTTGCTACTTTTAATACAGCTTCATTCAAGCTTTTTTCATCAGGTTTGATACCATATTTTTTAACTTGTTCAAGTTGTGCCTGACGCAAGATGAGTTGATCTAACACCTGAAATTGTAAATATTGCTGAGGCGGAACCTCTTTTTTTTGTGCTTGTAGTTCGTGAGCGGCTTCAGTCATCCCTTGTTGAAGATCGCTTTTTAAAATTACGCTATTGTCCACAATTGCCACAACTTCATCAGCTGGTTGGGCAAAACTATGCATTGATGAAGAGATTAGGGCAGCAAGGGTCGTTGCTTTAAAAAACTGTTTAAGATGCTTTGTCTTCATTAACGTTGTGTCCAAGATTGATTAATTTTGTTAAAACCTAAAACGCGATTTTCAAGTAAAGATGCGAGTTTATTGTTTAAACCACCTAAACCTTTTAGTGTAATTTCGGCCATAATCGCACGTTTTTCACTAACGTTTGGAGATTTTGGATCATCTAGATCGTTGTAGTACGAACGGCCATAGACCGAGATACCCCAACAACATGATTCATAATTAACACCGAGTAAAATTTCACGGGCGACATCATTGTCCATGTCATATTGTACGTGGCCCATAATACGCCAATTGTCTTTAATTGGTTGTATAAACGATGCAACAACTTGATCGTAAGTATCTTGACGGCCAGGAATATCTTTGCGGTAGAAGTAGCCTAAGTTATATAGATTTCCTTTATCTCCAGTATAATAAACTTGGAAATCACGCTGAGCGTTATCACCATTAGACATCCATGCTGAGTTGGCTGCGATAGTGAAATTTTGGTTTAACTGGCTTGTTAAACTGACAACTGGACCGGTGTTACGTTCGGTATCAATCTCATCTTGTTCGTTTAAAGTAACACGGCGATCTTCAAAGTAATAGCTTTGGCCTACACTTGCACGTAAACGTTCTAAGCCTACTGTGTCAAAAAGGCTATAACTTACACCAAGTGATAAGAAGTTGTTGTCTTCAAGGCGGTCATGACCATAGAAGCGGTATGGGTTAAATAATTGATCATAATTAACCGACGCTGACGTTGAGTCGAAGTTTGGATAACCGTTCTGATTTTTGTAAGGAGCATAAGCATAAAATGCGCGAGGGGTAATTGTCTGAAGATATTTACCTTCTCGTTCAAAAGTCAGCCCACTATCCAAAGTAAACTGAGGTACAACTACTGATTTAGATTCTGAGCTGGCATCTAGACCTTGTGAGGCGATACTATCTTTGTCATAGAATGTTTGAATAGAACGTACAGACACTTCAGGAATAACAAATGCTGCTGGTGTGCGGTAGTTATAGCGCGTTGCGAATTGGTTGTAAATACGAGTACCACTGCTTTCTTGAGCAGAGCCGTCATCAATTGACTTTTTGAAATATGCCGTATCGTTATTAAATTCGTATTGTAAACCTAGCGGGTTACCAGTGACATAATTTAATAAGAACTGTGGTAAACGGGCATAAGGTTTATTTGCATCAGAAATGAGAGGATCAAGTGTCTGGAAATCTTCAACTTTAAGCTGAGCTTTTAGGCCTGGAATACCATGCTGATAGTTTAATTCCCATGCTCTTCGTAGATTTACATCAGTTTTAGAGTTAGGGCTGTTATCTAAATCAGCAAAATAATCTTTATCCGATGCATAGCGATATTCAAGGTTAGTAGACCACTGATCGTTAATATCCCAGTTATGAAGGAAATTGAAATTTTTACGATCTTTGTCATCATATTTTTTATCAGATGGAAGTAAGCCACCCCATATTTGACCTGAACCGAAGCCATCAGTTAAATATCGGAACGAACCTTGTAACATTGCACCACGGTCGGCTAAATAACGTGGAGTGATCGTTGCATCATAATTAGGTGCAAGGTTTAAATATACAGGTACTGAAAGTTCAACACCGCCATCGTTTGAGAATCCAAACTGAGGAGTAAGAATACCTGTGGTTCGTCGGTCATCAATTGGGAAATTGAAATACGGAACGGCTATGACAGGAACATCTTTAACATAGATTTTTGTTCCGCGTGTAACACCACGACCAGTTTCCTGATTTAGCTCAATTTTGTTAGCTTGGATTTTCCATGCAGGTTTTTGGCCTGGTGGACAAGTGGTATATGTAGCATCGTTTAGAACCATCACATTTGGCGATGTTTTTTCGATTTTGCCTGCATGACCGTGGGCATGTTGCTGTTCAGAAATATAAAAACTATTGTCTAAATTGCCAGTTTGAGTTTTTAAATTGTAATCAATCTCATCACTTTGAGAGAGCAAGCCCCCTTGAGCAAGTTGTACTCGGCCTTGTGCATGGGCAAAGGTTTGGGTCTTATCAATCGTAACCTTGTCAGCGCGAACTGTGCGTCCTTCCTGATCAATAACGACGTCGCCTTCTAATACTGAGTCACCAGCAGGATTATAATGCCCATAATTAGCCGTAACGACAGAAGTCGTTTTATCGGCAGTTAGGGCTTTGGTCTCAGGGTTAATCGGTGTAACCCATGTACCCTGGCAAAATGCCGAGCTTAAATATTTATTGTTACGAAGCTGTGCCTCAGGTGCAGATTTATCAACATAATACTGTTGAAAGAATTCTTGACCTGGGTAGGCTTCTTTGATGCTCGCTTTAAGTTGATTATTGTCTATATTGGAGACAACATCAGCTGACTCAGCATAACTTGATTGTATGGAGCCACATAAGAGCGTAAAAATAGCTGTCGCTAAGGGATTAAATTTAAACTGATGCTTCATTGTCTCATTAACCAAGTATGCTAATTCACAATTAATTATTGTCGCATCATAGAGAAAAAGTTTATAAGTGGCTACACTTAACCCTTCAAAAATCTCAGCTTGTTTTAGATTTTATTGCAAATGAATACACAACGTGAACAATTGATATATACATGGCTTACATCTGTTCTTGAAAATGATCAATTTAAGATCGCTTTTTTGGCAGGTGATGCAAGCTTCCGCCGTTATGCGCGTATCCAGTTACAAAATAAAACGTATATGCTCATGGATGCCCCTCCAGAAAAAGAAGACTGTGTTCCGTTTGTGACCATTGACGAATTTTTTGCAGGCCATGATGTACGCGTACCGCAGATCGTCGCGAAAGATTTAGCTCAGGGTTTTCTGTTATTGGAAGATTTTGGTGATGTGCTGTTATCGACATTATTGAATGATGAAACAGTCGATAAATATTATGAGCAAAGCTTTAAACAGCTGATTCACTTGCAGTCTGTGAATGGTCAGGAGCAGTTTCCTGCATACTCTTATGAGAAATTGTTGACTGAAATGAGGCTATTAACTGACTGGATGCTGCCATCTTTGCAAATTACTCCAAACGCAAAGCAGCAACAGGTAATTGATGAGGCTTTTGATTTGTTGGCAAAAACTGCATTGGCTCAGCCGCAAGTGATTGTACATCGTGATTTTCACAGTCGTAATTTGATGAAAATTGCAGATGAATCAGAGCTTGGAGTAATTGATTTTCAGGATGCCGTGATTGGTGCTGATACTTATGACCTAATCTCGATTACTCGTGATGCTTATGTTCAGTGGAATGCAGAGCGTGTATATCAATGGTTTAGAGTCTTTTATGACTTACTACCTGAGTCTGCTATGCAGAACCGCAGTTTTGAACAGTTTAAGCGTGATGCAGATTTAATGGCCATTCAGCGCCATATTAAAATTTTGGGCATTTTTGTACGTCTGTTTGAACGTGATGGTAAGTCTGGATACTTAAAAGACTTGCCGCGAGTCATGTGGTATTTACTCGAAGAAAGTCGTGGTTATGCTGAACTAGATGAATTTATGTTATTCATAAATGACATAGTTATGCCTAAGTTTATCGCGAAATATGGTAACTACGAGGTAGTAGCATAATGAAGGCAATGATTCTTGCCGCTGGCTTGGGTAATCGGATGCGTCCACTCACGCTATATACACCAAAGCCTCTGCTTGAGGTAGGCGGTAAGCCGCTTATTGTATGGCATATTGAAAAACTTAAGAAAATTGGTGTGACCGAAATCATCATCAATTCTGCATGGTTGGCCGATAAACTCATCAGCAGCTTAGGCGATGGTTCTCAATTTGGTGTGGATATCCGTTGGACACGAGAGGATGAAGGGCTGGATACAGCTGGTGGAATTATTAACGCTTTGCCACTACTTGGAACAGATCCGTTTATTCTGGTGAATGGAGATGTGTGGACCACAATGGATTTTGAAGGTCTACGCCATATTCAGCTAAATGATGATTTAGCACATCTTGTGTTGGTTGATAATCCTAAACAGCACCCTGAAGGTGACTTTACATTATTGGATGGAAGCGTTTTTACATTCGATCAAGATGTGACGGGTGAGAACCTCACTTTTAGTGGTGTGTCTATTATCCATCCTAAGCTTTTTGATGGATTGGAACCTGGTAAACGTCCTTTAGCTCCACTGTTGAAACAAGCAATGCACAATCAAAAAATATCTGGTGAAAAGCTTAAAGGTGCATGGGTAGATGTGGGAACGCCTGAGCGTTTAATGGAGCTAGATTTGCAAATTCGTGAAGGCTTCTACGATTAAGTGTGTAATCCCTAATCGTTAACTAGTGTTCCACGATGCATAAATGGGTATACTTTGTTTTAAATTTTACTTAGATGTTATCTGTTTATGCATCCGTTTTTTCAAGAGTTACAACAGGGTAGTCAAAAATTAGGTTTATCGCTTAGCGATGAAGCTTTGGCATTATTGTTAAAGTATCAAGATGCTTTGGTACTTTGGAATAAAGCATATAATCTGACAGCAATTCGTGATCCGAAAGAAATGTTAGTGAAGCATTTGTTGGATAGTCTAAGTATTTTAAATGACTTACCTGAAGGTAGACTGCTTGATGTGGGTACAGGCGGTGGTATGCCTGGCATGATTGTTGCTCTTTGTCAGCCACAACGCCAATGTGTTCTTTTAGATTCTAATGGTAAAAAAATTCGTTTTTTGAAGCAATTTATTGCTGATCTTAAATTAAGTAACGTTGTGGCAGTACAAACACGTGTTGAGAATCAAGATACAATTGATGAGCTTGGCCAGTTTGACGTCATAACAAGTCGAGCTTTTGCTTCTTTAACGGACTTTGTAGATGCGGCTCAGCCATACCTTCATCAGAGCAGTATAATTGCAGCGATGAAAGGTATAGTGCCAGTTGACGAAATTGAGCAGCTCAAGCAGGACTTTTCATGTAAAGTGATTGAACTGCGCGTACCAAGACTTGATGAACAACGTCATTTACTTTTACTTCAACGTATCTAAATAAAAAAGTATTAAGGTTACCATGGCTCAAATTATTGCGATTGCAAACCAAAAGGGTGGTGTTGGTAAAACAACGACTGCAGTAAATCTTGCAGCGTCTCTAGCTGTATTAAAAAAACGTGTATTACTTGTAGATATGGACTCACAAGGTAATGCTACGATGGGGTCTGGTATTCAAAAGAATGAGCTTTTGTATTCAATTACAGATGTTCTTCTTGGCGAAGTTCCAATTGAAACTGCCATTCAAAAAGCAGAAGTTGGATATAAAGTTCTAGGCTCTAATCGTGAGCTTTCAGGTGTAGAGCTCGCTATTGCAGAGCAGGAAGGTCGTGAATTCATTCTAAAGAATGCTTTGAATGAAATCAGAAACTCATTTGACTATATCATTGTGGATTGTGCTCCAAGTTTGAGTTTGATTACTGTAAATGCTTTGGCTGCTGTGGATAGTGTAATTATTCCAATGCAATGCGAATATTATGCATTAGAGGGTTTAGCTGATTTAACCCAGACCATTGATCGTATTCAAAAAGCACTCAATCCTGATTTAGAAATTATTGGTGTATTACGTACGATGTACGATGCACGAAATGCTTTAACACGTGATGTTTCTGCAGAGCTAGAGCAGTATTTCGGCAAAAAACTTTATGATACTGTTGTTCCACGTAATGTTCGCTTAGCAGAAGCGCCAGCACACGGGTTGCCTGTTATCTATTTCGAAAAAAGTTCTAAAGGTGCGGTTGCATACTTAAATCTTGCAGCTGAGATGTTAAAGAGAAGTAAAGTGAAGAAAGGAAGTAAAGTATGAGCATCAAAAAACGCGGGTTGGCTAAAGGACGTGGTTTAGATGCATTACTTGGTTCAATTCAAAAAGAAAAATTACAACTTGAAGCGCAGGCGTTAGACCACGGACAGTTAAAGCAAGTTGATGTGAATTTACTGAAACGTGGTGAATATCAACCACGTCGTTTTATTCATGAGCATGATTTACAAGAGTTGGCATCTTCTATTGAAAAACATGGGGTGATGCAGCCTATTGTCATCCGTCCAGTTGATGATGAAGCTCATCCATTTGAAATCATTGCGGGTGAACGTCGTTGGCGCGCAGCACAAATTGCGGGCTTAACTGAAATTCCAGCAATTGTTCGTGATTTAAATGATCAGGTTGCAATTGCATTAGCGTTAATTGAAAACATTCAGCGCCAAGATTTAAATCCAATTGATCAAGCAATAGCTTTACAGCGTTTTCATGATGAATTTGGTCTAAGTCATCAGGAAATTGCCGACACGGTAGGTAAAGCACGTACTACTGTCAGCAATCTATTGCGGTTATTGAGTTTGGCTGATGATATTAAAGATTTCATGCAGCAAGGCCAGCTTGATATGGGGCATGCTCGAGCAATTTTGACCTTGAAAGGTAAAGATCAATTAGAAGTTGCTAAAATTGTAATCGAGAAAGGATTGTCCGTTCGTCAAACAGAGCAATTGGTGCGTGACAGAAGTGAGCCTAAGCAGGAAAAGGAAAAAGCGCCTGTAGCACCAGATATTGAGCAATTGACACAAAAATTATCAGAGCGTTTTGGCGCTAATGTAAAAATTGATCATAACCAAAAAGGTAAGGGTAAGCTTGTTATTCATTATCATACCTTAGATGAGTTAGATGGCATTTTAAATATTTGTTTGCCAGAATAATTTGTAGTTGGGTCATGTATTTCTAATTTTATATTCTTGGGGAAGAAAATATGTGGGAACTTGTGAGAGCGGGTGGCTGGTTGATGCTGCCTTTAATTCTATGCTCGATTTTAACTGTTGCGATCAGTATTGAGCGTTTTGTTCGGTTAAGACGTTCACAAGTTCTACCCGAAGCATTAAGCGGTAAGGGGGCTTTATGCGCTGAAGATATCGTTGAAAGTTTAGAGCAAAATGTAGAAGTGCAAAGTAGCGCATTGGGACATATTCTAAAAGCAGGTTTTGAGCATCGCGAGCATGGTGAGCAATTTGCTCGTGCACAAATGGAAGTGGCAGCTTCTCAAGAAATTTCTTATTTGGAAAAAAATATTAATTTTCTGGGCACTCTAAGTGCTGTAGCGCCGCTGCTTGGGTTGCTTGGTACTGTAGTGGGAATTATTGAGTCATTTCTCGTTATTGACTTTGGATCGGCTGGTAGTCCAAGTTTAATGATCCCTGGTATCTCTAAAGCATTAATTACCACAGCTGTTGGAATGTTAATTGCAATTCCAGCTTTAATTGCCTATCGCTATTTTCAAAGAGTAGTGCAAGATTATATTGCTGAATTAGAACAGCAATCGACCCTATTTCATGCCTCATTGTTCTATAAACGTTCTTCTTCTGCAGCTGAACACCGCCGTGTTGGTTAAGGTGAAAGCCAGATGAAATTTAAACGTTCTCAGGTTGAAGACATTCATATCAATTTAACGCCTATGATTGACTGTTTGCTGTTTATTTTGGTTTTTTTATTGCTATCGACCACTTTTAATCAGCCAAGTCGCATCAATTTAACATTACCAGATGCACAAGGTGTTCCACCAAAACAGTACGATCATAAAATTGAAGTCGTGGTAGACTCTGCTGGTCATTATGCTGTGAATGGTCAAGCACTTTCGTCTAAAGAAGTCGCTGATCTGAGTACTGCGATTAAGCAAGTTGCTCAAGAGCACCGTGATTTTATGTTCATCATTGCTGCGGATGCCAAAGCATCTCATCAGGATGTAATTCGCGTTATGGATGTAGCAGGACAACTCGGTTTTGTTAACATCAATATTAGTACCAAAGTTCCTTCTAGAGGTTTTTCTGAGTGAATCAAGATTTTAAGGTTTATACGCGTCTCATTGCCTATTTAAAACCTTATTGGGGCGTGGCCTTATTAGTACTTATCGGGTTCGGTATTAACTCAGCAACAGAAGTTTCCGTTGCTAAATTGATTAAATTTATTATTGATGCAATTCAAAACAGCAGTAGAGCAGATTTGGATTGGTTCCCGTTATTAATTATTTTATTAGTATTCTTCCGTGGTTTAGGCCTATTTATGGGTGGCTACTATACTGCGGTAATTTCACGCAGTTTGGTTTTTAGTATTCGTCAGGAAGTTTATGCGAAACTTTTAAGACTACCAGCTCAATATTATTTAGATAATTCATCTGGTCATATTACTGCCAAAATTATGTATAACGTTGAACAGCTCACAGCGGCTTCTTCTGAATCGCTGAAGACTATTGTTCGAGATGGTATGGTGACTTTAGGCTTACTTGGATATCTGTTTTATACCAATTGGCGCCTTACCTTATGCATTATTGTATTTTTACCACTGATTGGCATATTAGTACGTAAAGCTTCAAAACGTATGCGCAAGCTTTCATTACAAGTTCAAGATACGATGGGAGATGTGAATCATGTTGTCCAAGAAAGTATTAATGGTAATGCAGTAGTTAAAACTTTTGCCGGAGAGGAATCTGAACAGAAACGCTTCTATACGTCATCAGAAGAGAACTTAAAGCGTGGGCTAAAAATGGTGATTGTACAAAACCTGAATAGTCCAGTTGTTCAGGTGGTAATGGCTTGTGCGATGGCGCTTATTGTGTGGTTAGCTTTACGGCCTCAGATTTTAGGTAATACGAGTGCGGGTGAGTTTGTTGCTTATATTACAGCAGCGGGGCTTCTTTCAAAACCAGTTAAAAGCTTGACTGATGTTAATGAAAAACTACAACGTGGTTTAGCAGCAGCTCATTCTGTTTTTGAACTGCTAGATTTACCTGAAGAGCAAAACAATGGCCAATTGAAACCTAAATTAAATGGGGCAATCCGTTTTGATCATGTGACATTAAATTATGCTGATAGTGTAGCAGCCATTAAAGATTTTTCTTTAGATATTCGTCCAGGTCAAACTGTGGCATTGGTTGGTCGTTCAGGTGCGGGTAAAAGTTCATTAGTCAACATGTTGGTACGTTTTCAAGAAGTATCGAGTGGGCAAATTTATTTAGATGATTTGCCAATTAATGACATTGAACTTTCTTGTCTACGCACGCAAATTGCAATGGTAAATCAACAAGTTATATTATTTAACCGTACTGTTCGGGAAAATATCGCATATGGTCAGCTGGAAGGTGCATCAGATGAAAAAATCTATGCAGCGGCAAAAGCAGCATATGCACATGACTTCATTATGAATTTACCAAACGGTTATGACACTGTTTTAGGTGCACAAGGTCTAAACCTATCAGGTGGTCAGCGTCAGCGAATTGCAATTGCTCGAGCAATTTTAAAGAATGCTCCAATTCTAATTTTAGATGAGGCTACAAGTGCTCTCGATAATGAATCGGAACATTTTATTCAGCAAGCATTTGATGGAGCGATGCAAGATCGCACAACGATCGTTATTGCACACCGTTTGTCAACGATTGAAAATGCTGATCTTATTGTAGTGATGGATCAAGGGCAAATTGTTGAGCAAGGTACACATCAAGAACTTCTTGAAAAACACGGTGCTTATTATCAATTACATCAGCGTAATTTTGAGGATAACTAAGCATGTCATTGGCCCAGCTGATCCAGAATGCATGGAATAAGCAATCGCGTTGGTTGATTGCTTTACGTCCATTATCTTGTTTGTATCGTGCTGGGTTTCTATTAAATCGTAATATTTATACTACTGGTTTAAAGAAAGTCTATAAAGCACCTGTACCTGTCATGGTGATTGGTAATATTACCGTGGGCGGGAGTGGGAAAACTCCATTATTAATACAACTGGTGGATTATCTACAACAGCATAATGTCAAAGTTGGGGTAATTAGCCGGGGCTATGGTGGAGCTGGTCCTTTTCCTATGTTGGTTACTTCGGGTGCTCAAGCGGCTCAGGTTGGAGATGAGCCAGCCTTAATTGTTCAATCGACAAGTGTTCCAATGGCAGTGGGTCCTAATAGACAAGCGGCAATCGAGTTATTATTAGCATCGACAAAACTAGATTTAATTATTAGTGATGATGGATTGCAACATTGGGCATTGAGACGACAAATCGAATGGATTGTACTCGACCAAAATCGTGGTTTAGGAAATAAAAAACTATTACCTGAAGGATATTTGAGAGAGCCAGTTGAACGTTTAGAAACTGGAACAGTAATTGAACATGCATATAAACCAACTACAGAATTAAATATGCATCTTGAGACTGGACAGCCATATTTACTCAATCCTTCGTCAATAGCTGAACATGGTTTTAATCCTCAACGTAATTATCATGCTGTAGTGGGTATTGGCTTTCCACAGCGTTTTTATCAAACGCTTAAAGATTTAGGCCTAAAACAATTTCAAGAACATGCGTTTCGTGATCATCATGATTACTCAATCAATGATTTAATTTTTAATGATGAACTGCCACTGATTACAACTGAAAAAGATGCAGTTAAATTATTGCCATTGCTTGAAAAACATCCGGAATTTAAACAGCCTATTTGGGTTGTTCCTGTTAAAGCTATCCTGTCTGTAGAGTGTTATCAGGTTTTAAAGCAGCAACTGCAACAACTTGATATCCAATTATCTTAGGAAGAAAAAATGAAACACATCGTCATTCCAGCACGCTTCGCAAGTTCGCGTTTGCCAGGTAAACCATTGTTGCTTATTCATGACCGTCCTATGATTTTACGTGTAGTGGATCAAGCCAAAAAAGTCGAAGGCTTTGATGATTTATGCGTGGCGACAGATGATGAGCGTATTGCTGAGATTTGCCGTGCAGATGGTGTAGATGTTGTTCTCACGAGTCCTGATCATCCATCAGGAACAGACCGATTAAGCGAAGTTGCGCGTATTAAAGGTTGGGATGCTAATGACATTATTGTAAATGTTCAGGGAGATGAACCTTTATTACCAGCCCAACTTGTTCAACAAGTTGCAAAACTTTTGGTTGATAAACCAAATTGTTCAATGTCGACATTGTGCGAGTCTATTCATACCGTAGATGAATTTCAGCGCGATAGCATTGTAAAAGTAGTCATGTCTAAACAAAATGAAGCTTTATATTTTAGCCGAGCAACTATTCCTTATGATCGGGATGGGGCTAAGCATGATGAACCGACTTTACATACACAAGCATTTCGTCATTTGGGTTTATATGCGTATCGAGTGAGCTTATTGCAAGAATATGTGACCTGGGATATGGGTAAGCTTGAAAAATTAGAAAGTCTTGAACAATTACGTGTTTTAGAAAATGGACATCGTATTGCGATTGCTGTCGCCGAAGCAAATTTACCACCTGGTGTGGACACTCAAGCTGATCTTGATCGCTTAAATAATATGCCTGTCGAATCTTTTGAATAAGCGTTAATTTTTAATGAATCCGAATGTAACTTCAAAGGTTTATCCTTGGCAGAAAATAACATGGGATACCTTAACAACAAGGTTTCCCAATATTGGACATGGCCTATTATTCTATGGCAAGGAAGGCTGTGGGAAACATGCTTTTGCTAAGCATTTTTTGGCGTGGGTGCTTTGTCTCAATAAACAGCCTCATGGGGCTTGTGGTGAGTGTAGTAGCTGCCAATGGTTAAAATCGGATACTCATCCAAATTATGTCCATATCACAACAGACGAAGAAAATAAAAAGCAGAATGCAAAAATAAAAATCGAAAAGATTCGAGATTTACTGCCTTTCGTGCAACAAACAGGAGAAGGTTGGCGAGTTATTCTTATTGAGCCTGCTGAAGCTCTTAACTTGGCATCCTCAAATGCGTTATTAAAAACTTTAGAAGAACCCGGCGAACGTGTTGTTTTAATTTTATTGGCTGATCACTACCTTAAATTACCAGCCACTATTCGTAGTCGATTGCAGCATTTTGCTTTAGATCGCATTTCATATGAACAGGCTACTTCATATTTGAATGAGCATTTATCTGAAATTGCAGAAGTACAACCTGATTTATTACTTGGTCTATCTAATGATATGCCTTTACAAGCAATAGAAATTGCAAAAAGTGATTGGTTTGCTAAACGACAGACTTTCTTAAATGATTGGCTAAAAATTGTAGCTCAAAAAAATATGCCTTTATTTTTCTCAGGAAAATGGCAAAAAGAATTAAGTTTTAGCGATTTTATCGTACTTTTTGAGTACTTGTTGGGGGATTTGATTTGTGTCAAGCTAAATCAACCACAGAAAAATACAGATTTAGATTTTGATCAATTAAGTCCATATTATGACTTAGAAAGCTTATTTAATATTTATAGTGAACTACAACAAGCAAAAAAACTTGTTGAGCAAAATGTACAAAGTCAACTTATTATAGATCAATTGTTTATAACGTTAATGAATATTTAAGGGGGAAGATTATGCAGCCACAAATGGGGGGGATTATTCAGGTAAATATTCCTGATAGAGCTACTTTGCAAGCAAGCTATATGGGATATGTGCAAGATGGAGGCCTATTTGTACCATCAAAACAAAAGGTAAAGATGGGACAAGAAATTTTCATTTTAGCTACTTTGCCTGAGCAGTCTCAAAAAATTCCTCTCACTGGTAAGGTGATTTGGATATCGCACAAGCAAAGTGGATTTAAACCTCAAGGTTTTGCTATTCAATTAAGTGGAGATAAGGGAATTTACTATAAAGCTGAGGCAGAAAGAGTTTTGGCTGGTAGTATGTCTCTAGATCGTCCAAGTTATACCATGTAATCAAATAGGATAGAAAAGTGTTTGTTGATACGCATTGCCATTTAACGATGTTAGATTTAACGCCTTATAACGGTGATCTGGATCTTGCGCTCGCAGCAGCGCGAGCAGAAGGTGTGTCTAAATTTATGGCAATATCCGTTGATCTTGATGACCACATTGCACTAGCAGAAATTGCAAAGAGACATGAAGACGTTGGTTATACGGTAGGGGTCCATCCTTGTGAGGATGTCGATACAATGGCACGTGCAACGACCGAGCACTTGATTGAATTGGCTCAGTCGGAAAAAGTATGGGCTTTAGGTGAAACTGGACTGGACTATTATCACAGTACAGATTTTATTGAAGAGCAAAAAGCATGTTTTGCAAGACATATCCAAGCTTCGAAAATTGTAAAAAAACCAGTTGTCGTTCATACGCGTTCAGCAAAGCATGATACGGTAGATATTATCCGTGCTGAACACTCCACCCATGGAATTTTGCATTGTTTTACCGAAGATTGGGAAACAGCAAAGGCTGTGCTGGATTGTGGTTATTACATTTCTTTTTCAGGTATTGTGTCATTTAAAAATGCACAAGACTTGCGTGATGTAGCTAAACAAGTTCCATTAGATCGACTTTTAATTGAAACAGATAGCCCTTATTTAGCACCTGTGCCATATCGCGGTAAAACAAATGAGCCAAAATATGTGCCTTATGTAGCCAAAGCGCTCAGCGATGTATATGATAAATCGGTTGAGGAAATTGCCATGATCACCTCACAAAATTTTGAGAACTTGCTAAAAGCGATTTAAGTTATAGAAACTATATAAGAGAGTAATTGCGTGAAGATGGATCGTCAGGCTCAGTTCCGAGCAAGAGAAGTATTAATATTTCAGGTTGCTGAGCAATTATTGCTAGAAAATGGCGAAGCTGGAATGACACTTGATGTCTTGGCTGCTGAGCTTGATTTAGCAAAAGGTACTTTGTACAAACACTTTCAAAGTAAAGATGAGTTGTACATGCTATTGATTATCCGTAATGAACGTATGTTACTCGAAATGGTTCAAGATACTGAAAAGGCCTTTCCAGAACATTTGGCCTTTTTTATGCTGCATCATTTACATCATCCTGAACGGACAGTTTTATTTCATCAAATTGAGGAAAAACTTTCGATTACAGCTCAAGGGGTACACCACCTTTTTAATGAGCTTTATCAAGTGCGTAAACAGCGGTTACGAATTATCATTCGCATGACAGATCACTATTTAGAATCAATTCAAAGCAATATGACAACTCGAGATTATCTGGCATCTATTTGGTCGTTAACTCATGGTGCAGCAGCTATTCTCAACTCAAGTTTTTACCAACGGTATTTAGGTTCAAGGGACACGTTAAGAGTGGCTTATATTGATCAGGCATTAGCCTTACCTAAACACGCTGTCGAACAATATGCTTAAATAGGTCGATATGAAATCTCAATCACCGCCTAAATCACAAAAAGGTTTTACCCTCATTGAAGTGATGGTGGTGATTGTTATTATGACGATTATGACCTCTCTTGTTGTACTCAATATAGGTGGGGTTGACCAAAAGAAAGCGATGCAAGCAAGAGAGTTATTTTTGCTTGATGCACATAAAATTGGTAAAGAGTCACTTGATCAATCTCGTGTTTTAGCTTTATCTACGCTCAGTGAGACTGACGTTTCTCCATTTTCCTATGAGCTCTATGAATACCACGATCAGAGTAAATTACAGGTACAAGATTTAAAAAATCGTTGGCAAAAATATCCAGAATTTACTACGCGCCAATTACCTAAACATGTATCGTTTACAGTACAACCTCTAGATGGTCAAACCTATTCAAAAGCTACGAATACAGATTTAGTTGGAGGGCAGGCTCCCCAATTAATCTGGTTTGGAAATGGTGAAGCTAAAACAGTTAAAATACAGTTTTACTTTGAACAAAAACCAATTGGTTCAGAAATACAAATTGATCATTTGGGTAAAATAAATGAAATCTAAAGGCTTTACTCTATTAGAAGTAATGGTAGCTTTAGCCATTTTTGCAGTAGCTGCTGTCGCGTTAACTAAAGTGGCCATGCAATATACCCAATCTACCTCAAATGCAATTCTTAGAACAAAAGCTCAGTTTGTGGCAATGAATGAAGTCGCCTTAATGGAGATAAATCAAGAGTGGCTTCAAGGCACTCAAAGTAAGCAGGTTACTTCTCAAGGTGAAACTTGGCAGATTGATAAATCTGCTGAGTCCACAGTTAGTCCCAATGTTCAGAAAGTAGACTTGCAAATTAGCTTATATGATTCTGATAAAGGGAAAGTTCAAAATGGTATTACCCATTTGGTATTTTTTAATTATCCAATGAAAGCAAAATAATGATAAGAAATAAATGTTTTCGCTCGATAAGTCCAGCTTCACGTCTTGCGGCACAATCGGAGCAAATGATGAAGGGTTACTCCGAGCAAAGCTCTTCGTCTTGCGCTCAGACAAAGCTTCGCTTTAAAGACTCTCACACTCGAAACACAGTTTCTCGTCTTACGGCACGATCGAGCAGTGCTCGATTAACTCGTGCCTCAGGATTTACTTTAGTTGAGCTATTAGTCGCAATTGCAATTTTTGCTGTTCTTTCTTTGTTAGGTTGGAAGATTTTTGATTATTTATTAAAAGTCCGTGATCGTAATGCTCAACATGAAGTGCAGCTATTTGAATTACAAGATGCGTATCAACAAATTTTGCGAGATACTTTGCAAATTATACCTTTATCGGCAAATCAAGGTGGACAGCTCCATCCAGCATTAGAGCTTGATAACCAAGTTCTTCGCTTTAGTAAGGCTGGGGTTACGGATCCCTTAAAGCAAGGCTTATCACCTTTTGAGCGTATTGAATATAAATATGATCCTGATCAAAAAAAGCTTTATCGTCTTAAATATAGCAATTTAAATACTTCAAATAGAGAGCAGCCCTTATCTAGTACCTTGTTGAATCAGGTCGAACAATTTCAAATTATCGTGTTGACGCCCCAAGAAGTGACAAAGTGGCCAGAAATTAATATTGATCCCACAAAACCTGAAGAATTTAGAAAGTTGCCAAAAGGAATAAAAATACAACTCACAATTGCCAGTGTCAGTTATGAGTGGATTTATAGCTTAAATCAAGGGAATTTATCGCTCTTAAAGCAAGGGGGGCAATAAATGTTACTCTATAAAAAAAATCAGCAAGGTATCGCGTTACTCACAATTTTAATTATGGTTGCATTGGCTACAATTTTAGCTGCTTCTATTGCAAAGCATCAAAGCAATACGATGGAAAATACTGGCTATTTAATGCGTCAAAATCAGTCGCTACTTTATGCTAAAAGTGCAGAAGCTTTTTTTTCTGAGTTATTAATTCAAGATTCAAACAATGCTGGCGGCGTTGATCATTTAAAAGAAACGTGGGCACAGCCGATGCCACCTTTTCCGATAGAAGATGGATTGGTGTCAGGACGTTTACTAGATGAGTCAGGCAAATTTAACCTAAACAATTTGACGACGAATGACGGTAAGGTAAATGAAGGTGCTAAAAAATGGTTTGAGCGATTACTTATACGTGTTGGCTTACCAGCTGAACTAAGTCAAGCTGTTATCGATTGGCAAGATCCAGATGACGAGCCATCGGGCCCTATGGGAGCAGAAAGCAGTTATTACGAAGGCCTTGATCCTAGCTATTTAGCGTCAAATGCTAAATTTCATCGTATTGAAGAGTTAAAATTAGTAAGAGGTTTTGATGGTAAGAAATATGACTTAATTGCTCCCTATATTTCTGCCTTGCCCGAAAATACAAAAGTGAATATTAATACGGCCCCAGCATTAGTCTTAGCGAGTATGGATCAAAAATTAGATTTAGGGGCGATAGAAAAAGAACTTCAGACGCGCCAACAAAATTTAAAATTCTTTCAAAATGTTGATGAATTATGGCAACTGAATGCTTTTTCAACAGTTGATACTCAAAATAGAACTGAGGTGAATAGTCTGTTAGGTGTAAAGTCGAGTTTTTTTCAAGCACAAATTGAGGTTGTGCTAAATAATCGGAAAAGACAATTTACAAGCGCACTAATGCGTAATGATAAGCAGGTTTATGTTTATTCTAGAAATATGTCACCATTTAACTAGTTGAAAAGTTTTGATTTATTTGTTTTGAGTATATTATTGGAAAGTCATGGTTAGAAACTTCTCTCATGGCTATATAGAATAAAGATAAATTTTCTATATATTTATCTTCAATATTTCTTCACAAGTCTTATCATACTTTTCGCTAATTGTTTCTAATTGAAAAGTGGTGCGAAGTTTTCGTCTTTTGCTTTATAATAATGTTCCTAGAAGGAATGATCGATTTGGCACATGTTAATTCGTAAGTTATTTAAGTTTGAAAATGCACATGTTGTACGTAACTGTACATCGGATCGTTGTAAGCGATCAATTCATGGACATAGCTATAAAGTCGAATTATTGCTTAAAGCTTCGAAATTAGATCATGGACAAATGGTTTATGATTTTGGGCTTTTAAAAGGGGTAATAAAAGACCTTATCGATAGCTTTGATCATGCAATCTGTTTTTGGGAAAAAGATGATTCTCAATATATTGATGCTTGTCAGACTTTTAGTGCTCGTTGGATTTCTTTACCTGTTTCGCCATCGGCTGAACAATTCTCTCGTATTTTCTTTTATCTAGCTCAGCAAGTTTTGCAATCAACAATTACTCAAAATGGGGAAGGTGATGTTGAGGTTTATTCAGTTATTGTCCATGAGACCGATACTGGATATGCTCAAAGCTTTATTGAAGATATTCAAAATGAACAAATGGGGATTTTAAGTCTTGATGGAATTGTTTTTTCAGAACAAATTCAGATAGAGTGGGCAAATCCACAAATGTATGAAGACTTGAAAAAAGGGATGAAATTTAATAATCCTCAAGTTGATTTGCAAGTCGAAGTGTAAATCGAATTACTGTATTTGTAGAATTGAAAATTGATCTAGGATGACATTAATGCAATTAACTGAGCAACAGCAAGATAAACTCAGTAAAGTTCAATTAGAAGAAAGCTGGAAAATATCTTTAGCGCCTTTTTTGTTAAGCCCTCAAATGGATAATTTGCGCGATTTCTTATTTCAAGAGAAACAAGCACAAAAAATAATATATCCGCCGAGTAAACAAATCTTTAGTGCTCTAAATACGACACCATTGGCTGATGTGAAGGTCGTTATTCTTGGACAAGATCCATATCATGGACCAAACCAAGCAAATGGATTAAGTTTCTCTGTTCAAAAAGGTATTGCATTACCACCATCTTTACGTAATATTTTTCATGAATTGCATACAGATTTGGGTATTCCAGCCCCTCGCCATGGTGACTTAACGAAATGGGCTAATCAAGGGGTGCTTTTACTGAACAGCGTGCTTACCGTTGAGGCTGGACAGCCGACTTCACATCAAAAGCAAGGTTGGGAAGCATTTACGGATGAAGTCATTGATGTCCTGAATGAGCAAAGAGAACATGTAGTATTTATTTTGTGGGGTGCTTACGCACAGCGCAAAGGACAACGTATAAATAGAGATAAACACTTGGTTTTAACCGCTGCACATCCATCGCCTCTTGCTGCAAACAGAGGTGGTTTTTTTGGATGCAAAGTGTTCTCAAAAACAAATCAATATTTGAAACAACATGGCATTGAGCCCATAGACTGGCAATTGGACGCATGATGAACTCTCCCAATCTAAATAACTATCACCCGGACTTGGTGGTTGAAGAAGCAAAAAACGGCTGGCGTATAGTACGATTGAATCGTCCTAAATCATTGCATGCTTTAGATGAATCAATCGTAACGGCATTATTACGTGTATTTGAAGATTTTCGTGATGATGAGAGCGTTAAAGCAATTTGGTTAGATTCAACTACACCAAAAGCTTTTTGTGCAGGTGGCGACGTTAGAAAATTGCGTCAACTTGTTATAAATCAAGAAGTGGATACTGCGAATAAGTTTTTTCAGCAAGAATATGCTTTAGACTTACTCTTACATAATTATGCTAAACCTGTGGTTGTTTGGGGCGAAGGCTACGTTATGGGCGGTGGTTTGGGCCTGTTTATGGCAGCACCATTCCGTCTAGTAACCCCATATTCTCGTTTAGCAATGCCTGAGATTAATATTGGTTTATATCCAGATGTCGGGGCGAGCCGTTTCCTGGCAGATCGTGGTCCAGTAGGTTTGTTTACAGGTTTAACTGGTTCAATCATGACGGCTGCTGGAGCATATAGCATCGGCTGGGCAACACATATTTGTGAAGCGCAGCGTGATAATGTTTTGCAGAAAGTTTTAAATATTAATTGGGCTCATTATCCTGCTGGGGATTTCCGCGCAATTGATGATACTTTAAATAGTTTGCATCGTCCGGTTGCGGCAGGTCCATTACAAAACTCGTTAGACGTGATTCATAGTGTTTGCCGCGGCTTTAATTTTGAGCAAGATTATCAAGCTATTGTGAGTTTGCGTGATGCGAGCAGTGATTGGTTGCGTCAAGCGAGTGAGAACTTACAGAAAGGATCTCCTAGTACTGCTGCTATTACTTGGTTGTTGTGGCAATGGGGTAAACAAATACATTCTTGGGACGAAGTGTTTGATCTTGAAGCTCAGATTTCTGAGTGGAAAATTCGTCATCCAGACTTTGTAGAAGGTGTCCGTGCACGCTTGGTTGATAAAGATCTATCACCAGAATGGAAACCATGTGAAGACTTAAGCCTAAGAGGTATATTGGCTGACTGTCCACCAATCACGTCAATAGATAGTTGGAATGCGTTACTTAGACAACACGGTGTGATCACCTAAAATACATGACTGAATATAGTGATGAATATTGGATGCAGCTTGCTTACGAGCAAGCTGAATTAGCCGCACAGCAGGGTGAAATCCCGGTTGGTGCGGTTGTAGTGAGCCAAAATCGAGTGATTGGATCTGGTTGTAATGCTCCAATTAGTTTGTTAGATCCAACTGCACATGCAGAAATTCAAGCTATTCGTGCAGCATGCTTATCATTAGAAAATTATCGATTACCCGAAGATGCCACTTTATATGTCACTCTTGAGCCATGCACCATGTGTGTAGGCGCATTAGTACATGCAAGAATCAAACATGTGGTTTTTGGTACGACAGAACCTAAATCTGGTTCATTGGTAAGTGCTCGTCAATTACTACAACATGGTTATTACAATCACAGATTTACCTTTGAACAAGGTTGTTTACAAGAAAAATGTGCCCAACAACTCAGTCATTTTTTTAAACAAAGACGCGAGCAAAAGAAACAAGAAAAACAACAGAAAACGTCCCTAAATGATTAAAAAGTAACACAAGCTTATGGCAAACTAACGCGATTTTACTGCCATGATTCTATTTAATAAGGAATATCAATGCGTAATGTAATTACCGTAAAAAAAGAATTTAATGCTCCTATTAGTGATGTATTTAACTTGCTCTCTAAACATGCAACTTACAATACTGCTTTTGCACCTTTACAAGTTGTACGGGTGAAAGACTCGGCAGATTTTAAAAGACCTGATGGTTTGGGCTCGGTTCGTCGTATGGGATTTGGCCCAATCAAGCCGCTTAAAGAAGAAATTACATTGCTTGAAGAAAATAAAAGCATTGAATATAAATTAATAGACAATCCTTTGATTAAACATCATTTAGGTCGAATCGAGTTTTCTGAAATTACCCCATATATAACTTTAGTTACATACCGCATCGAGCTAACGGCAAAAGCTCCTGTGGTAAGTAAATTAATCCTTGCACAGCTAAAACTAGCCATTACACTAGGCTTTTCGAGATTAGCTAAAGCAATTGCTTCTTAGTGAGAGTTCAATGACAGTTCAAATTATTACTATTGATGGTCCGAGTGGTTCGGGTAAAGGAACATTGGCTGCAAAACTTGCAGCACATTATCAATATCATTTACTCGATTCTGGTGCCTTATATCGTTTATTAGGGTTGTCATTACATAAACACGATTTATTAGAGAAATTAGACAGTCAGCTCGATGAATGCATTCAATACGCACGTCAACTGGATATTAAATTTGAAACTTCCGCAGCAGGCATTCTAGTTTTTCTAGATGGCGAAGATGTATCCCAAACAATTCGTACAGAACGCGTTGGTGAATATGCATCGAAAGTTGCAGCAATTCCAGAGCTTAGACAGGCATTATTTGAGCGACAAAGAGCTTTCGCACAAAATCCTGGCTTAGTTGCAGATGGGCGTGATATGGCAACAGCTATTTTCCCAGAAGCAAATGCAAAAATTTATCTAACGGCTTCAGCTGAGTCGCGTGCCGAGCGAAGAGTAAAACAGTTGCAGGGCATGGGCCTAGATGCTAAAATAAACGACATTTTAGCTAATATACAGGCGCGCGACAAAAGAGATATGGAGCGGGAAGTTGCTCCACTCAAGCCAGCCAAAGACGCTTATATCATTGATAGTTCGGAATTAACGATCGATCAGGTATTTAAGTTAATGGTTGAGTATGTCAATAGCCGTACCATTTAGCAAATAGAATTATCAGTTGACGCATAGCTTGATCAGTCTATAAAGACTATGTTGATACTTAACTAAACCGGCCTTGTCTGATCCAAGACCGCGGAATTTATCAGGTATATCATGACCGAATCTTTTGCAGCCCTCTTTGAAGAAAGTGAATTAAACCTCAACGTTGAAAAGGGTGCAGTCATCCAAGGTGTTGTTGTAAACATCGATAGCGACTGGGTAACTGTTGACACTGGCCTAAAGTCTGAAGGCATTGTTGACCGTGCTGAATTTTTAAATGAACAACGTGAACTTGAAGTTCAGGTTGGTGATACTGTTGACGTAGTTGTTGAAGCTCTTGACAACGGTATGGGTCAAACAGTTTTATCACGTGAAAAAGCTAAGCGTGCTGAAACTTGGACTAAACTTGAAAAAATCTTTGAAGATGGCGAAATCGTTACTGGTGTTATCTCTGGTAAAGTTAAAGGCGGTTTCACTGTTGACATCGGTCCTGTTCGTGCATTCTTACCAGGTTCATTAGTTGACACTCGTCCTATCCGTGACACTACTCACCTTGAAGGTAAAGAGTTAGAGTTTAAAGTAATCAAACTTGATGCTAAACGTAATAACGTTGTTGTATCTCGTCGTGCTGTTATGGAAGCAGAATCTTCTGCTGACCGTGAAGCATTACTTGCTCAACTTGAAGAAGGTCAAACAGTTACAGGTACAATCAAGAACCTTACTGATTACGGTGCATTCGTTGATCTTGGCGGTATTGATGGTCTTCTCCATATCACAGATATGGCTTGGAAACGTATCAAGCACCCTTCAGAAGTTGTTGAAGTTGGTCAAGAAGTTACTGTTAAAGTACTTAAATTTGACCGTGAGCGTAACCGCGTATCTTTAGGCCTTAAGCAATTAGGCGAAGATCCATGGTTAGCGATCATGAGCCGTTACCCTAAAGGTTCTATCGTTAAAGCTCGTGTAACTAACTTAACTGACTACGGTTGTTTCGCTGAAATCGCTGAAGGCGTTGAAGGTTTAGTTCACGTTTCTGAAATGGACCACACTAACAAAAACATCCACCCATCTAAAGTTGTTCAGATTGGTGATGAAGTTGATGTTATGGTTCTTGAAGTTGACGAAGAACGTCGTCGTATCAGCCTTGGTATCAAACAAACTCGTGCTAACCCATGGGAAGAGTTTGCTAAAGCTCATGAGAAAGGCGAAAAAGTATCTGGTACTATCAAGTCTATCACTGACTTTGGTATCTTCATTGGCTTGAACGGCGGTATCGACGGTTTAGTACACTTGTCTGATATTTCTTGGAATGAGCAAGGCGAAGAAGCTATTCGTCGTTACAAGAAAGGTGACACTGTTGAAGCTGTTATCTTGTCTGTAGACGCTGAAGGTAACCGTATCAGCCTTGGTATCAAGCAATTGAACAGCGATCCGTTCAATGATTTCTTAGCTGCTAACGAACGCGGTGCTTTAGTTAAAGGTACTGTAACTGCAGTTGATGCTCGTGGCGCAACTGTTAAGTTAGCTGACGAAGTAGAAGCTACTCTTAAAGCTTCTGAAATCAACCGTGACCGCGTTGAAGATGCAACTAAGTTCTTAGAAGTTGGTCAAGAAGTTGAAGCGAAAATCATCAACGTTGATCGTAAATCTCGCTCTATCAACTTGTCTGTTAAAGCAAAAGACGAAGCTGAAGAGAAAGAAGCAGTTGCTACTTTACGTACAGCAACAACAAGTCAAGAAAATGGTCCTAAGACTATTGGTGACTTGATTAAAGCACAAATGAAGTAATAGGTTAACAAAGTACAGTTTCATGTAACGGAATTGTACTTTTTATACAAATTACTGTAAACGGTAGCCTAGTATTCAACATACTGCGCTACCGTTTTGTATTTAAACAGGTTATTATCAGACGACATAGAGTAGCAATAAATAACGAGGTCGTAGATGACTACTGAAGCTCTTAATAAGTCTGATTTGATTGAACGCATTGCGCTAAAAAACCCACACTTAGCTGAACCTTTGGTGGAAGAAGCGGTTAAAATTATGATTGATCAAATGATAGAAGCACTATCAACTGATAATCGAATTGAAATCCGTGGTTTTGGTAGCTTTGCTTTACACCACCGTGACCCAAGAGTTGGTCGCAATCCTAAAACAGGAAGATCAGTAGAAGTAGCAGCTAAAGCTGTTCCACATTTCAAACCCGGTAAAGCACTGCGTGATGCAGTCAATGAGTCCGGGAAATAAATAAAAAATTTATAAGCGGGGTGCCTATGCGTTATATTTTAATTGCATTGCTCATTGTTGTATTTGGTTATTCTTTAGCACTAGTATTGCAAAATCCAACAGAGCTTTCTGTTGATTTGTTATTTACCCAAGTTCCAGCTATGCGATTAGGCTTATTATTGCTACTCACATTAGTACTTGGAACGGTAGTTGGTCTTTTGTTAGGTGTGCAAGTTTTCAGAGTGTTTCAAAAAAGCTGGGAAATTAAACGTCTTCGTAAAGATATCGACTATTTGAGAAAAGAACAGATTCAAACTGCTCAATTTGCAGCAGCAGAAGCTGCTGCAAATGTAAGACATGAAAAAACCGTTTTAGATGCTTATCCCCAAGATAAAAATTCTACTCCGTTATAATTCGAACACTACTCTTTATTCACGAGTAAAGAGTAGTATATTTCTTAATTTATTCGCATTTTCTTCTTTTTATTTTTCTAAAAAATAGTCCCCTTGGCATTATTGTCTCTAAATTTAAAAGCCTTCCTTATACATTCCTTTATTACTTGATGACTTGTCTATTATAATGATGCTGATTTTATGTGATGGAAGAAAGTCTCTTGAGTATCATTGTTGCGTTAGATGCAAAAAGCCAATATGACGCTTTAAAAATTGTTGAACAACTTGATCCTACTTTATGCCGTGTAAAAGTGGGTAAAGAGCTTTTTACTCATGAAGGTCCATCTGTTGTAAAAAAACTTCAAGAACAAAACTTTGAAGTTTTTCTTGATCTTAAATTTCATGATATTCCAAATACTACCGCTCAAGCTGTTTGCGCAGCAGCTGATTTAGGAGTGTGGATGGTCAACGTTCATGCTTCAGGTGGCCGTAAAATGATGGAAACTTGTGTAGAGCGTTTAAAAGCAGGCAATTATCAAACTCAGTTAATTGCAGTTACTGTGTTGACGTCAATGGGGCGTGAGGATTTAAAAGATATTGGTCTAGATGTTGAACCGGTAGAGCACGTAAAGCGCTTAGCTAAACTCACTAAAGAAAGTGGCTTGGATGGCGTGGTTTGTTCTGCACAAGAAGCTAAAATTCTTCGTGAATTGATTGGACAAGACTTTTCTTTAGTAACACCGGGTATTCGTCCAGAAGGGACAAATGCTGACGACCAAAAACGTATTGTGACCCCGAATCAAGCTATGCTTGATGGTTCTACACATTTGGTCATTGGTCGACCGATTACTAAAGCAGAAAATCCAACAGAAATGTTGAAGTCTATTTTTGCTTCAATTGCTTAAAAATTTAGAAATAAGCTAATTAATAGCGGAGCGAGTAGGCTTAATAATAAGCCGCTCATCATGGCATGTGGTACATAATGTGTGCCACATGACTGCTTTACCATAGCTAATGTAACATCCATTGATGTTGCGCCAGCACTCGAGATAGCAGGGCGTGGAAAGCGCCATCCCATTGTATACATTAAAAATATAGCAACAATTTCTCTAAATAAATCAGTTAATAATGCGATACCACCTAGTTCTGCCGAGCGCAATTGCGTAAATAAGATACCTGACATTGAATACCAACCATAACCTTGTGCTAATGCTAACGTCTCATTCAGTGCAAAATGTTTGTTAAGCAAAAAGTAGTTGATGAAGCCTGCGATACATGACCCTATAAAAGCGGCTAAAGGTACGATCAAGATCTTCCAGCTTAACCATGTACGGTTGAAGTGAGTGAAGGCAAGTTCAATACCAATTAAGAAAATAAATAGTAATAATAAATACCAACTATTAAATGAAATATGTGAATTGAATTGAGTGGCGATAGCTCCTAATAGAATACCGACGCCCAAGGCAAGAAAGGCTTTTGCAATATTCTTTAAAGCATTTACAAAAAGTTGAAGTGAGATTTTTCCTTTCACACTTTGTTTATCAAAAATTGTATAAACCAATAAACATGTAAAAAAAGAACCAAAAGATGTGGTTAGCGCAATAATTATAGCTGGTGGAACTATGGCAGAAGGATTCTCAATTTGATCAAGTGCTAGCGTTAATTCTAAAGCTACACTTGCTAAGAGAATATAAGAAAAATAGGGTAGTATTTTAAAAATAAACTTTTGGATATTTAAAGATAGTTTGGGTGCTAGAAAATAGCCGGAAGCGAGTGCTAAAAAAATTTGAATGATGAGATAAAAAGATTGCATATAATAATAGGTGGATTGTTTTTAACCCACCTATTATGTCTTGAACACTTTAAGCTGCATAGCTCTGTGCGCTTTTATTTAAGAGTAAGTAATCTTTAGGATTAACTTTGCGCGTTTCTAACCAATACTTCCATGTATAGGTTGGCCATAGAGAAAAGTTTTTTCCATCGGCAGATTGATACCAGCTACTACAGCCTCCAGCTTGCCACACAGTCCCTTGAAGCTGAGTTTGAACCCGTTCGTTAAAAGCATCTTGAACTTCTGGTTTGATCTCAATTGCTTTTTGCCCAGACTTTTCTACGAGTTGAATGAGTTGTAAAATGTAATTTACTTGAGATTCAATCATAAAAATAACTGAATTATGACCTAATACTGTATTAGGGCCGACTAATTGGAATAGGTTAGGAAAGTTTTTAGTCATAATGCCATAATAACTTTCTGCACCATCTTTCCATGCTTGTTTTAACTCGATTTGATTGCGTCCAATACAAGTGAAATGTTTCAAGTAAATACGTGGGTCAGTAATAAAACCTGTACCGTAAATTAAGCAATCAATAGACCGTTCTTTACCATCTTTAGTAATGATACTGTTTTCTTTAATTTCTTGAATACCATCCGTTAGTAGCTCAACATTTTTACGGTTAAATGTAGGGAAGTATTTATTTGAAATAAGAATACGTTTACATCCCATCACAAAGTCTGGTGTGAGTTTTTTGGCCACCTCTTTATCTTTCACTTGGAAGCGAATGAAAGCTTCTGCCAACTTTTGACCATATTTCATAATTTGGGGTTGAACAATGGGTACAACGCGCGACTCATTACTCCAATAAAGACGACTACGATGAATTTGACGATAAAGATTAGAAGATTTGAATAATGCTTTACTTAAACCTGAGTATTTGCGCTCATCTCGGGGTATCACCCAAGCAGCAGTCCGTTGAAATACATAGAGCTGCTTAACATCTCTAGCTATTTCCGGAATATATTGAATTGCACTACCACCTGTACCAATCGAAGCGACTGATTTACCGTTTAGGTTATAGTCATGCTCCCACTGTGAAGAGTGAAAAACTTTTCCTTTGAATTTTTCGATGCCTTGAATATGAGGGATTTGTGGGATGTGTAGGGGGCCTGATGCAAAAACTACAAATTGAGCTTCAATCGAAGGCTGATTTTTAAAATCTAAAGTCCACACGTGACGCATCTCATCATATTGGATATGAGTTACATCGTGGTTGAACTTACAGTAATTTTTAATCTTATATTTTTCTGTAATATCTTGAATATATTGAAAAATCTCTGGTGCTTCAGCATAGCGTTTTGACCAGTCAGTTTTGGGAGCAAAAGAGAGGGAGTACATATGAGATTGAACATCACATGCTGCGCCTGGATAGCGATTTTCTCGCCATGTTCCGCCCACATCATTTGATTTTTCTAAAATAACAAAGTCTTGTTGTTGATTTTGCAGTAAACGGATTGCCATTGCTAGGCCACCAAATCCAGCACCAATAATAGCGATTTTAGTTTTTTGAATAGCATCTTGCTTTGCGTTTAACATTGGAAACCCTGCATAAGCTGAAAAGAGGATTGCATGCAAGACTAACGTTTTTTGAGCAGTTTAAACATGATTGGATCGACGTGAAAATTGATAGATTCGGCAATTAATTTTCTTTCTTCTTTATAGTAAAACATTTGAGTCTAGGGAAATTGATAGAAGAATGAAACGGTCGATACTTGGTTTAATGTATTTAATTCAAGGAATGCGCAATGCAGGCATTGATGTCGACTCACGTTTGGCTGGTATAGGAATTAAGGTTGATGCTTTAGATCCGAGCTCCACAATTCATGATCGCCTAGAATGGGATATTCAACAAATTATTAGTGAAAATGTTGAGCCTGAGAAGGGTCTATTTATTGGCCAGCATTACGCTTTAGCTGGTTATGGACCCTTGCTGATGTTGCTTGTAACAAGTAATGATGTGCAAACTGCGTTAAACAAAGGGATCCAATATCAAAAACTTACTCATTTGTTTGGTGCTTTAGGCCTCTACGAAACCGATGAACGTACCATTTTAAATTATTTGCCTGTTGATTTGAAAACCCAAGTGGGACAGTTGCGCGCCCAATGTGAAGTTTCAGGAACTTATAAATTTATTCAAGATATTTATACGATGATGGGATTACAAATGCCCGCTATGCGTATAGAACTTCCATTTGAAAAACCAACTGATTCAGATACTTTATCTCGCTATTTTGCATATTATGGCGATGATGTACATTTTAATGGTAAATATGCGGCATTTAGCCTAAGCAAGGATGTGCTTGAAATCAAAATCCCTTCTGCGGATATCATTACACATCGTATTTATGAATCAAAATGTATTACAGAAATAACAAGATTAAATCAACAAGATCACCAAACTCCACATATCATACAATGTGTGCAAGATTATCTTGAGTTGCAACAAGGAATTATCCCGAGCATGGCGGAAACAGCTTTTGCATTGAAAATGCCTGAAAGGACATTAAGGCATCAACTGCAACAGTTAAATACGAGTTATAAGCAAATTCGTGAACAAATTATCAAGAATAAGGCATTAAAGCTTATGGAATATAGAGAATACTCAATAGAGGTTATTGCCGAATTGCTCGGTTATTCTGAACCAGCGGCATTTAATCATGCATTTAAACGATGGTTTGGACAGAGTCCTCGACAATATGGCAAAGAATCATCGTCGTAATTCTTGATGCTAAAAGCTAATGTGGTTGAACAAAATGTTCGCTATACTCCTATCAGTTAAAATTGAAATAAAACGATATGTTAAATTTAAAATCTTCTCATAGTACTGCATTCTCACCTTCTTCCCCAGCAGAACGCTATGCTGAGGCTTTAGCTTCAGGCCAGTTTATGGCAGATGAAGCGCAAGCACAGGCAGTGCAAGAATTAGACCGTGTATGGAAAGAACTTTTAAACCGTTATAAAGCCTCTAAAAAAGCTTTCCGTCGTTTTCGCCGCCAAACCTCACCTAACGGTGTTTATATGTGGGGTGGAGTAGGGCGTGGAAAAACTTGGCTTATGGATCAATTTTATGAGTCAGTGCCGTTTCGCCGTAAAACACGTATGCATTTTCATCATTTCATGCAACATGTTCATAAAGAGTTAAATAAGCTTTCAGGCCAACGTAATCCACTTGAAATCGTGGCTGACCAAATTTATAAAGATGCAGTCGTTATTTGTTTTGATGAATTTTTTGTATCAAATGTAACTGATGCAATGATTCTAAGTGATTTATTTCAAAAATTATTTGTTCGTGGTGTGACATTAATTGCAACATCAAATATTGCACCAGACGGTTTATATAAAAACGGTATTCATCGTGATCGCTTTTTACCAACAATTGAAATGGTTAAAAAGAATTGCACTGTTTTAAATGTAGATGCAGGTGTAGATTATCGTTTACGTGTATTAAAACAAGCTCAATTATTTAAGTCGCCATTAAGTAATGAAGTCCAAAGTTGGATGTCGGAACGTTTTAGCGCTTTAACGCATACACAAGCTCATTCTCAAGAACCAATTGTAATTAATAATCGTATTGTCGAGACTCTAGGGCATACCGAAGATGTGTTGTGGTGTGAGTTTTCTGAACTTTGCTTTAAACCGCGTAGCCCAGCAGATTTTATTGAAATTGCAAATATCTATAATACGGTTCTGGTAAGTAATGTTCCACATTTAACAGATTTCTTGTCTGAAGGGACACGTCGTTTTATTTATTTAGTCGATGAATTTTATGACCGTGGAGTAAAATTACTTTTAACGTCTCAAGATAGTATTATTGATATTTATCAAGGTGAAAAGTTAGCATTTGAAATTGAGCGTACTCGCTCGCGTTTGTTAGAAATGCAATCAGATGAATATTTGCATTCAGAACACCGTCATATTGATGAAGCTAAAAACACATAAAAAATAGATATGAAAAGCGCTCTATATAGGGCGCTTTTTTTTCAACAAAAATAGATAAATTTAGTGAAATAATGCTTTTTCATGCTGCAAAGTTTGATATAACTAAATACGCTTTAGAAAAATAAGATAGTGAAATTTTTTGTCTGTTAACAAAAAGTCTAGTTTCAGTATCTTTAAATATTGAATAAATTGTTGGGAATCCTAGTTAGAATTTTAATATTTCCTATATAGAAAAATTTATCTTTGTCAATATTTTTGCAAGGGAAAATGCTCACTATTTAGGAATGTGATATTAGTATTCAGCTTAATTTAAATCGGTATACTAGGATTCTCTTGGTATAAAAAGTAGCAACTTCAGGAAAGACAATGACTGCACGTATTCAAAAAGGCAAGTTAGCGATTGCTAAAGAACTTTACGATTTTATCGAAAATGAAGCTTTACCAGGTTCTGGTTTAGATAGTGAAACTTACTGGAAGAACTTTGAGCAAGTTGTTGTCGATCTTAGCCCAAAAAATAAAGCATTATTGGCTAAGCGTGATGAATTACAAGCAAAAATTGATGAATGGCACCGTAACAATAAATTTGAATTAGGTGCTTATAAGGCGTTCTTAACTGAAATTGGTTATTTATTGCCAGAAGTTGAAGACTTTCAAATTACAACTGAAAATGTTGATGAAGAAATCGCATTATTGGCAGGGCCGCAGTTAGTTGTACCTGTACGTAATGCACGTTATAGCTTAAATGCAGCGAATGCTCGTTGGGGCTCTTTATATGATGCACTTTACGGCTTCGATGTAATTTCTGAAGAAGGCGGAGCTGAAAAAGGGAAAGGATATAATCCTGTACGTGGTGCAAAAGTAATTGAGTTTGCTAAAAATTTCTTAAATGAAGTTTTCCCACTCGCAGAAGGCTCACATGCAGATGCGACAAAATATGCAATTGAGCAAAATAAACTTGTTGTGACTTTGAAAGATGGTTCAAAAACAGGTTTAGCTCATGAAGCTCAGTTCGTTGGTTTCAACGGTGAAGAAGCGAATCCTAAAGAAGTTGTTCTTCTAAGTAATGGTCTTCATGTCATTATCGAAATTGATGCATCTAGCCCAATTGGTCAAACTGATTTAGCGGGTGTTAAAGACTTAACATTCGAAGCAGCTGTAACGACCATCCAGGATTTAGAAGATTCTGTTGCGGCAGTAGATGCTGAAGAAAAAGTTGAAGGTTACCGTAACTGGTTAGGTTTAATGAAAGGTACGCTTCAAGAATCTATCGAGAAAAATGGTAAAACGATTGTTCGTGATTTAAATAAAGATCGTGAAATTAAAAACTTAATTGGTGGCACGACAAAACTTCATGGTCGTTCACTTATGTTACTTCGTAACGTAGGTCACTTGATGACTAACCCAGCTATTTTGGTAGATGGTGAAGAGATTTTCGAAGGTATTATGGATGCATTGGTAACACCATTGTTATCAGTTGCAGACATCCGTAGTGAAAACGAAAATAAGAACTCTCGTAAAGGTTCTATGTATATTGTTAAACCAAAAATGCATGGTCCAGAAGAAGTTGCGTTTGCTGTAGAGTTATTTGAACGTGCTGAACAGGCGATTGGATTACCACCTAAATCGTTAAAAATCGGTATTATGGATGAAGAGCGCCGTACATCTGTAAACTTGAAAAACTGTATTGCTGCTGCAAAAGACCGCACGATCTTTATTAATACTGGTTTCATGGACCGTACTGGTGATGAAATTCATACGTCAATGGAAGCTGCGCCAGTTGTGCGTAAAGAGGCTGTAAAAACACAAAAATGGATTGCTGCTTACGAAAACCGTAACGTTGCAATTGGTTTGAAGACTGGTTTACAAGGTAAAGCACAAATTGGTAAAGGCATGTGGCCAAAACCAGATAGCATGAAAGATATGTTGGCAACTAAAGCCGCACATCCAAATGCGGGTGCTTCATGTGCTTGGGTTCCATCTCCAGCAGGTGCAGTGCTTCATGCGATGCATTACCATCAAGTGAATGTTAAAGCACGTCAAGATCAGTTGAAAACTGAAGAAATGTTGTCATTAGATGACTTGTTGACTCCTCCGTTTGCTCCAGAAACAAACTGGTCAGCAGAAGAAATCAACAATGAGCTTGAAAATAACTGCCAAGGTATTTTGGGTTACGTTGTACGTTGGGTTGACTTAGGTGTAGGTTGTTCGAAAGTTCCTGACATTAATAACGTAGGTTTAATGGAAGACCGTGCAACATTACGTATTTCTTCTCAACACGTTGCAAACTGGTTACGTCACGGTATTGTGACTCGTGAACAAGTTGAAGAAGTGCTTAAACGCATGGCAAAAATTGTTGATGAGCAAAACGCGAATGACCCATTGTACAAACCAATAGCTGCTAATTTTGAAACCAACATTGCTTTCCAAGCAGCTTCTGACCTTATCTTCAAAGGTTGTGAACAGCCTTCAGGTTATACTGAGCCGTTACTTCATGCTGCTCGTTTAAAGTTAAAAGGTTATACAGGTGACTAATCTCAGCCTGTCATAAAAAAAGCCTCTTCGGAGGCTTTTTTATTTGGAAGAATAAATCAAATGTATGACTTAATTGTTACTCACAATACCAATTTTGGTGACACCTAAACGCTGCGCTGTAGCCATGACCATAGCTACATTTTTATATTCAGCCATTTGGTCAGGTTTAAGTTTGATCTGGTCTTGATCTTTTTTAGCAACAACACCTTGAAATAAAATCTCTAGTGCTTTGCGGTCAGAAACCTGTTGGTTATTCCAAAACACTTTACCTGCTGCATCAATACGAACATCAATCACTTCAGGTGGCTTTTCATTTGTTGGAGGTGGTGTGCCGTTTGGCAAATTAATATTAATCGCGTTGTTTGGTGCAGGGATGGTAATAATGAACATAATAATAAGTACCAACATGACATCAATAAGAGGTGTCATGTTGACTTCCAACATAACGTCATCATCATTATTTGAACCGACATTCATACCCATAAAATTCTCCTTAAAATATTACTGGGAGGCTGGTGGGGTAGTAACAAAGGCAATTTTGCCAATACCGGCTTGTTTGGTTGTGCTAATCACCTGATCTATTGCCTCAAAATGGGTAAGCTGATCTCCATGAATATGAACTTCTGGCTGAGGCCTCTTTTGTGCAACTGCTTGAAGTTTTGATAGCAATATTTCTTTATTAGGCACATAGCTTTCATTCCAGAAAATATCTCCTTTCTTGTTCACAGAAAGTTGAATATTTTCAGGTGTGGTTGCATATGGAGTATTTTTTTCTTCTGGTAGTTTCACCGGAACCGTATGTGTAACTACTGGAATCGTAATAAGAAAAATAATAAGTAAAACCAACATGACATCAACCAGAGGTGTCGTATTAATTGCACCAATCATTTCGTCGTCATCTTCAGACCCAACACTCATACCCATAATGTTTACTCCTCATTATTTAATGCTGCGGTTAACTGAATTATTGGTATTAATTTCTCCACTTAATAAAACCGCATGTAAATCTGAACCAAACGAACGAACATTTTCCATAACTGCTTTATTCCGGCGAGTCAGCCAGTTGTAACCTAGTACAGCAGGTACTGCGACTGCCAGACCAATAGCTGTCATAATTAAAGCTTCACCGACAGGACCAGCGACTTTATCAATAGATGCCTGACCAGAGATGCCGATGGCTGTTAATGCATGATAAATTCCCCAAACCGTACCAAAAAGACCAACAAATGGTGCCGTAGATCCAACTGTTGCCAAGAAAGCTAAACCACCACCTAAGTGATTTTGTATTTTTTCAATTGCGCGTTGAATTGATATGCTCACCCATGTATTAAAATCTATTCGCTCAAGTAAAGAGCCGCCGTGCGATTTAGTTGAGTTAATGCCTTTTTCTGCGATAAAGCGATATGCGCTACTTTGTTCTAAATTATCAGCTGCATTATCTAGTGAAGTTGCTTCCCAAAAACTTTTCTCTGCTTCTTTACCTTGGCGTTTTACTCTAGCTTGTTGTAAGAATTTAGAGACAATGATGTACCACGTACCAATAGACATCAGTACTAATATAAATAAGGTAGATTTAGCGACTAAATCTCCTTCACGCCAAAGAGCTTCTAGACCATAAGGGTTTTTTACAGTTTCGCTTGTTGCTGGCTTCGGTGGTGGAGTCGGCGTGTTTGTATTTGAAGTTGCTTCAGTGGTTGCTGTTGCAACTGGTGCATTAGTCGTTTCTTCTGCAAAAACTGAGTTTAATGGGAGTAAAGAGCATGCTGCGATTAAACTTGCAGAAGCGAAACGTACTAGTGGTTGAGTTGATTTTTTCATCATATTATCTCCAATATTTTTAATTTCTTACTAATTCAGTTGTTTATTCAATTACGAATGGATATTCAATTTCATACCAGTCTTGCTGAGGCACGCCGTCTTTCATTGCTGGTTTGAACGTACATAAGCTGTAAGCTTTAGTTGCCGCTTTATCTAAGGTTTTGCTGCCACTTGATTTTTTCACTTTGGCATCAATGACTTTGCCAGATGTATCAACCAGAACACGTATACGCACTGTACCTTGTTCTTCATTCATCAGCGCTTCACGTGGATACTCCGGTTTTTCACAGCCTGCCGAACCTTCTGAAACACCACGAGTTGCACCCGCTGGTTTAGGCGCTGGTGCAGCCGCCGCTGGAGCAGGTGCTGCAACTGGACTTGGCGATGGTGCACTAGGTGCAGCCGGCGCGGCTGGAGCAGGAGTCGCAACTTTAGTTGGTTGAGCTACTGGTGTCGTTTTTTGTACCGATGTTGCTACTTTCTCAACTTGCTTAGGCGGCTCAGGGACCTTGGCAACTTTTTCTACCATTTTGGGTGGCTCAGGTGGCTTTTCCTTAGGTTTAGGCTCCTCTGGTTTTGGTGGAGGAGGTGGTTTAATATCCTGAATAATTTGTAATTCCACAGGTTTTTCTGCTGGTTTTTGAATATTGTTTGCTAAACCTGACATCAGAATATAGGCAACAATAAGATGCAGAAAAAGTACTGCGGCAATGCCAATAAGGCGTTTGGCAGATTTATTTTCTATGTCTGTAAAAGTCATGCCCATAGTTACTCCTGAAACTGTAGACAAACAATTTTTTTAAAATGACTGTTTGCTAAGAATGAGTATTTGTTCTGCAAATTAACGGTTGAGCGTTATATTTGCAGAACAACCATTTAGAACTTATATGTACCTCGTACAAAGTAAGTACGTCCTAAAGGATCTGCGTAACGTGGGTCATATCCCATTTGGAAGTTATCAATTACGTTAGAAGCAGGTGGATCTTCATCAAACATATTTTTAATACCTGCTGTTAATTCCAGATTTTTAAAGCCTTTGTAAGTACCTGAAATATTGTAGGTTGTATAATCACTGACTCGATGGTTTTGATCATTTGAGTTTTGATCTTGATAACCGCGTGAGAAGTTTTGTTGTAGGTTTAAAGCCCAGTTTTCATAGTTCCAGTTTAGATTGGCTGTATGTTTCCAGCGTAAAATAATCGATTGATAATCTAAGCCACTATATGATCCTGCAACACCTTTCCAGTCACCACCTGGTTCAGATTGATATTTGTAATCTGTTACATAGGTTCCATCGATATTGAAACCAAATCGACCTGTAGCAGTCATTGGAGAAACCCAACTTAAGCCCACATCAAAACCAGACGTTTTAATGCCACCTAAATTTTGTTGTGTAGTAATAATATAATTGAGTGAACCATCAGCATTACGTACAAACTTATCTGCATATTTCACTGGATCTGCAAAAATAGCAGCTTCCGATAGTGTGGCAATTTGCTTATCTACTTCTATATTGAAGTAATCAAGAGTGAAGGCTAAATTTTTAACAGGTTCAAATACTAAGCCTGCTGTAAAAGATGTTGATTCTTCTGGTTTGAGACTTTTGTTCCCACCATTTTGTCGTTTGAACTGCATATTACAGTCGCGTTCTTGTTTACCACCGGGTTGTACAACTCCACCAGGGCAAAGTGCCGGATCGTCATATGTTCCACCTGTATTTGTTACTGAGTTTGGCCCATCAACTTCCCAAAGTGTAGGTGCTCTGAAACCTGTACTATAGGTTGTACGGAACATTAGTTGTTTAATGGGTTCCCAACGAAGTGCAAACTTCGGATTAAATGTATTACCAAAATCACTGTAGTCGTCATAACGAGCAGCAATTTGAGCTTCTAAAGTTTTATGTAGTGGAATATGAAACTCGGTAAATGCCGACTTAATATTACGATCACCTTTGTTTTCTGGTTCGTTCGGATCATTGCCAGTACTTGGAGCTAGTCGAGCAACATCTGCAATTACTTTTGAAGTCCAATCTTCATAACGATAGCTTGCCCCAACGGCGAATCCGACATCACCTGCTGGCAGTTTAAATATAGGTCGACTTGCAGTGAAATCGACAGTGGTTGTATCTAGGTTGGCTTTTAAATATTTGCCTTTAACGCCTAGTTGATTCCATACACCAGCATCTTCAGAGTTCTGAGGTCCGAATGGATTTAAAGTACCATTGTTTAAAGCTTCTTGAGTTTTGTCATAGTTTAAATAGCCACTTAAGATTGCATCGGAAGCACTACTATGCGCATATGTAACCCCTGAATTAATATCCCAACCATGCGTTTCACCTTCAATACCAGCAAATAATCTATGTGATTGATTAATACTGTTACTTATACGATTGCCAGCTTGTGAACGTAAGTAAAGATCAAGAGGACCTGATGCACCAGCAAGCGCAGGGGTTATGCCATTTCCTGGGTAATATTTACTATTAGGGTCTAGGGTTAAATCAAAAAATACATCTGGTGCGACCGAAGTAGTGACCTCATTTCTTGCATATAAGTATTCGGCAATCGCATTAAAATTATCGCTGAGTTTAAAAGTTGCACGGCCCATTACAGAAATATCTTCTGTCTTTGGAACAATTCCAATGACCGCTTGGCTGTTATATCTACATGTTTTGCCATCAGGACTGCTTACTAAAGGATCAGTACCACAACCTGTGGATGCATAAGGGTTACCTAAACCAGGAACATTGGCAGGGAATGAACCACTACTGGTTTTATTGACCCCTAATTCAGGTAATATCCCTCCGCGTTGACTGACCTTACGATCTTTGGCCAGAACATCATCGCCTTTTCGGTAATCGACAACCCCAAAAACGTTAAAGCCATTTTCCTCTAAGTCACCAAAACCACCAAAGACACTGTAGTCTTGTTGATCTCCACCTTTTTCTTCTGGCTTTTGATATCCAGCAGTTAAGTTAAGACCCGTAAACTGCTTTTTAGTAATGAAGTTAATAACCCCACCGATTGCATCTGTTCCATAAATGGATGAGGCACCATCACGTAAAACTTCAATACGATCTAACATGGCGAGTGGAATAATATTTAAATTTGTCACTCCACTATCGTATGCATTTGCCGCTAATCTACGACCATTCAGTAAAATAAGTGTCTTATTTGCTCCTAAAGCCCTAAGGTTTGCTGCCGACCCCACAGTTTTACTAGTGCCCACATTGTTTGCAGTGACAAAGTTTGATTGGTTTGCACTAATCTTGGCTAAGGCTTCTTCAGTTGTAGTTACCCCTTGTTTTAAAATTTCATCAACTTTTACAACAGTAATGGGTGAAGCACTTTGTGCGGCAACCCCTTTGATTGAAGAACCTGTAACGGCAACTTTTACGACTTTTGCTGGTTTATCATCATTACTTGTTTGTTCCGTTTCTGCTGCTTGTGCCATGGTAAGACACATCATGCTTAAACTAAGGGTGCTTAATTTAAGTATTGTCTTGCCGATCATGGGGGTTACCTGAGATCGAACATTGTATTTTTTTTTCATCGTGGACGTGATCCCTTTTTGTTGTAGTTAGCGATATTGCTGGAATGGTTTTAAGCAAAGCAAGTGCCAACTATATATTTTTCTTTTTTTAGTTTATGCAAAATATTGATAAATATTGATTTTATTATGTTTGAGTACCATGCCTTGGTTTCTTTTGAGATAAAATAAATTTTCCGTTTGGCAAATATTTTCATATTGGCTAAAAGTTTCAAATTTATTTGTATAAAAAATATACATTAATGGACACTTCACATACTTAATAAATAAAAATGTATCGTTTTAGAACTTTCTTATATGTAATGTTATACTATTTGTTATAAAGGGTTTTTATACAATTTTACTTATATATCAAATTATTATGATTGTATTTTTCCTTAAAATAAATGAATCAATATGATTCATAATGAATCATCAATGTATTTTTTTTGTGCATTTAAGATGTTAAATGATTAACATATACAAATATAATATTTGGCAAAAACTTACTTTTATTTATATAGTTCAAACGGATTTAAGTGCCTAATAAAAATGTAAATTTTAAATATCTCTATGTGAATTATTTTTAAATAGAAAATATGGCATGAAATTCGCTTTATATTCAGTAGTTACAAAACTCTGGGTACTTGAATTTATTTTTCCATTTGATCAAATAAAAAGATGATAAAGGAAAGTGAATTCCAATTCCCAAATAGGCCTATCTGCTAAAAAAAGAACTTTTCTTATGCAGATTTAGATGTTACTCAAAAGGTTAATATCTTTTAAAAAAATTAGTTATGTGGATATGAACTTGAAATTAAAATTTTTTAAGCTCGCCATTTTAAGTCTGGCTATTACATCAGTTTCTTGTGCTTTCGGCCAAACGCCTGCACAACCAAACAAAATATTACATGTTGCTTATGAAGCGCCAGATGATGGTTTTGATATGGTCAAAACTACCAATTTTTATAGTGCAAGTATTGCTGAAACAATCTTTGAGCCTTTACTTAAATATGACTATTTAGCCCGTCCTGTACAACTGGTTCCTTATACGACTGAAAGCATGCCTAAGGTTGAACAAGACGGTAAAGTTTATATCTTTAAAATTAAGCCAGGTATTTATTTTACCGATGATCCTGCTTTTAAAGGTAAACGTCGTGAACTTGTAGCTGAAGATTATATTTATTCGATTAAACGTATTTTAGACCCTAAAAATAGAGCACCTTCCGTTTCTTTTCTTGATGGTAAATTAGTAGGAGCTGATGTAGTTGTAGCTCAAGCAAAGAAAACTGGAAAATTTGATTATGCTGCATCAATTGCAGGGCTTAAAGCGATTGACCGATATACTCTACAATTTACGTTGACTCGCCAAGATTTTAATTTTCCTTATATTCTTGCCTATATTACATTTGGGGCAGTCGCTAAAGAGGCTGTTGACTATTACGGTGACCGTATTGGTATGCATCCAGTGGGGACCGGACCCTACATGTTGAGTAAATATGTTCCAAGAAGTAAGGTCGAATTGGTTGCCAATCCTGATTATCGGGGTTTTGTCTGGAACTTTAAGTCAACAGGAACACCGTGGGATAACCAGCTTGTTAAGGAAATGTCTGGAAAGAAAATGCCGCAAGTTGGCAAGGTGGTGGTTAGTATTATTGAAGAGCAACAGTCACGCTGGCTAGCTTTTCAATCGGGTCAATTAGATTTTGACAGACTTACAGCAGATGCCGTTCCTCAAGCTTTAGATGGAAATCAGCTTAAAGCTTCTTTTCAAAAAAAAGGAGTTAAGCACTTCCCATATAAGGAACCCGAAATGACCTACACCATGATGAATATGCGAGATCCGGTGATTGGCGGTTTTAGCCCTGAAAAGATAGCGCTTCGTCGGGCAATTACTTTGGCCTATGACCAAAAAGAAAGCATAAAACAGGCATATAAAGGTCAGGCTGTTAGAGCAGAAATGTTTATACCTGAAGGTGTAAACGGATATAACCCGAAGTATAAAAGTAGCGTAGGATATAATCCGCTGTTAGCAAATAAACTACTTGATTATTATGGTTATAAAAAAGGGGGTGATGGCTATCGGACCTTACCAAATGGCAAACCTTTAGTTTTAAAAATTAATAATGAGAATAGCTCAGCATCAGTTATTCACTCAGAGCTTTGGAAAAAAAATTTAGATGCGATAGGCATTCGTGCTGATTTTAAAGTGAGTAATTTTGCAGATAACTTAAAAGCTGCAACTCAATGTAAATATATGATGTGGAGTGGAGCATGGATTGCTGACTATCCTGAAGGAGATAATTTTGCACAATTACTATATGGTCCAAATGCAGGTCAAGGAAACCATGCGTGTTACCAGTCTAAAACATACGATGCTCTTTATACTCAGGCCATTCATTTACCACCGCAACAACGTCTACCATATTATGAAAAGCTCAATCGCCAGATTGAAGCTGATAATCCGTGGATTATTCATGTAACTCGAATTCGTAATTGGTTGATACGGCCACAAGTTCAGGGTTTTAAACCTCACCCGATGATGAATACAAACTGGCAATATCTTGATATTACTCCTATTAAAAAATAAGTTTAGATAAAGAACATCATGACTGAAAATTTAAAACAAAAGCTCAAGCATTGTAGTATCGGTCTATTATTTGCCAGTATGGCATTAACTAGCTCTAATGCTATTTTTGCCAAAAGCCCAGCCGATCCAAATAAAGTTTTACATTATACGTTCCCAACAGCTGAAACAGGTTTCGACCCAGCTTATATCCATGACTTATATTCGGCACATGTAACCACTTCGATATTTGAAACTTTATATACTTATGATTATTTAGCAAGGCCAGCAAAGCTTATTCCCCAAATCGCAACCGCTATGCCAGAAGTGAGTGCAGATGGTCTGACTTATACTATTCACATTAAAAAAGGCATTTATTTTACACCAGACCCTGTTTTTAAAGGTAAACCTAGAGAGTTAACGGCTTATGATTATGCGTACTCTTTTAAGCGGTTATTGGACCCAAATTTACGTTCGCCAAATAGCTGGTTGTTGGAGAACAAAATTGAAGGTATGGATGCATTAGTACAATCAGCCAGTAAAACAGGAAAGTTTAACTACGATCAAAGTGTGAGCGGTTTACAAACACCTGATAAGTACACCTTGGTTATTCGGTTAGTGAAGCCTGATTATAACTTTCCTTTATTACTAGCACATGACCCTACAGGGGCTGTAGCACGTGAAGTTATCGAAAAATATAAAGATAAATCTGGCTTTGTTATGGGGCATCCAGTAGGGACAGGACCTTATATACTCAGTAAGTGGGTGCCTGCTTCGCGTATTGTTTTAAAAGCGAATCCAGATTATCGCGGTTTTACTTGGAACTTTGTAGCCAGTAGTGCTGAGGATCAAGCAATTGTGAAACGCCTCAAAGGTAAACAAATGCCTCAAATCGGCACAATTGATATTCAGGTAATGGAAGAAAACCAGTCACGATGGTTAGCATTCCAACGTGGTGAAGTTGATATCATTCAACTTGAAGGGCAATTAGTCTCGAAAGCCATTAAAGACGGGAAGTTAAGACCTGAGCTTGCAAAAGAAGGCGTGCACTTATCTCGTATTGTTGATCCGGAAATTAGTTACAACTATTGGAACCTTAAAAATCCAGTCGTAGGTGGAATGAGTAAAGAAAAGATTGCTTTACGCCGTGCAATTGCAATGTCTCGTTCAATAGATCAAGAAATTAAATTAGTACGTAATAGCGATGCAGAGCGTCTACATTTTCCAGTACCACCAGGTGTGGTGGGGGCTGATCCTCAATATAGAAGCAGTACCCCATATTCGGTAAAAGCAGCAAATCTATTATTAGATAAATATAACTACAAAAAAGATGCATCAGGTTGGCGTACGCAACCAAACGGGAAGCCTCTGGTCATTGAATATATGGCGCGTAATGACAGTATTGGACAGCAAAGCGCTGAGCTTTGGAAAAAGAACTTGGACAGTTTGAATATCCGTATGGTGTACAAGCCAATGCTTTTTTCAGATCTCATTCGGGCACAAAAACAGTGTGACGGAATGTTTGGTTCTTCTGCATGGATTGCCGATTATCCGGATGGGGATAATTTTATGCAGAATTTTTATGGTCCCAATACCCATATGACCAACTGGTCTTGCGGTTCAATACCTGAGTTTGATCAATTATACCGTCAGTCTCAACAAATTAAACCTGGCCCAGAACGAGACGTGATTTACCGAAAAATGACACGTTTATTGGAAGTGTATATGCCAGTGCAAGTGTTGTATGCACGTTATCGAAATATGTTGGCTCAACCAAGAATCATTGGATATAAGAAGCATCCGATTTTACATGCTGAATGGATGTACTTCGATATTGATACAAATACGAAATCTAATCATTAAATGAAAAAAAATTGGAGATATGATGAAAAAAAATGCACTGAAAATGACTACTTTATGTATGGTGGCAATAGGCATAAGTCAGTTTGCAGCGGCAGAGACAACACGTCCTACTTTGCCATTACTTAAAGCCCAACAACTTCCAGCATGGTGCGATGCTAATTTAAAAAAGATTCAGCAACAGATTAAAATTTTTGAAAAAACGCCTGTTAAAAATAATACAGCAGCGGCGCCTATATTGGCAAAATGGGATAAAATTTTTGCGCATTTTGAAGATTTCTCAGGTCCGATAAGTCTATATAGTAATGTAGACCCAGATGCAAAGTTACGTAAGGCAGCAGAAGACTGTGAAATCAAAATTAATCAGTTTCACACTGATATATTTCAGAACCCGAAGCTATATAACCTAATCAAAAATACACAAGCAACAGACCCAATTGACCAAAAATACCGCCAAGATATTCTAGATCAGTTTGAAGACACAGGTGTTCAACTTGAACCTGTAAAACGTGCAAGAATGAAGGCTATTCTGGATGAGTTGACTAAACTTGAACAAGAATATGCCCGCAAAATCCGCGATAATCCGGAGAAACTTGAATTTACTCCAGAAGAGATGAAGGGTTTACCCGAAAGTTATATTTCAGCATTAAAGAAAAATGCTAAAGGCAATTATTTATTAGGGTTTGAATATCCTGAATATCGTCCTTTTATGGAATTGGCAGATAATGATGATGCCCGGAAAAGATATCAAATTGCCTTTACTCGACGCGGTACTGAGCAAAATTTAAAACTACTCAAACAAGCAATTGATTTGCGTTATGAGCTTGCTCAGTTATTTGGAAAAGCAAGTTATGCAGATTGGGTTTTAAAAGACCGTATGGCTAAAACGCCTGAGGCTGTAAATCAATTTTTAGCAGAAGTCCAAAAAACAGTAGCACCACTTGAACGCAAAGAAGTAGAAGAACTACGTGCATTTAAAGCGCAAACATTAAAAACGCCGTTAGAAAAAACCGAGATAACCCGTTGGAGTGAAGCTTACTGGAGCGAAAAACTTCGTAAGAATAAATATCAGATTGATCAAGAAAAGCTTCGTGATTACTTCCCAACTTTAGCTGCTCAAAAATGGTTGTTTGCTATTTCATCTGACCTTTATGGTATTGATTTTAAACCTGTCAAAGTTAAAGCATGGCAGAGCGAAGTTGAATATTACGATGTAGTTGATAAAAAGACAGGCAAACTTTTGGGCGGTCTATATATGGATAAATTCCCTCGTGAAGGGAAGTATGGCCATGCCGCGGTTTGGGGAGTATACGGTGGCAGCACTTTAACTAACCGATTGCCAGTTTCAGCATTAGTCACCAACTTTAACCGCAAAGGGTTAAACAGTGATGAGCTAGAAACTTTTGTTCATGAGTTTGGTCATGCTTTACATGGCATTTTATCAAATACACGTTATGCCAGTCAGTCTGGAACATCTGTAGAGCGGGATTTTGTAGAAGCACCGTCTCAAATGTATGAAGAGTGGGCACGCCGTAAAGAAACCTTATCTAAAGTGGCTGATTATTGTGATCCAGCATGTCCACGTGTTGATGACGAATTAATTGCCCGTTTAAAAGCAGTACATAACTATGGACGTGGCTTGCGTTATGCGCGTCAAACTCTTTATGCACAGTACGATATGTCACTTCATACTGCTGATGCTTTAAAAGTAAACCCTTTAGAAAATTGGCAAAAAATGGAAGCTGCTACAGCTTTAGGTTATGTACCAACAACAGAGTTTCCTGGGCAGTTTGGACATTTGATGGGGGGATATCAAGCAGGTTATTACGGCTATATGTGGTCTGAGGTTTTAGCTTTAGACATGCTTTCTGCCTATGGGGACAACCTTAATAACCCACAAGTTGGGCAGCGTTACCGTCAAACGATTTTATCGCAGGGTAGTCAAAAACCAGCAGCTGAATTGGTTAAAGATTTCCTTGGCCGTGAACCTGATAACAAAGCGTTCTTTAATGAAATTACCGGACAACGGGTTAAATAAGGAATTATTACTATGCTGGCATATGTTATTCGGCGTTTATGGCAGATGATTCCAACCATGTTGGGGGTAGTCTTACTTATTTTTATTCTTTTTAACTGGGTCGGTGGAGATCCTGCCTATATTTTAGCAGGTAAGATGTCTAATCCTGAACAGATTGAAAACATTCGTAAACAGCTGGGTGTCGATCAGCCTTATTACGTTCAGCTCTGGATTTTTATTAAGCAGATTCTCACTTTTGACTATGGCGCGAGTTGGAGTACGGGTGAACCTGTTTCCCAAATTATTTTAACTCGATTAGGGCCATCGTTAACGCTTTTAATCCCACTCACTATTTTACAGACGGTTATTTCAATTATTTTGGCATTGGCTGTTGCAGCGGTACGTGGCTCTCTAACCGACCGTATGGTGATGATGCTATGTACCATTGCTATGTCAATTAGTATTTTAGTTTACATCATTGTTTTTCAATATGTTCTGGCTTATCAGCTGAGCTGGTTTCCTGTGCAAGGCTGGAGTGACACCTTTACCGAGAATTTATTTAAATTTGCCTTACTTCCAATTTTAATCATGTTGGTTGTGAGTATTGCACCTACCTTACGTTTGTATCGTAGTTTTGTACTTGATGAAATTAATCAGGATTATGTTCGAACAGCACATGCCAAAGGTGTAGGTGAAAGTCGAATTTTAGGTGTACATGTACTTCGTAATGCTTCAATTCCGATTATTACTGATGTGATGTCAACTTTACCTGCATTACTCATAGGCGCATTTTTAATTGAACGTTTTTTTGGTATTCCGGGTATTGGTCGAGAGGTCATTATTGCAGTTGAGCGAAGTGATTTTCCTGTCATAAAGGCAATTACAGTTTATATCGCAGCTGCAACCATGATTTTTAACCTGATTGCCGATTTGGTCTACAAAGTGGTTGATCCACGTGTACAGTTGAAGTAGGTGGGCTATGCTGAGCGTTTTATCAAAAAGAAAAAAACAAACAAAAGCCGAAGCTCATTCATCTGGCCTGTGGAAACTTGCCATGCGACGTCTTCGGGCCGACAAAATCGCAATGTCATCGCTAGTGATTGTATTGCTTTATTTTATTATCTTGGTTCTATCAATGACGGGTGTGATTGCATCTGATTGGAATAAAGAAGTTGCAGTGAGCTACGCACCTCCCACATTTATAGGTGCAGATAAGACAACAGATGCTGGACAAAATGCAGCGGCGGTTGACGAGGAATTACCCGAAAACCCAGTAGACCCTCTAAAAGATGTAATCCATCAACTCAAGGCTGAAATTAAGCAAGAGAATAGCTCCGGAGGCGCGATTGACTACTATGGCGTAGTTGACCCTTTAGCCGATGATATGAAAGCCATTGATCACCAACTTGGCGGGCATCTTTTAGATCAGCAAACCCAACTGAAAAGCACTCTTGTATTTGGAGCTGATAAGTGGGGGCAAGACGTTTTAAAGAAAACAATTAAAGGTGCTGAAACTTCAATTATTGTTGGGGTGATATCTGCTTTACTTGCGGTAGGTATTGGTACGCTTTTAGGCGCAATTTCAGGATATTTTGGGGGTTGGGTGGATGATATTCTCAACTGGTTTTACAACATTTTTACCTCGATTCCGTATTTGTTATTAGTACTTGCCATTGCTGCCGTACTTCAACAAAAAGGCATTTTATCTATTGTTCTGATCTTAGGTTTAACGGGCTGGACGGGTGTTTATCGGCTAATTCGTGCCGAATATATGAAACATACCGCACGTGAGTATGTGCTGGCTGCTAAAGCAATTGGTGTTGGACACTTCCGCCGTATGTTTATTCATATTTTTCCAAATGTCAGCCATATTGCTTTGGTTCAAATGTCGATTTTGGTAGTGTCTTTTATTAAATCTGAAGTCATTTTGAGTTTCTTGGGTTTTGGTGTACCAGTAGGTGTGGTGTCTTGGGGCAGCATGTTAAATGAAGCACAAAGTGAACTTCTTTTAGGTAAATGGTGGCAGCTAGTCGCAGCCTCTGTCGCAATGGCTGTTTTGGTTACGGCATTCTCAATGTTTACTGATGCACTTCGTGATGCGTTAGACCCAAAGCTAAAATAAGAGGAAGCTCCAAATGATCGAACAAGAAAATAAGAATGCGCCGTTACTGCATGTTAAAAATTTACGAGTAAGTTTTAAAGGTGAAGATAAGCAATATATTGAAACCGTAAAAGGAATTTCTTTTGATATTCCAGCTAATACGACTGTTGCTTTAGTCGGTGAATCGGGTAGTGGTAAATCGGTAACTTCTTTGGCAACTATGGGATTACTGCCTGTAGGTCAGAGTAAAATTGATGATCAAAGTAAAATTATATTTGAAGGCAAAGACTTACTCAGTTTATCTCGTAAAGACATGCGGAAAATCTGTGGTAAAGATATTGCCATGATTTTTCAGGAACCGATGTCATCATTAAACCCTGTTTTTACGGTTGGTAATCAAATTGCAGAAGTGTTGTGTTTGCATATGGGGTTGAGCCGTAAACAGGCTCGACAACGTGTTTTAGAATTACTTAAAGAAGTAGGTATTCCTTCACCTGAAACTAAAATTGATGCTTATCCAAATCAACTTTCGGGTGGTCAACAGCAACGTGTCATGATTGCAATGGCGATTGCGTGTGAGCCTAAACTGCTGATTGCCGATGAGCCGACCACCGCGCTTGATGTCACGATCCAAAAGCAGATTATTGATTTACTCGAATCGTTGCGTAAACGCGGTCAAATGTCGATGCTTTTTATTACTCACGATTTAGCGTTGGTTGGTGAAATTGCAGATCAAGTCATTGTGATGCGTCATGGTGAGATTAGAGAGCAAGGCGCTGCTGAAGAAGTTCTTGAACAACCTAAAGATGTATATACAAGAGCTTTGCTCTATTGCCGCCCGCAAATGTCACAACGACCTTATCGTTTACCAGTGACCAGCGATTTTATGCGTCAAGAAGACAACATATTGGTCGAACAAAGTTTTGATGCTTCACAAATTCCCGAGCGCAAACGTGGCTTAAATGGCGATGAGCAAATTATTTTAGAAGTAAAAGATCTGAAAAAAAGCTTTTATAGTCGTAAAGGGTTATTTGGCAAAGAAGAGTTTCAGGCAGTTAAAGGAGTTTCTTTTAAACTTGCTAAAGGAAAAACTTTAGGTTTAGTCGGTGAATCCGGTTCAGGTAAAACAACCGTTGGGCTACTACTCATGCGGTTACATCAAGCATCTGGCGGACAGGCTTTCATCGAAGGTAAAGATATTCTTTCATTAACTGAAAAAGAGTTTGCTAAATATCAACGGAAAATCCAGATTATTTTTCAAAACCCGTATGCCTCTCTTAATCCACGCTTTACGGTTGGGCAGATTTTATTAGAGCCGATGCAAATCCATAACATTGGTAAAGATGATGCTGAGCGTAAACAAATTGCGCTTGGACTGCTTGAGCGAGTGAATTTACCTGAGCAAGCTTACTATCGTTATCCCCATGAGTTTTCGGGTGGACAACGGCAACGTATTGCGATTGCACGATGTTTAACGCTAAAGCCTGAAATTTTGATTTGTGATGAATCTGTTTCGGCGCTCGATGTTTCAGTTCAAGCGCAGGTACTTAACTTATTACAAGATTTACAAGATGAGTTTGGGCTGAGTTATATCTTTATTTCACATGACTTATCTGTTGTGAAGTATATCTCTGATCAGGTGATGGTCATGAATCATGGGGAGGTTGTTGAAATTGCTAATTCGGATGAACTCTATGCGCATCCTCAACATGATTATACCAAACGACTTTTACAAGCTATTCCTCAAGGGATTCACCACGTTTCATAAGCGTAAAGTTATGTCGTTAAAGGCACTTTCAAGTGCCTTTTTATTTGGTTTATCGCGTAAATGCTTATAAAATAAGAGAGTAAAAATACGGTAGTCCATTCTTGTTATGTGCGCTAACTTTAAACCTTTAACTCTTGCCCAGTTGCAGCAACTTCAGTTGCCTGTGGTCGGCTTTAGCTATGCCGAAGAGGTTTATCCCGCGGGAACAATGCCGCTATTATTCAAATCACCACAAGGTCTTGAATGGCGTGAAGTCATGTTTGGTTTGGTTCCTAAATGGGCCGAAGATACGAACATAGCAAAACATACCTACAATGCCCGTCATGAAACGATTTTCCAAAAACCGAGTTTTCAGGAAGCTGCACTTAAATGCAAGTTTGGTGTGATTCCAGTGACAGAGTTTTATGAAAGTAAATACATAAATGATAAGCCTGAGCGGTGGGGTGTACGCCGTAAAGATGGACAGGCTTTTTTTATTGCAGCAATCTATGAAATTTGCAAAATAAATGAAACGATTGTTCGTTCTGCAAGTATGTTGACCATGGATGCCATAGACCATCCTATGATGAAAGACTTTCATGAACCAGGCGATATCAAAAGATCGGTTATTGTGATTCCACATGACCGATTAGAAGAATGGTTAAGTTTAGAATCGCCCGATATTTCAAGCTTTATCGAAGGTTTTCCAGTTGAAGAGTTTGAATGCTCTCATGTGCCAAAAGAAAAAATTATAAAACCTACGCCACAGTTAAGCATGTTTGATTGAAATTAAAACGAGGTTATTGATATCAAATTTGAATCAATAACCTCTATTGTTTATTCAATATTTTTACTTAATTTCTGCACTTCAGAATCTTGATCCAGATAGCTCAATTCAATAGGTGAAATAACAAAAGTTGTATTGTCTGATGTCTGTTTAAATACAAAGCCATACTCAAAAGACTGGCTACTTTTGCTTGGTAACCAGAATAAATACGGACATCCTGTATAACTACCATCCCAACCCATTTCTCTTGCTAAAGCTAAAGCTGTATCTGATTTTGCAATAATTTCTTTAAGAGATTCTTTATCTCTTGTTGAAACATCACCATCATCATCTGCAAATGTTTGTAAGAACTCATTTAAGGGAGTAAGTTCTTCCCAGTTGCGTTCTATTGTCGAGAAATGATATCCATATAGCATCATGTGCGCTTTCTTCCATCTTGTTATTGTGTGATTGAACATAACAAGAAATACATGAAAATGAAATGGATGAATCTGATTTAAGTTGTTTATTTTTCATAACTTATAGAGTATTTTTTGTACGAAATAAAGGCTTTTTTGACATCATCATTATTCATATTAACTACATAGCATGTATGGAAAATAGCGATTATCTAATCATTAAGATAAATGACTATTCTAGTAAATCAAACTGTTGGCGAATACTGAATTGTTCATAATTCACCTATAATAGAAATGAAACTATGTAGAGCATATTTATGTTTATAACAACTACGCGTCCACAAGATACTTTGATTAATCAGCTTCTTCCGGTTTTGGAACAAGCGAGCCAGATTTTATTACAAGAATATCAAAATTATTCTGCGGGTTATGAGTTTACTATTCACGAAAAACAAGATGATTCACCTGTAACTCAAGCAGATTTAAAAGTGAACCTTTTTTTATTAAAGCACTTGGCAGAGATTACTCCAGACTTGCCAGTTTTGTCTGAAGAAAGCGATTATAGTGCTCGTCATGACTGGTCTACATGTTGGATGTTAGATCCTCTTGACGGGACTAAAGAATTTATACATGAGCGTGATGAATTTACGATAAACCTAAGTTTGATTAAGGGTAAAGAGACAATCTTTTCAGCTATTGCTGTGCCATGTGAACAGGTCGTGTACTTAGGATATCTGCAAGATTTACCTTTTAAATATAGCTTCACTCAAAAACAGTGGTACCAATATCAAATTTCCTCAACTTTGCCAGATACGCCTATACAAATAGGGCTTAGTCATGGCAGTAAAAATCCGAAGTATCAGAAATTTATTCAACCTCTTGAAGAAAAAAATAACATTATTCGACGAGAAGCAGGAAGTGCCTATAAATTTTGTATGATGTTAGAAGGTGAAATAGATATTTACCCGCGATTCCATCCAACTTCTGAATGGGACACCAGTTCTGGTCAAGGTTTGTTAGAAAGTATAGGCGGTGGTTTACTTACTCTTGATGGAAAACCTTTTGAATATAACCAAAGACACACGGTTTTAAATAAGGGCTTTATCGCATTTCGTGATCAGGAAAGCAAAAAAATAGCATTTGAAGCACTAGCCCAATCAGGTGTTATAGATTGAGAGTTATGCCAGACATGTTATAGTGGCAAAGTATTGAAAAAAGATGACAAGATAAAAATGGCACTCGATTTATTGCCTAAAAGTATGTTTGAAGCAATTGATTTATTGCCCGATGCTTCAACTCCTGTGACCTTATTTACGCGCCATTCTCTAAGAGAACTTGTGGATGGGCAGGGCTTAGCTGGATATGATCTCCAACTTACTCCTCAAGGACGTGATCTTGCGCAGGCATGGGGCAACTATTTAATTAAAAATACAGATCGTGTTATTCAGCATTGTATTTCAAGCCCAATACAACGTTGTGTCGATACGGCTGCGCTCATGATTGAAGGGGCTGATGATGTAAGTCCTGAGTTTAATACGCATACGATTGAAATTATTGAGCAAGGACTACTGGTTGAGCCCGGTAGCTTTGTACTAGATATACAACAAGCTGCTCCTTATTTTAAAAAGCAAGGCGCTTTGGGGTTTATTAATAGTTTTGTAAATAATGCCTTACCTGGCATGAAGCATCCAATTACAGGTGTTTTTGATGTACTAGAGCTTATTTACCATACGAATCCTAAAACTCAAGGCGGACTTAGTTTGGCTGTCAGTCATGACACTATTATTGCTGCAATTGTTGCTGTAATTTCTGGTGAAAATAAAATTAAGAAAGAAGATTGGCCTGAAATGATGGAAGGCATATTTGTATGGTTTGAGGGCGAAGAATTTCCAAATTGCAAATTAAAATGGATTTGGAGAGGCAAAACCTATGAGCTGAATGTGGCCAAATTTCGAAAAACGCTATAAGCTCAAAAATGATAGATAATAAAAAAAGCCCAATAGGGCTTTTTTTACATGCTTTAATTAGTTAGCTAACGCTTTAACTTGAGCATTTAAACGGCTCTTATGACGAGCAGCTTTATTTTTGTGGATGATGCCTTTATCAGCCATACGGTCGATTACAGGAACAGCTTTTTGGTAAGCTTCTGTAGCAACAGCATGATCACCACCAGCAATTGCACTTAAAGTGCGTTTGATGTATGTACGAACCATAGAACGCAAGCTTGCGTTGTGTTTACGTGCAGTAACGTTTTGACGCGCACGTTTTTTAGCTTGAGCAGAGTTTGCCACTCTTGCACTCCTTGAAAATAAGTTGGTCTGGGCGGGCTGTGGTCAATCCAGTAAACTGGTGTAACCATCACCAGCCCGTAAACAAGTGCCATATTGTGATGAATAGACACCGTGAAGTCAAGCCTTGAGAACGTTTTAAGCTGTTTTAGGGGCTGTTAAAACGGTAAGAAAAGGTTAAATTTAAAACAAAGCTAGATAGGGATGGATAAAAAATGACAGCAAGTAAGAAAAAAGCGATTGTGCTCGGTGCAACAGGGCTGGTCGGATTAGCACTCGTAGAAAAGCTTCAGCAGGCTCCAGAATTTGAAGCCATTACCGTAGTCGTTAGAAAAGAATCTCAAGTATTTAATACATATGACAAAGTTAATCAGCTCATCATAGAAGATTTCTTAATGTTGAATGATGAAGATGTGAATGGTCATACCCATGCATTTAGCTGTCTGGGAACAACGTTAAAAAATGCGGGCTCAAAACAAGGTTTCTATGCTGTAGATTATGAAATCAATGCTCATTTGGCAGATTTGGTACAAGATAAACATATTCATTTATTGTTAGTGAGTGCACTTGGTGCAAATGCCAGTTCACCAATTTTCTACAATAAAGTGAAGGGACAACTAGAAGATTATATTGAGAGTCTAGAGCTCGAAAAATTATCTATTTTTAGACCATCTTTACTGATTGGTAAACGCAGTGATGTACGGTTTATTGAGGACTTAGGGCAAAGTCTATTTAAATTTATTGAGAATAAATTACAAAAGCCATTCAAATATAAGCCTGTAACTGCGGAGCAATTGGCTCATACGATGGTCGTAGCGGCGCTAACGCAAATTGAAGCCTTTAAACGATATGATAATCTGAGCATACAGAAAACTCGATAAGGGAGAATAAAAGTGTCGACAGTACCATTCGTAACATGTGATTTATTAGATGATAACCCTGAAAAAGACTTACAAGTTGTAATTCCCTCAATGGATGGAAAGTTCTTTCAAAGTTATGGGGCGCGTAAAACTTTTGAGGGGCAGATCGTAACAGTAAAGTGCTTTGAAGATAACTCGCGTGTAAAAGAGTTACTGGCAACAGATGGTACAGATAAAGTATTAGTCGTAGATGGCGGAGCATCTATGCGCTGTGCGCTCATAGGTGACATGATTGCTGAATCGGCCGTTAAAAATAACTGGAATGGTGTCTTAATTTACGGCTGTGTACGAGATGTTGATGCACTTGCAACTTTAGATTTGGGGGTGCATGCATTGGCTGCAATTCCGCAAAAAAGTAATCGTAAAGGCATTGGCGAAGTAGGCACCACTTTGTATTTTGGTGGTGTCACAATTCAATCGGGCGATTTTATCTATGCTGATAATAATGGAATTGTGATTTCAAAAGAAAAATTAGTTTAATCACAATTTATAGAGGATTGCAGGATGGTGAATCATCAAATTAAGGTATTACAGGCAGTTGTATCTGCAATTGCTGAAGGTGGTAGGGGCGTAACAGGCACTGCTTTTCCTCAGCAACCTGTAAAAGCTTTGAAGCTATATGAGTTTGAAGGTTCGCCATTTTGTCGTCGTGTTCGTGAAGTGATTACACTTTTGAATCTGGATGTCGAAATTTATCCATGTCCTAAAGGTGGGTTGAAATATCGTTCTATTGTTAAAGAGACTGGCGGGAAATTACAGTTTCCTTTTTTAATTGATGAAAATACTGGTGATAAGTTATATGAATCACAACAAATTATTCATCATTTATTTAAACACTACGGTAAAACTGGAAAGACGCCTCAGAAATTTTCGAATTATCCGAACATGCCATATGTGGCATTTGCTGGAACCATATTAAATGGTGCTCGGGGTGTTTGGATAAACAAAAAAATTGTTGATAGAGCTGCGCCTGAACAAAAACTTGAGTTATGGAGTTTTGAGGCAAGTCCTTATTCAAGAGTCGTAAGAGGTTTACTCTGTGAGCTTGAGCTTCCATATATTTTGCATAATGTTGCAAAAGAAAGATGGCAAGACCAGGGCCCAGCTATTCTTCGTTTAAAACCGGGTAAATATGTACCTTTAAAAGGTGGAAAAAGAGAAAAAATATTGCTTGTTATGCAAGGTAAAATGCAGGTCCCTTATTTGGTAGATCCGAATACTGGAGTGAAGATGTTTGAGTCTGCTCAAATCGTAAAATATTTAAAGAAGCAATATGGGCGTTAATTAAGATCATTTTTAGTAAGAGTTTAAGGCGCTTAACTTAAACTCTTAACAACATCAGATTTCATTACAAAATGTATGAAAAGAAAATGAATATGCTAAATTAACAGGGTTAAATACCTAAAAAGGCATATTTTATGGAATGTATGAGAATTCAGCCTGTAACAAGCGCTCCTGGTGAAAATGCATTATTTATTGTATTGGGGCTAGCTCAAGGTGATTCTGTAATAGAAAAAGTAAAAGATTTTGCTGCTAATTTTTCAGCATTAACTAGAAGCCTCTCTAATCGTTATCCAGAAAGTAAATTTAATGCGACGTTGGGTTTTAGTTCAAATGCATGGGATATTTTATTTCCAGAGCAAGCGAAGCCTCAAGAATTAGAAACATTTCAAGAAATTAGAGGGCCGAAATACACAGCTGTTTCAACCGCAGGTGATCTATTTTTTCATATTCGTGCCGATCGTCAGGCTTTATGTTACGAGCTAGGTAATATAATTAATCAACAGCTTGGTAAAGTAACGCATCCAATTGATGAAGTTCATGGTTTTCGTTATTTTGACGGACGTGCAATTATTGGCTTTGTAGATGGAACAGAGAATCCGGAACCAGTTATTGCAGCGCAGTGGGCATTAGTGGGTAATGAAGATCCTGATTTTATCGGGGGTAGTTATGCTTTTATTCAAAAATATACACATGACATGGAAAAATGGCGTGGGTTGAGTGATGAAGAGCAAGAAAAAGTGATTGGACGCAAAAAGTTCAATGATGTTGAACTCGGTGATGATGAAAAGCCTTTAACTGCCCATAATGTTGTAAGTAAAGCGCATGATGCAGAAGGCAATGAACTTAAAATTATGCGAGCTAATATGCCTTTTTCAAATCCTTCTAGAAATGAATATGGCACTTTTTTTATTGGCTATTCTCGTAAATTTAGTACAACCCGACAAATGCTTGAAAACATGTTTTTAGGAAATGAGCAGGGTAATCTTGATCGGTTGCTTGATTTTAGTACTGCCCAGACTGGTACCTTATTTTTTGTACCAACTGTCGATTTTCTTGATGATTTAGGCGATGAATAGTCTATAAATTCGAAGGCTTATATGATGGAAGTAACGAGATTGCTTCCATTGCTTAAATTTAAAATTAATATGATGTGATGAAATGTTTAAGAAGATAACTCAGCTTTTTCAAGGCTCAAAAGAAACGCCAGAACAACTTTACTTGCAAGAAAGTCAATTAAAATTTGATTCTGAACGAGGACCTATCATTAACGATGTAGTAATCAATGAGAAATGGTTAGAACATCTGGAATATTTCTCAAATCGTAAATTACAAAATTTTGATAATCTTCAGAAATTATTCCTCATTACTCCACAAATTAATGAAAAGATTGATCTGGAAATCGCAACCCAGCGTTATGTAGAAAGATTGGAAAATACACAAGAAAAGCTACTTGAGCTTAAAGCGATTATACAAATATTAAATCAATATTACGTTTTGTTTTTGCGTGATAAATAATCATAGTTGATTGATTAAAAAATATAAAAAGTAGACCTAACTAGTAGTTTGATTTTCAAAAAAATAACTCAATTCACTAAAAACATCATGCTACTATTAGGCTTATATCTTCTTAGCTGATAAAAGCCATATACATGTTTCAACAAGAAATCTCTCAATTGAATTTACAACAGCTCAAAGCCGGTGAAAAGCGTTGGGTGGGGTCGTTATTAGGTTCATCTGCTGCATTATTATTTAAAGAAATTGCTGTTCAGCATTCTTCTTTACTTGTTGTGGTCGCTAGAAATAACCAACATGTTGCTCAATTAGAAAGTGAACTTGAGTTTTATGGCATAAAACCGACAATTTTCCCTGATTGGGAAATCTTGCCTTATGATCGTTTGTCACCTCATCAAGATATTGTGTCAGAGCGCCTCGCAATTTTATCTAATATGCCTCAGAAGGGGGTGTTGCTCCTTTCAGCAAGCACTTTAGCCCAAAGAGTTGCACCATATTCATGGGTTTTAGGTGAGCATTTTGATATTCGTGTAGGTCAAAAATTTGATTTAGAGCAACAGAAATTACGTTTGGTACAAGCTGGTTATCATTTGGTAGATACTGTTTATGATCACGGTGAGTTTGCTGTGCGTGGCAGTATTATGGATATTTTTGCGTCAGGGCAAGAAGCACCTATCCGTATCGATCTATTTGACGATGAAATTGATACATTAAAATTCTTTGATCCAGAAACGCAAAGAACGACTACAGCTTTAAAAAGTTTTACAGTTTTACCTGCAAAAGAATTTCCGTTAAAAGAAGCACGTTCAATTTTTAGAGATCGGTATTCCGAACTTTTCCCTACAGCAAACCCTAAGAAAAACCCGATTTATCAAGATGTTTTAGAGGGAATTGCTTCACCAGGAATTGAATTTTATTTACCATTGTTTTTTGATAAAGCACAAATGGAATCGCAAAGTACACTTACAACGTACTTTCCAAAGAATTGCATTGTAATTACAACTAATGATGTAGATACTGATTTAACTAACTTTTGGAAAGAAGTTTTTCGTCGTTATGAAGATAGACGTCATAACGTAGATCAGCCAATTCTTCCACCTGAAGAGTTATTTATTGCTCCAAATCATTTGCTCAGTGCTTTAAATCAGTTCCCGCGTATGCTTGTAAGTGCCGAGACTGTTGAAGAAAAAGCTGGTGCATTAAACCTTAAGGTCGAGCAGCCACCAAAGTTAGCGGTCGATCCGAAAAAAGAAAAACCGTTTTCTATCGTTAAAAAATATATTGATGAAGCAAATCATCCCGTTTTATTGGTTGCAGAAAGTGCAGGTCGACGTGAAAGTTTAAGAGATGGTTTGCGTGCCAGTTTAGGAGATATTCCTGGCGTAGACAGTTTTGAACAATTTCAGACGAGCCAGTTTGCAATTGCTATTACAAATGCTCCGCTAGATCGTGGCTTACTTTTAACAGACCAATTGTCGGTTATTTCAGAAAATCAGTTATATGAACATCGGGTAGTTCAGCGACGACGTAAACGTCAGCAAGAAGTTTCAGAAGAGTTCTTAATTCGAAGTTTGACTGAACTCAGTATTGATGCCCCTGTTGTCCATATTGATCATGGTGTGGGACGTTATGCAGGATTAGTGACTTTAGCAATTGAGGGGCAAGATTATGAATTCTTGCAGCTAAATTATGCTGAAGGGTCAAAAGTTTATGTCCCTGTAACTAATTTGCATCTTATTAGCCGCTATAGTGGTGGAGATCCAGATTTAGCTCCACTTCATAAAATTGGAAGTGATGCGTGGAGTAAAGCTAAACGTAAAGCTCTAGAACAAATTCATGATGTTGCAGCCGAATTGTTACATATACAAGCACGTCGTCAATCAAAACCCGGTTTTGGTTTTGAACTCGACCAATCGCTTTATATGCAATTTGCCAGTGGATTTGCTTATGAAGAAACGCTCGATCAGGCAAATGCTATTGAAGCCACCCTTCACGATATGCAACAAGCGAGACCGATGGATCGACTTGTTTGTGGAGATGTAGGTTTCGGTAAAACTGAAGTAGCCATGCGAGCTGCGTTTGTTGCGGTGCAAAATGGCAAACAAGTTGCTGTTTTAGTGCCTACAACTTTACTTGCACAACAACATTATGAATCTTTTAAAGATCGTTTTGCTGATTGGCCGGTGCGTATAGAAGTGTTGTCACGCTTTGGCTCAAATACAACCCATACAAAAAATATTGAAGATTTAATTGCGGGTAAAGTCGATATTGTTGTGGGAACACACAAGCTTTTACAAGAAAGTGTGCAATTTAAAGATTTGGGCCTAATGGTGGTCGATGAAGAACATCGATTTGGTGTGCGTGATAAAGAGCGTATCAAAGCATTGCGTGCAGATGTAGATATGTTGACGCTTACTGCAACACCAATCCCCCGGACTTTAAATATGGCTTTTTCGGGAATGCGTGATTTATCTATCATTGCTACACCTCCAGCCCGTCGTTTAGCGGTTAAAACCTTTGTACAAGAACATACGGAAGCCTCTATTAAAGAAGCTATTTTGCGTGAATTACTACGTGGCGGCCAAGTATACTTCTTACACAACGAAGTCGATACGATTGAAAGGGCTGCTGAAAATATTCGTGTTCTTGTACCTGAAGCTCGTGTGGCAGTCGCTCATGGACAAATGAGAGAACGAGAGCTCGAGCAGGTTATGCAGCAGTTCTATCACAAAGAATTTAATGTATTAGTATGCTCAACCATTATTGAAACTGGTATTGATGTTCCAAGTGCTAATACAATTTTGATAGAAAGGGCCGACAAACTTGGTTTAGCTCAATTACACCAATTACGTGGGCGTGTAGGACGATCACATCACCAAGCCTATGCTTATCTATTAGTTCCTTCTATAAAACACTTGAAAGGTGATGCAGAAAAACGTTTGGACGCAATCCAACGTGCTTCTACTCTGGGTGCTGGCTTTATGTTAGCTACAGAAGATTTAGAAATTCGTGGTGCGGGTGAGCTTTTAGGTGAGCAGCAAAGCGGTTCAATGCAGGCAATTGGATATAGCTTGTATATGGAAATGCTTGAAAAAGCCACTAAGGCAATTCAGCAAGGGAAAACACCGAATTTTGATGCACCATTATCGCTGACTGCGGAAATTAATTTGCATATTCCTGCGCTTATTCCTGATGAGTATCTAGGAGATGTACATCAGCGTTTATTGTTCTATAAACGTATTAGTAATACAGATACCCAAGAAAAGCTCGATAACATCCGTATGGAACTCATTGATCGTTTTGGGGTTCCTCCGCAATCGGTTAAACATTTGTTTAGTGTCCATCAGATTCGCTTGAAAGCTGAACACCTAGGCATCACCAAAATCGATATTAATACTCAAGGTGGCAATATTGAGTTCTCACCAGATACACCTGTTCAAGCGATCAGTATTATTCAGCTCATGCAAAAGCATCCAACCTATTATCGTATGGAAGGTGGACAGCGTTTAAAAGTGATGGTTCAGCTCGAGGAACAGGAAAAGCGCATTCAATTTATTAACGATTTGTTAGCTAAATTATTAAATGAATTACATGCTTAAATAGTGTTTCGAAGTGATTTTTATCCCATACAAATTTTTTGAAAGCTGATCTCAGAATTTTATGCACGATTTCTCCAGTCACAGGAGGAATAAGTGCATAAAATCATTGTTATTTGTAATCAAACCAGCCACTAGCAATACTCACATCAAAACTGATGTGATAGTATTAGCCATTATTGTTTATTGTCATTTATAAAAGATATGTTTAGTTTGCATCCACAACTTGCTCAAGATACTTTTTTTGTAGGCGATTTTCCGCTTTCAACATGTCGTTTAATGAATGATATGCAATTCCCGTGGCTGATTTTAATCCCTCGTGTGCCGGGAATCACAGAATTATATGAATTGAGTCAAGCTGATCAAGAACAGTTTTTACGTGAATCAAGTTGGTTGTCTAGCCAGCTAGCTCGAGTATTCCGTGCTGATAAAATGAACGTTGCAGCTCTAGGTAACATGGTACCTCAGTTGCATTTCCATCATGTCGTGCGTTATCAAAATGATGTTGCATGGCCTAAGCCAGTTTGGGGCACACCTGCAGTTCCATACACAAATGATGTGCTGGCTCATATGCGTCAAACCCTTATGCTTGCTTTACGTGGTCAAGGTGATATGCCTTTTGATTGGCGCATGGATTAATCGATGCAACGCCACATTTATATGAATGTGGCTACATTGAGGTGTGGAGGATAGGGTGCAATTAGAGAGGTTTATCGATAGAGAGCCTAAGCAGTTTGCATATTTTCATCGCTTGATGGGATATTCAATTCTGTCCTTAATTTTAGTGATCTATGCTTTTACCTCACCTAATACAAATTATCAGATCTACATTCCTCCTTTTTTTCTGTTTTTACTTTTTATTAGTTCGAAGTTAGAACATTGGCTTCAATACCAATTTGATAAGAAAACTCAAAAAAGTGTCTTTTTTGCAATTGATGCAATTGTCGTAGCAGTTACCTTGGCGGGTCTGCATCTTAATTTGGTGCCTACATTTATTGCAGTATTTGCATTATTTTATTCTGCAATTAATAGCCGTATTTCTTTCGCAGTCATTTGTTTGACGAGCCTACTAGGCGCGATTATTTTTTATTTAAGTACGTTTTTCTTATTTGGTTTTTATACATATTTTGAACCTACTAGCCAAGAGTTAACTGTAATTACGCTCTTAGGTTTGGTTATGTTTATTACCATTGGGAATTACTACCAACATCGTTGGGTTAAAAAGATCAGTCAGCAGCGTCAACATTATTATGATCAAATGACGCGGTATATTGCTTTTGCTAATCAGTTAAGTCGTTATGCACCACTACAGCTGTGGCAATCTATCATGCGCGGTGAAGCGGAAGCAAAAATTGAATATAAACGAAAAAAAATGACTGTATTTTTTTCTGATATTCAAGGCTTTACAGAGTTATCTGAAACTTTAATTCCAGATGATTTGGCTTTTTTACTTAATGATTATTTAAGCCATATGACTGAAATTGCCAAGCAGTATGAAGCTACCGTCGACAAATTTATGGGGGATGCCATCCTCATATTTTTTGGTGATCCCAATTCTCAGGGTGTAGAGCAAGATGCAAAAGCCTGTGTAGAAATGGCAATCGCTATGCGTCAGCAAATGAAATTACTGCGTGAGCGTTGGAAAAAAATGGGCTACTCAGCCTTACATATTCGCATGGGAATTAGTACTGGTTACTGCCACGTAGGGAATTATGGGGCAACACATCGTATGGCTTATACTATTGTGGGTCGTGATGTGAATTTAGCTGCTCGTTTACAATATGCTGCTGAAATTGATGAAATTTTAATTTCAGATGATACTTATCAATTAATTAAAAGTGATTTTCTTTGTGCTCCAAAAACCCCAATTTACTTAAAAGGTATTCAAGGGGCTGTGAAGACATGGCAAGTAATGGAGAAATACACAGGGAATAAGTCAGATCATCAGCAATGGTTCGACTATGAGTATAAAGGCTTCCATTTAGTACTTAATTTAGAAGAAGTACAAAACTATGAATATCCTGAATTAGTAGAAGTGCTTGAAAAAATGATTCAACGGCTTAAAGTTCAACAAACTTTAATTAATACTCAAGGCATTGCACGGTTAAGACTAGAAGATGAAGTTAAACCTGTTGAAATTGATCAACAAGATCAAGTTTAAAGCTTAAAATGGGAAGCAAAAAAAAAGCTGCTTTTAAAAGCAGCTTTTCTATTTTAATGACTTTCGGAAGCGTGATTGATTGTGTATTTAGGAATCTCAATTTCCAAATCTTCATCAACAATCTTCACTTGGCAAGAGAGACGAGAATCTGGTTCAAGACCCCAAGCTCGATCTAGAAGATCTGCTTCAACATCATCCATTTCTTCTAGGCTGTCAAAACCCTTGCGAACGACTACGTGACAAGTTGTACAAGCACACGACATGTCACAAGCGTGTTCAATTTTAATTCCTCGATCGAGCAAACTTTGACAAAGATTTGCATTTTGTTCGACTTCAAATTCTGCGCCTTCAGGGCAAAATTGAGCATGAGGAAGTACTTTAATACGGGGCATATTGATCACCTATACCTTTAGTTTGAATTTGACCAATCTTCAAGTTTTGTACCTTTTAGGGCGTGGTCAATATGTCGATTCATACGTAGTGCGGCAAAAGCATCACTATGTACTTTAAGTTGTTCTACAGCTTTTTCAATTGCTTGAATATCATTGCCTTCAAGCTGAACTTTTAGCAAATTCTCAGCAGTTTTAAGTGCTTCAAGTTGCTCATTATTAAGTAAATCAGCATCGACTTTGAGAGCTTGTTCTAAAGCTTCGAGTTCACGTTGTGCTTCAACTTTGGTTTCTTTTAAATGACGCAGGTTTTTATCTTCTTCCGCGTGTTGGAATCCTTCAACTAATAAACGTTCAGTATCAGATTCTGATAACCCATAAGATGGTTTAATATCAATTTGAGCCTGTACACCTGAAGTTGTTTCACGAGCCGAAACAGTAAGTAGACCATCTGCGTCTACCTGAAAGGTAACTTCAATGCGTGCTTGACCAGCAGTCATTGGAGGAATGCCATGAAGGACAAATCTTCCTAATGAACGACAATGTTCTACCAAATCTCGTTCACCTTGAACCACATGAATAAGCATGGCTGTTTGGCCATCTTGATAAGTTGTGAATTCTTGACGACGAGCAACAGGAATAGCGGTATTACGTGAAATAAGACGCTCTACTAATCCACCCATGGTTTCTAAACCAAGTGAAAGAGGAGTTACGTCTAAAAGTAATGAACCGTCTTGACTGTTTCCAATTAATTGGTTGGCAGTAATCGATGCGCCAATTGCAACTACTTCATCAGGGTTGATCGTGCAAAGTGGTTCTTGATTAAAGACATTCCGAACTGCTTGCTGAACAGCATACGAACGGGTAGAACCACCCACTAAAACAACATTTTGAATATCTGATAATTCAAGTTTTGCATCACGTAAAACACGCTTACAAACACTGATTGTTTTATCTAAAGCAACCTGAATAATGCTTTCAAAAGTTGAGCGATCAAGTGTTAGTACATTTTCAAGTAATTTTAACTGAACTGATTCTTGCGTAGATAATTGTTCTTTTGCTTGACGAGCAGCAACAATAAATACGGCATATGCTTCATCACTCAAAGTATCAATATCTAATTGCTTTTTAGCCCATTTAACAATGAGACGATCTAAATCATCACCACCTAATGCAGTGTGGCCGCCGGTAGCTAAAACTTCAAAGACACCTTGTGAGAAACGCAAGATTGATACGTCAAAAGTACCACCACCTAAATCATAAATTACATAGTTATGATCTGTAGCTAAATTAGTTTCTTGATCTAAACCATAAGCCACAGCTGCAGCAGTTGGCTCATTTAATAAACGTAATACATTTAAGCCAGCAAGTTGTGCTGCATCACGAGTTGCTTGTCGTTGAGCTTCATCGAAATAGGCAGGAACAGTAATAACAGCACCATTTACTGGATTCTGTAGGCTAGTTTCAGCACGGTCTTTTAATTGTTTTAAAATTTCAGCAGAAATTTCAACAGGGGTTTTACGACCAGCGCGTGTTTCAAAAGCCGGCATCTCATTTTCAGAACCCATTAATTCATATGGATGTTGAAATTTGATATCTGCTTTTGAACGACCCATAAACCGTTTTACAGAAACAATTGTATTTTTAGGATCGGCAATAAGGAAAGGCTTTGCTTCTTCACCATAGTGAATTACATCATTTCCATAGTGCACAATAGAAGGAAGGAGTCTTCTTTCTTTTTCGTCATTGAGTACTTTAGGTTTGCCTGATAACACTGTCGCAACTAAAGAATGTGTTGTTCCTAGGTCGATACCAATCGCAATGCGGTGTTGATGTGGGGCACTGGATTGACCCGGTTCAGCAATTTGCAAAAGTGCCATGAGTTAAATCCCTTGAATATAATTTGGAAAAAGCAAAATTAAAAATCGTCGTCTAAATCAAAGTTGTCTTCGTCATCCAACATTTGATCTTCTGCTTTTTCAATATCGTTAAGAACGCGCTGGAAGAAACGTAATTTACGTACAGTATCTCGAGCTTCACTCCAGTCTTCATCTGAGTAATCAATTTTAAATTCGCGAACTAAACTCTCTATCCACTGAAACACTTCTTGTTTAAGAGTGCTTAGGTGCTCTTGTGAGGTTGCTTCATCAAGTTGTTCACGAAGTTCCAAAGCTGATTGTAAGAACTCAAAATCGCTAATAGATTGATCGAGGTGATGGTCTTGCTTTTTTAATGCTAAAAGATAAGCGGCGCGGCTGTCTATTTGCGATAGTGTTTTAAAAGCTTGATTGATTTCACTTGATTTGATCAAAGCCTGATTTTTATCTTCTGCTTTATCAGGATGATGTTGCTGCTGCAAATTCAAGAAACTAGATTTTAAGCTCGCCAAATCGATATCGAGTTCTACGGGTAAATTGAACAACTCAAAATGATTCATTAGAAAGGAGGTCCACGTTAATTAAATACATTAAAACAGTGCTATAAAAGTCACTGTTTTAATGAGAGATGGAAGGAGAAGGGTTATACAGTGAAAGACTCACCGCAACCACATTCACCTTTTTTATTGGGATTGTTAAATTCGAACCCTTCATTAAGGCCATTTTTGACGTAGTCCATTTCTAAGCCTTCTAAATACACATGACTTTTTGGATCTACAAATACCTTAACGCCAAATTGTTCGAAAACTTCGTCATGTTCATCGACAGAATCAACAAATTCAAGAACGTAAGCCAACCCAGAACAACCAGAAGTTTTCACACCCACGCGAATGCCTTCACCCTTACCTCGATTTTTAAGGTAATTGCTAATATGAGTCGCAGCATTTTCAGTTAAATGAATCATGAAAACTCCAACGTTTAGAATGGTAACAAATTACGCTTTAGATTTTTTAGTGCGGTAATCTTCAATCGCAGCTTTAATCGCATCTTCAGCTAATACAGAACAGTGGACTTTTACTGGTGGAAGTGCAAGCTCAGTCGCAATATCAATATTCTTGATGGTTTGAGCTTCATCAAGAGTCTTGCCTTTTAACCATTCGGTTACAAGAGAACTTGATGCGATTGCAGAACCACAACCATAAGTTTTAAAGCGTGCTTCTTCAATCACACCGTTATCGTTTACTTGGATTTGTAAACGCATTACGTCACCACATGCAGGTGCACCGACCATACCTGTACCAACATTTTCAGAGTTTTTATCTAAAACACCAACATTACGTGGATTTTCGTAATGATCAATTACCTTTTCGCTATAAGCCATGTCGCTTCTCCAAACCTCGGGGTCAGCCTAATATTAATATGAGGGTAAAAACACTAATTTCAATGAATTAGTGTTCAGCCCATTCAACTGTAGAAAGATCGATACCTTCTTTATACATATCCCAAAGCGGAGAAAGTTCACGTAATTTCTCAACAGCGGCTTTGGTAATTATAAGCACATGATCAATGTCTTCTTCAGTTGTGTATTTACCAAAACTGAAGCGGATCGAGCTATGCGCTAGCTCATCAGATAAACCTAATGCGCGAAGAACGTATGAAGGCTCTAAAGTTGCAGAAGTACAAGCGGAACCACTTGATACAGCAGCATCTTTAAGTGCCATCATTAGAGATTCACCTTCAACAAAGTTAAAGCTGACATTTAAATAGTTAGCAACGTTTTGAGTTGGATGGCCGTTTAAGAAAACCTGTTCAAGGTCTTGTAAACCATTCCAAAGTTTGTCACGTAGTTTACGAATACGTTCTTGTTCTGCGTGCATTCTTTTGCCAGCAAGTTCAAAAGCTTCACCCATACCAACAATTTGGTGAGTTGCTAAAGTACCAGAGCGCATACCACGTTCATGACCACCGCCATGAATTTGTGCTTTTAAACGAACACGTGGGCTACGACGTACATATAATGCACCGATACCTTTTGGACCATAAATTTTATGAGCAGAGAAACTCATAAGATCAATTTTCATGGTAGATAAATCGATTTCGACTTTACCAGCAGCTTGAGCAGCATCTACATGGAAGAACGTTTTATTGGCACGTGTTAATTCACCAATTGCTGCTACATCTGTAACTGTACCGATTTCGTTGTTTACCATCATAAGAGAAACAAGAACAGTATCAGGGCGAAGGGCAGCTTTTACCATTTCAGGGGTAATTAAACCAGTTTGTGGTTCTGGTTCTAAATAAGTAATTTCAAAACCCTGATCTTCTAATTCACGACAAGGATCTAGAACAGCTTTGTGTTCAATTTTACTTGTAATAATGTGCTTGCCTTTAGATGCATAAAATTGTGCTACACCTTTTAGGGCAAGGTTATCTGATTCAGTTGCACCAGAAGTCCAAACGATTTCACGTGGATCAGCTTTGATTAAATTTGCAACTTGCTCACGTGCATATTCAACTTTCTCTTCTGCCTGCCAGCCATAAGCATGGGAACGAGATGCAGCATTACCAAAGGTACCGTCGAAAGTTAAACACTCCATCATACGTTCTGCAACTTGCGGATCTACTGGAGTGGTTGCTGCGTAATCAAGATAAATTGGACGTTTCATATCAAATACCTGTACCCGATAAAAGAGCTGAATCTATGCCAGTCACATTTTGGCGTAATGCAACAGTTTGAACGTTGTCTCGGCTAATGAGGTCGGCAAGAGAGATTTTTGCTAAATAGTCGGCAATATGATGAGAGAGTTCTTGCCATAAATCGTGTGTGAGACACATTGCACCATTTTGGCAGTTAGCTTTGTGGTCGCAACGTGTTGCATCAACAGTTTCATTTACAGCTTCAATAATTTCTAACACAGTAATTTCATCAGCATTTCGAGCCAAATGATAACCACCATTTGCACCACGAACGCTAGAAACTAAGCCATGACGCTTAAGTTTTGCGAATAACTGTTCTAAATAAGCAACTGAAATGGATTGGCGAGCGGCAATTTCGGCGAGCGTGATCGTTTGTTCAGTTGGCTGCAAAGCTAAATCAAGTAGAGCAGTCACTGCGTAGCGACCGCGAGTTGTAAGGCGCATGATTCGATACACATGTTAAGACTAGATAATAGGATTTTATGAATCCCGACTAAAATAGTCAAGTTTTTTTATTTTTAATTCAAGTGCAGGAACAAAAGGAAAAAATTAATTTAAGCAGCCCACAAATTATATATGAAATAAACAATAAATATTAGGCTAATTATACCAAAGGCGAAGTTAATATTACGTTGACGCTGCTGTAAGCGAGTAATTCGATTTTGATATTGTTTGATTTCGACATGAAGTGAATTGATTTCTGAACGTTGTTGATCAATTTTTTCAAGCAATGGGGCAATTCGTTTACGTGAAGCAAGAGTTTCAGCTTCATCATCAGGGGTGTTAAACCATTGCTTCCAGTCAGCTAATAGTTTAGGCAGAGTAAGATGAGAAATTAAATCCAATAACTCTTTCTTGGTTTCTGCATCACCATCAATGCGCATGTTTTTAAGACTGCGCTGGTTTGAAAAAGCGAAAATCTTAATCAAATCGATAAGCGTACTATTGATTTCAAGATCAATACGTCGGTCAAAAGAGTGGATATCGAACAACAAACCCTTTTCTGTAAATTGAACATAAAAGTCAAAAAAAGGAAGGTAGCTATTGATACGAATAGTTGTTTTGTTTGAAATAAACTTTTTCGCTTGCAAGCGAAGAACACCATCGTGGGTGAGAATAAATGAAAAGAAAGTTTCTAAAATAATTAGAACAATATTCAGCAACAGACGGGGGTGTTTTTGTCTTTGTTGCGTTTCACTCATAAAAGTTTATCCTTACAAATAGCAGTTAACCGAAGAATGGGACATCCTATCCCAAACTTTAATAAATGTCCTGTTAAATATATTTACATGACTTAATTGCTTTGTAGAACAGTTTTGTAAATGGATCAAGTCTTTACTTTGATATTATAGAAATATTTTGTGGTCAAATCAGTCATCATCTCTCTCATCTGATTAGGAGTTTAGATTAATGGATAATGCAAATATAGATACGCAGGCAGAAGAGTTAGAAGAAAAAAATAAATTAAAATCAAAAAGTTCAAGAAAGTCGGCTTTGGATTTTAGAAAGTATACCAAGCAAATTTGGTTAGCTGGGCTAGGAGCTTTTTCACGCGCAGAAGAAGAGGGTAACAAGCTATTCGACTCTTTGGTAAAGGTAGGAGAAGAGTTAGAGTCAAAAACTGGAGACTTAGCAGATAACACTGTAGGCAAAGTCACAGAAAAAGCGAAAGAATCTGTATCTGAAACAAAAGATAAAGTAGAGAAAATTCTTGATACCAGTGTTAACCATTCTTTAAACCGGATTGGATTGGTCACTCCAAAGGATTTACAGCACATTGAACAGCTCTTAGTACAGCTTCATATTAAGGTGGATGCTTTAATAGAAGAAAACCAGCAGTTGAAAGAAAAATTGAATAAAAAGTAAAAAATGTTGGGATTTAGCAAATATATAACAGTTTTTTAGCATTTATTTTCGCTAAAAGCCCTGCTCTAGTATTGCGTTTTCCCCCAAAGCATTGCTATAAAGGCGTCATGGCCTTTTAAACTATAGCCTTGGACCTTAAACAAACGATATTAAGAGGATGTTTTATTCATGAATAAATCAGAATTAATCGATGCAATTGCTGAAAAAGGGGGAGTATCTAAGACTGATGCAGGCAAGGCACTCGATGCGACAATTGCGTCAATTACTGAAGCACTTAAAAAAGGTGACACAGTAACTTTAGTTGGTTTTGGTACTTTCAGTGTTAAAGAGCGTGCTGCACGTACTGGTCGTAACCCTAAAACTGGTGAAGAGCTTCAAATTAAAGCAACAAAAGTACCTAGCTTCAAAGCGGGTAAAGGTCTTAAAGATTCAGTAGCTTAATCTTTTAAGATGATTAAACGCGCCAATATAGGCGCGTTTTTTATTAAAAATCTGAATTGACCAATATTGCTCATTCATTGATTGTGGTTTTTCAGTTAAAATTCGCCTCGAAATAAAATATTGGAATACTTATGGAATCGTTTCGTACAGTCATTAAGGGTTGGCTCGGCAAAGTCCTTCTAATTTTGTTTTTGACCCCTTTAGCACTTGTAGGTATTGAAGGATATTTTAATAGGGGAAACAAGGCTGATGTTGCAAAAACAGTAAATGGCCAAGAAATATCTAAGAAAGACCTCGAAACTTTAACTCAGTCTTACAAAAAACAATACTTAGCTGCTGTTAAAGGTGATGAGAGTTTACTTAATTTGCCTGTTATTCAGGCTAAAGCACTCGATATTTTGGTGTCGCGTAATTTATTAATTCAACAAGCTGAAAAATTAGGTATTTCACTGAGTGATACTCAAATTGAGCAAATGTTAGCTCAGCAGCCTAGTTTGCAAGAGAATGGACAGTTCTCGCAAAAACTCTATGAAAATTATTTACGTTCTATTGGTATGACAAGTCAGGGCTTAATATCTAGCCTTCGTCAAGATCATGCTTTAAAAATGCTAACTTCAACTTTTTCTGATTATTCCTTGGTAAGTAAAGTTGATTTAATGCAAATTGCGAATTTGCAAACTGAACAACGTACATTACATTTGGCTAGTATTAAATTAGATGGTTATAAAACAGGTTTAACTGCATCTAATCAAGAAGCTACAGATTATTACAACAAACATCAAAATGAGTTTAAACAACAGGCTTCTGTTGATGTGGATTATGTTGTTCTGTCTCCATCAATGATGGCTAAACCAGCTCCTGCAACTGAGGCTGAACTCCAGCAGGCATATAGCAAGTTTGTTGAAACTCAGAAAAAAGATGCTAAACGAACTGTGAAGCATATTTTAATTACTACAGATGCTCGTGATGATGCGGCAGCTCAAAAACTTGCAAATGAAGTATATGCAAAAATTCAAGGCGGCCTAGCATTTGCAAAAGCTGCGTCTCAGTTCTCTGAAGATCCAAGTTCAAAAGCAAAAGGTGGTTTAGTTGAAGCATATGCGCCAGGTGTTTTTTCCGATGCGTTTGATAAAACTGTACTAAGCCTAAAAAATGGACAAGTTTCACAACCAGTAAAAACTCAATATGGTTATCATATTATTGAGGCAGAAAATCAAGCCAATCAGATCCCTTCATTCGAAGCTGAAAAAGCTCGTTTACTAGCGGAAGTTGAGAAGAATAAAGTTGCGACTGTTTATTCTGACTCGGTAAATAGCTTAAATGAAACGGTAGTGGGTAATGATTCTTTAGAAGGCATTGTACAAGAAGTAAAGGGTACAAAAGTTGAATCATTAAATGGAGTGACTTTAGCTACACAAAATCCATACTTAAGTGATCCGAGCGTTAAAATTAAGTTATTTAATGATGACGTAAAAAATGGTGACCGTAATGCATCGTCTAATATTCAGTTAGCGAATGGTGATACGGTATGGGTTAAAGTACGTGATTATCATGCTGCTGGTGTAAAACCTTTAGCACAAGCGATGAATGAAGCGAAAGCAAAAGTTATTGATGAAAAAGCGCGTAAAGCTGTTCAAGCAAAAATCGCTACAATGTTGGCTGAATTTAAGACTCAACCAGCAGATCAAGTTATTGCTAAAAATAAAGTGGCATTTGAATCGGCTGGCGTATTTAGTCGTTCACAGGGATTAAAGCGTGAAATTGAGCGTGCAGCATTTAGCGCAGCTCCACCTAAGGCTGGTATGTGGTCTGTTACGACAGCGAACTTACCAAATGAGCTGGTTGTTGTTGCAGTGTCAAATGTAAATTCATCTGCTGTAAATGCGATTCCAGCTGATCAGTTACAGCAGTTAAAACAACTTTATCGTCAATCGCGTGGTCAACAAATATTGGAAGATTACAGTCAATATTTAAAATCACATGCGAAAATTAAATAATAATTTGATTCAATAAAAAAAGCGCCTCGGCGCTTTTTTTATTGGCAGTTAATCTAAGCTGTTTCCAATATATTGCTGTCTATATTGTTTAGGAGATAAATCAAAAATTCGTTTAAATGCCTGACTAAATGCTGTTTCGGATGAATAGCCAACCTTATTTGATATTTGCTGAATTGATAAGTTACTTGTACGTAAATACTGACTGGCTAAACGGAAACGATAATGCTGTAAATAAGTTAGAGGTGGCTCACCAATAATGCTACTAAACAAATTTGCAAATTTAGAACGTGACATACAGCATTGTTCAGCTAAAGATTCAACTGTCCATGTGACTTCAGGTTGGCTGTGAATAGCAGATAACGCATTGCTCAGTTCAGGATGAGTTAAAGCACTTAACCAGTTTTGTTGATCTGTCATCTGTTGAATATGATCGCGAATGCATTCGATGAGCAAAATACTGACTAAGTGATCAATAATTTTGTCGTGACCTGGCCTGATTTTTTGAGTTTCAATTGCTAAAAAATAAAGCCCAATTTGTAGCCATTCGGGTGGAGTGGTTTGATTTTCATGCTTAATATGCATGATGGATGGCAGGGCATTAATAAGTGGCCCAGCCATATGAGTATCGATTTGGCAGCGTAAAGATAGCAATAATGTATTATCTGGAGATGAAGTACCAAATTCGATGGCGTCTTGTCTATGACCATTAAAAAGCGACGTTATATCTAAAGAATCTACCAACTTACTCGCTGTTGATTTTGAGTCAGTCGCACTATGTGCTTTCCCTGAAGGAATTAAAATAATATCGCCAGCAGTCGCAGTTATTTTTTCTGAAGTGTTAAGTTGAATATATACAGAACCAGTTAAAACAATATAAGCAAGTAAAGCAGATTGATCTTGTGTTTTAAAAGCCCATTCTCCTTGCGCTTTTAAATAGATGTATTCAGACTTATTCAGGTGAATATCATCAAAAAATTTACTTAGTGCATCCATATTTAAATGATCAATCATTATTTTAATAAAATTATAGTGAGCTATAAGAATAGATCAACATGTGTTTTTAGGACAGAAAAGTGGAAGAAAATGCCAAAGACTTTAACATAGGTTTTTTGGACAGTTACTACTGTTAACTAAACACTATTTCTTTAACTATATAGACATATAGAAAAAGGAAATATAGCTATGAATGCACCAGTAAATGTTCAGCACGAACTTATGCCAGTGCCTGCGTCTATGCGTGAAATAGATCGCAAACGCTTTTTATGGATGATTAGTCCTGCTTTACCTGCTATCGGTTTAGCTATTTTAGCTGGTTATCAGTTTGGTCCACGCCCTTTGAAGAAAGTCTTCGCATTAGGTGGTCCACTTTTATTACATGTCGTGATTCCTGCAATTGATACTATTATTGGGAAAGATGCTCGAAATCCGACAGATGAAGAAATTAAGCTTTTAGAAAAAGATCCATATTACTCACGTCTTGTGAAGAGCTTTATCCCTCTACAGTATGCTGCGAATGTTTATGCATGTTATTTAACAAGTCGTAAAACAACATCTTTTATTGATAAGATTTTACTTGGTATCTCAATGGGTGCAATCAATGGTATTGCGATTAATACAGCCCATGAGTTAAGTCATAAGCATGATCGTATAGACCATATTCTGTCTCATCTTGCTTTAGTTCCAACTGGCTATAATCATTTCCGTATTGAGCATCCTTACGGCCATCATAAGCGTGCAGCAACACCAGAAGATCCAGCTTCATCACGTATGGGTGAAACATTCTATGAGTTCTGGCCACGTACTGTTATTGGTTCTTTTAAGTCTGCAATAGAAATTGAAAAAAATCGTTTAAAACGTAAAGGTAAAGAATTCTGGTCTTCAGATAATGAACTATTACAAGGCTGGGGAATGACTGCTGCTTTTCATGGTTCTATGGTTGGAATTTTTGGTAAAAGTACAATTCCATATTTAGCGACGCAAGCATTTTATGGCATTAGTCTTTTTGAAATTATTAACTATATTGAGCATTATGGTTTATTACGTCAGAAAAAAGAAAATGGTCAATATGAACGCACAATGCCAGAGCATAGCTGGAACAACAATAACGTAGTAACAAACTTATTCTTGTACCAATTGCAGCGTCATTCAGACCATCATGCTTATCCGACTCGTCCTTTCCAAGCATTGCGTCATTTTGATGAGGCGCCAGAGTTGCCAAGCGGTTATGCAAGTATGTTACTACCAACATTAATCCCTTCATTGTGGTTTAAAATAATGGATAAGCGAGTTTTTGATCATTATAAAGGTGATTTAAACAAAGCAAATATTTCACCAAAACGACGTGCAAAAATCTTTAAGAAATTTGGTGTAGTTGATAAAGCCTTAGACAGTACAACCGAATAAATAAAAATATTAATTCCTGAAATACGAAGCCCTCTAGCGATTAAACTAGAGGGCTTTTTAGTTTTTGACATAAAGCTAATAAAAGAAGGGAAAATTTCCCTTAATTATTATTTTAGTTCGCTAGAAGATTTACCCAGTTCTCGGCGGGCAATGATTAATTGCTGGATTTGCTGAGTACCTTCAAAGATATCGAGAATTTTTGAGTCACGTGCCCATTTCTCAAGTAACTCATCTTCGTTATAGCCAACGCTTGCAGCCAGTTCGACACATTTTAAAGTAATCTCGTTACCCACACGACCAGCTTTCGCTTTCGCAATAGAAGCTTCTTTAGAGTTTGGCTTTTTGTTATCTGCCATCCACGTTGCTTTTAACATGAGTAGGCGAGCAGCTTCCCACTCAGCTTCCATACGGTAAATTTGCGCTGCAAGATTCGAAGCATGCAGGTAAGGGGTAGAGTAATTAGGATCGAGTTGGTCTTTAAAAATCTCTTTAATACGTTCTAGTGAAGCTTTAGCACAACCGATTGCCATTGCAGCGACTAGAGGCCGAGTATTGTCAAAAGTTTCCATTACTCCAGCAAAACCTTTAGCCACATCTACTTCGGCATTACCTAAAAGGTTTTCGGCTGGCACACGGCAATCAATAAAACTAATCACTGCCGTATCTGAAGCTTTAATTCCTAATTTATGTTCGAGACGTTCAACCTTCATTCCCGGTGTACCTTTAGGTACCACAAATGACTTAATAGCTGCACGTCCAAGTTTGCGATCAAGCGTGGCCCAAACAACGACTGAGTCTGCACGTTCGCCAGAGGTCACAAAAATCTTTTCACCATTTAAAATATAGTCATTACCATCTTTGGTTGCAGTGGTGCGGATAGCAGCAGAGTCAGAGCCACATCCTGGCTCAGTAATTGCCATTGCTGCCCATGTTCCATTGAACCGCTCTAATTGCTCATCATTTGCGACAGCAGCAATTGCTGAGTTCCCAAGCCCCTGACGTGGCATACTCAGCAATAAGCCTGTATCGCCATAACACATCTCAATAATTCCAAGAGCAGTCGACATGTTGGTTCCGTTACGAATACCCTCACTGTCTGTATCACCGCGCTTTCCAGCACCTGCAGCTCCAGCATTAATACCTTCACCACCTTCATTCATACCATCAATGAGTGAAGCGAGCATATCCAGCTCTTTGGGATACGCATGCTCAGCTTTATCATATTTACGAGAAATAGGGCGTAAAACATTGATCGCAACATCATGTGCTTGATCAATCATCATTTTGAATTTTTTAGGATTTTGTAAATTCATTAAAGTATCCTCTGATTGATCATTTAAGCATGTAAGCCAGATTGTAAAATTGCAGTAGCTCGTAAATCACGGTACCAGCGTTCAACTGGATGTTCTTTTGTGAAACCATGTCCACCAAGAATTTGCACACCATCTGTACCGATTTTCATGGATTTTTCAGCACAAAGTAGTTGGGCTAGATAAGCTTCGCGGTGAAATGGCTTGCCTGACTCTGCAAGACTTGCCGCATTTAAAATCAACATACGCATCGCATCAATTTCAATAACCATATCTGCAATCATGAAAGCGACACTTTGGCGATGAGAAATTGGTTCACCGAATGCAGTTCGTTCATTGGCATATTTAATACAATAAGCTTTTACAGCTTCACATGTACCTACAGCTATTGCACACCACATTAAGTTACCCAAATCTAAAAAAGCAGTGTAATCAAAGTCTGTTGCACCTAAGCGTAGAGCAGGAGTGTGATTAAAGCGAAGAGTTGCTGTTTCTGTGGCTTTAAGACCCATGGCTGGAGTGTTTTTTATTGAAATTGTGTCACTGCATTGCACGACAAATACGTCTGGCTTACCGTTAAAGTCTGCACTTACTAAAAATACATCAGCTAAATCACCTAAAATCACTAATGTTTTTTCGCCATCAATAAAAAACTGATCATTTTCAAGTGATGCTTTTGTTTTTAAAGCATAAGGATTAAATGCTGGAGTTGCTTCTTGAACTGCAAAGGTTGCTGTAATGTCTGAGTCTTCTGCAAAACATGGTAGATACATTGACTGAACTTCAGCAGAACCCCAACGTGTGATTGCATTGATAACGCTAAATGTACTGAGTAACCCTGCTGTGAGGCTAAAATCACCTTCAGCTAGTTTTTCAGCTATTAATAGATTACTCACAATATTTTGTTCGGTTGCGACACCACCTAATGCCTCTGGAAGTGCATAGTAGTTAAGACCTAGCTCCTCAACATATTGCCAAAGACTTTCAGGAAACTGAGCATTCTGGTCAGCTTCGTGTGCTAATCCTAATAAAACCTCTTGAGCAAATTGAGACATTGCATCAGAGGTCATTTGTTGTTCTTCAGTTAGGCTCAAATCAAATAGATTTTTTTGTTGGTGAGGTAATCGCTGTTGGGAGATCTGTTTTGGTTTAAATGCTTTTTGAGTCTGGCTTAATACTTTAAAACCAGCTTTTGAACCTTGATAAAGAGATTTTTCAACAAATTTACGCAACTTGAGTTGATCAAGTACATCGCTACCAGCCAATCTGGTGATCAGCGATAAACCCAAACCCTGAGCTTTATTGATCATACTTGTCATGATTATGGTGTCCTAACACGTTGTTATTGTTTTATGCTGACACGCCTCATATTAAAAAACTATGTCGTTACTGACATTCAAAAAATGAGTAGATAAATGGCAAATAGAAAATAATAAAATTATAAGTTTTTGATTTTATTTGTTTAAAATTATTTAATGATTGGGTGTATTGAGAGGTATTGACTAGAATGACATGGAATCATTCTAGTCCTTTATTAAATTAAGCAAAGTTACGAATCATACGTCGCACATTTGTTTTTGCATCAATAACTGTCATAAACGTATAGGCCCCAATAAACTTACGGCTAATAAACATAAATTCTTTTGGAGGAACCGAGAAATAACGTGACGCCATTGATTTACTTGCTTGCTGCATAACACGGCTATGTAATTGGCTTTTCTTCCAGTCATAACGTTCATGTTCATCCATAAGGCCAGCGGGCATATCTGGATTATTTGCAGGGGTACTAAATGCTTCTGTCGCGATTAAAAAGACATCGGCCATGCCGGGTTTAATACTTTCAGGCATTGCATCAAAAAACTCATATCCAGTCATGGCTTGTACCATCGCATTTTTATCATGCTGATAACCTGCCTGAATTAAATTACGTGCAACCGATAACAAGTGTTCATCAAACTGACGGATAGCACCAAAATCTAATAGCACAATTTTGTCTTGAACGTCTTGACCATTACCCAAACGAACAAGGTAATTACCAAAGTTAGGGTCAGTCTGCATTTCACCCCATTCAAAAATTTCACGAACTGCAATTTCAAGGGAAGCTTCGCCGAGTTGATTACGACGCTCTTGAGGCAAAGACAACATCACAGGGCTATTGATTGGAACACCGCGTTCGAAAGTCATGCAAAGTACTTGATTGGTGCAGTATTCATCTATAATTGTCGGAACAATATAACGCTCGTCATCTTTTAAGCGTTCACCGAAACGACGGGTAGTGGCAGCTTCAACATCATAGTCAACTTCGCGATGCATCATTTCACGTACTTCATCAAACCACTGATCAAATTCACGGGTTTGTGGAACCATACGTGTCAGTTTAAGCATGTTTTTAAACAAGCTCATATCTGAATCAATTGCATTTGCAACGCCAGGATATTGGATTTTTAAAACTAACTCTAAGCCGTCTGATTTACGTGTTGCACGATGTACTTGTGCGAGAGATGCAGTACCAATTGGTTCATGATCAATCGTTAAATCATTTAATTTAGCACCCAGTTGCTCTTGTAGATGTGGCTTAATTGCAGGCCAATCTAAGGCAACAGTTTGGTTATTTAGGGTATTTAATGCTTGTGTAATTTCTTCTGGTAAAAAGTGTTCACCATAAAGAGCCATCATTTGGCCAATTTTAACAATAGAACCCTTAAGTTTACCTATTTCAGAAACCAGATAATTAGCTTGTTCGCTCATCGCTTTTTTACGTTTCTTTTCTTTTTCTTCTTCATTAGAAAATAAAGAAGAGGCACTTGCAGTTGCCCAACGTGTTCCTGCAAGTAAAGAAGCTTTCGCGATTGATAAGCGTCGATCCATGGAAGAAGTTTTTAAACTCTTAAGCTTATCTTTCTGATTTGACATGAAAATAGAATCCTATGCGCATCATGCAGCCAAACGCTGGTGATCTAAAATTGTAACGAATATTACATGTTTTGAGCGTATTAAAATAGTTCTCTCAGACTGAATGATAGGCCGAAACGGTCATCTTTATTCCAATAATTCTTAAATAGCCTAAGTAATTTGAAAATTTAAGAAATTAAAACAATTCAGATGAGTAAAACTAAGATAAAACAGATCTTTGATAACAAAATGGATTACATTTTAAATTGAATCTTTAATTCAGATTTCTGCATCAAATGCAGGCGATTGGTCTGAATATGTTGCAATAACATCTGTTTGACTGAATCATGCATAAAACCAAGTGCATGAGCTTTTACTATAATGATGCTAGGAAGGGTATAAAAGAAGTACTTAACATCATCAAGAGTTGCGTTATTAAAAATACCTTGTTCAATTAACGTCTGCTGTAAAAATTGCTTTTCATTTAATACAGAATCTGAAGATTCATCCCAAAAACGGTGACGCATTGCCATCAGATTGTTGTGTTTATAACTCATAAAATTGTCAGCTCAGACTTCAAATCTAAATAAAATATATGGAGTCGAGCAACGAATATCAAGTTGAGATTATTTTTTCTTCAGTTGCTGTTTGAATTTTTATGTAACTCTTATAAATAGCCTAAGCAAATTTAAAAATTTTTTAAAAAAACTATAATCGAAACAATTTCATCTATAACACCACTTATCATGACTCCTGCATGTAGATTGTTAAAAAGTAATAAAATCGACTTTTCTATTCATGAATATGAACATGATTCAAATGCCAAAAGTTTTGGATTAGAAGCAGCCGAAAAATTAGATTTAGATGTAAACGAAGTATTTAAAACTCTAATGGTAAGTGACGATAAGAATTATTTCGTTGCTGTCTTGCCAGTTAATCACCAATTAAATTTAAAAAAAGTAGCTACGGCGTTTGGATGTAAAAAATTACAGATGGCTAATCCTAAAGATGCCGAACGTTTAACAGGATATTTAGTAGGAGGGATTAGTCCTTTAGGCCAAAAGAAACGATTAAAAACTGTCATTGATGCATCAGCTCAAAACTTTAATAAAATTTATGTAAGTGGTGGAAAAAGAGGGCTGGATATTGGTTTAAATCCAAAAGATTTAGCTCAGCTTTTAAATGCTCAATTTGTTGATGTGCTTGATTAATAATAATGACTGAAAAACATACTTTAAGAACTAACCATGATTCTCTATCTATATTGAGAAAATACTTTGTTGCAGATCTTTTTTAAAAAAGAGAGAAGCACAAATAGTGAAGAAAAAGCTTGAACTATTAAATGAAAATGATTATCATTATTGTTAATGGCGATGTAGCTATTTCCTAAAGGAGCAAAGACATTGGTTGTAATATCAATCTTATATTCTATTCGTTCATGCTCATTTTCTTACGAATTTTAGAGTTATACCAGAAGCACCAACAATGAGAATAGCGAAAGGTGAGTTGATTCCTGGTATGTGACACCTGCGAGACATTATAAAAATATGCAGGTTCAAGTAGCGGTAAATGGAACTAAGAAAAATAAATACTATCAGCGCAACAAAAAGAATAAACCAAGAGTGGCAAGCGAGGATGGCTTGCCACTCTTGTATTTACAGTTAGCTTCATACTTATTTATATTGTTCAACCTTTTTAGAGTTTTAACTCTGTTCAGTAACAGATCTCTTATATTTTTGATTAAAAAATAACCACTAATGTTTCATTTATTAATATCCCGCCTTTTTAACCAATTTTTTGTATACCCTGAATAAAACATGATCAAAAAAGAGGTAAAAGCGTGCTTATTTTTCATGGAAAACCTGTTCATGGAGCAATTTTTGATATGGATGGGACAATGTTTGATACTGAGAGGTTGCGGTTTCAAACATTGCAACATGCATCTCAAGAACTCATTGGACAGGAATTTTCACACGAATATTTAATGCAATGTTTAGGTTTAAGTGCAACTACTGCTGAACAATTGGCTCAACGTTTATATGGCGTAAATGTTCCCTATAAAGAAATACGAAAAAGAGCCGATGAGATGGAACTCGAATATATTCGAAAACACGGCGTACCGATTAAGAAAGGTTTGGTTCAAGTTTTAGAACGTTTACGAAAATCTGGTTTAAGAATGGCTGTTGCGACTTCAAGCCGCAGAGCAATTGCCGAAGAATATTTAATTAATGCGAATGTTTATAAGTTTTTTGATGTGATTACCTGTGGTGATGAAGTAGAACAAGGAAAGCCGCATCCAGAAATCTTTTTAAAAGCTGCTAGTCAACTTCACTTGGATGCTAATCAGTGTCTTATGTTTGAAGATTCTGAAAATGGTTTAACTTCAGCTCACACTTCAAAAGGTTTGACGATTTTATTAAAAGATATTAAAGAACCAAATGATGAAATGCTGGAAAAAGCCGATTTTTATTACGATCAGATGTATGACTTGTTAACTGATCTCGACCAATTTATTCCTGTTATGGATATGCCAGAGATGCAGGAATCTTTTCCGCAAAGCCTAAATCAACTGACGGTTGGGATACACGGTTTCGGTGCTATCGGTGGCGGTTATATGGCGCAAATCTTGTCACATTGGGATGGATACACCAAACCAAAGAAAATCATTGCTTCAACACGTAATAGTCTTTTTCGAGAAGCCGTGAATGCATTTGGAACTTATAGTATTCGCTATGGGCAGTTTTCTTATGATGAACGTATTGAGAATATGACCATTGTTGATTCTGACAATGAACAACAAATGTTAGAGATGTATACACATTCAAGTTTGATTGCACTTTGCTTACCTGAACAAGCGATTGAGGCCGAGTCAAAAATGATAGCAAAAGGATTATATGCTCGTTTTAACTCTCCACTTGAAACATGTATAGAACCGTTAACTTTTTTAATTATTTTAAATAAAGTTGGCGCCAAATATTTGGTGATGAAGCATCTTAGAGAAGCTCTACTAGAGTTAACCAATGATGAAGACGTAACTGAGCATATTTTAAAAGAACATTACTTTTGCGACACCGTTGTAAACCGTATGGTTTCAAAATTGTCTAATCAAAATCTCTATCGACAGCTTCGCATTAAGCATCATTTTCTTGAACAGCATTTATCTGATGTGGAGCATGAAGAACAAGTCGAAATTGAAGATTGCAATAAACTTTCCCAAGATCAGCAAAATCAGGCATCTTTATATGTTGATAACATGCGCCGTAATTTCCAACCAGGTCATATATTACAAAGCATGGATCTAATTCTGTTTCACAGCGAAACGGATATGCCAATTTATGTAGAAAAAGGCAGCCCTTTACTCGAAAAGTTACGTCAAGTTGTCTTGGTTAATCAGATTACGGACATTCAATTAATCAAAAACCGTCTATGGAATGGCGTGCATGCCATGCTTGCTTGGTACGCATCTTTAGTAGGTTATGAATCTATTGGTGTTGCTATGGGTGATCATTCAGTTAAAGCATTTGCAGAAAACTTAATTAGAGAAGTAAAGCAAGGGCTTGCAATTGTATTACCTAACTATGCAAAAGATTTGGATCGCATGGCACAGAGCTTTCTAGACTCATGTGAATATGCTTTTAAAGACCCGTGTCAGCGTGTGGCAAGAGATCCACTTCGCAAATTAACTCATAATGAAAGAGTAATTGCGTCAATTGAGATGAATATAGGTCATGATTTGCCTTATAAAAACCTATTAAAAGGCGCTGCGCTAGGGTATGCCTATGCGATTCAATATTTAGAAATTGAAGAGGCTGATGCGATTAAGCATTTACAACAGCAAATTCATAAATTGGATATGAGTACTGCCCAAAAAAGACAACTTGAAGTTGAGTTAACGCAATTAGTTCAATATTTATTTTCTGAACAAGGCAAACAGCCTTTAAACATGAATATTACCAACTCCAAAAGCACGCGTACTCAGTATGCTTAAGTTCGTTTAAATAATTAATGTTCTACAACTGAAAGCCAAACATGCTTTAATACGAAAATTGAATGATTTTGAATTAAAGCTGTGCTGCTAAAACCTTCAACGTTCATGGTGCCAACTTCTATACGGGATTATCCCGAATGGCATTTTGGGCGCCAAAATTATGCTTTATGGTATTTAGAAATTAATGATCAAAAAATAGTTGATTATTTAGATGCCTTGCGCGCGCATTTTTCAGAATTCTTATTAGAACCCAATAGCCGTCAATATCATATCACGCTGTTTATATGTGGATTTTTAACACACGAAACTGAACTCTATAGTGATGACTTTAGTTTGAGTGAATTTGAGCAGCAAAGAGAAATCTTAAGAAAAGAGAATTTTTCCTCATTTCAATTAAAAATTGGTTCAATTGATAGTTTTACTAGTGCTTTATTTGTAGAAATCCAAGACACCGAAAATATTTTATCTCAAATACGTCAAAAGTTAGATTTAGTTTCTCATGAAATTGCCGCTTTAGAGTATTGTCCGCATATCACTTTGGGATTATATGAAAATGCCTATAGTAGTGATTTGATTTTACATAAAATTTCTGAATTACCTGTACAATACAAACACGCTGAATTTGATCTTAAGTTCGAGCATCTAACATTTGGTTATTATCAAGCTCAAACTTTACAAGGTAAGTTATATCCATCTCAGCATTTGTTCTTAGGTGATTCATGTTGCAACTGATTTTGGGTGGAGCCCGTTCTGGCAAAAGCCGACTGGCTGAACAAACGGTAATAAATACGCAATTAGCTGTGACTTATGTTGCTACGGCGCAAGCGCTTGACCCAGAAATGCAAAGTCGAATTGAACACCATCAAAATCAGCGTCCTGCTCACTGGTCTTTGGTTGAAGAACCATTATATTTAGCAAATGCTCTACAAAAAATTGATAGTCCTAATCAAATTATTTTGGTGGATTGTTTAACGCTTTGGCTAACCAATTTGTTACTTTTAGATGATCAAAGTATTCAACAATTTGAATGTGAGCAGCTGTTAAAAGTTTTACCTAAGCTTGATTCAGAAATAATTTTAGTAAGTAATGAAACAGGACTTGGGGTTGTCCCGCTCGGTGAGATAAGCCGCCGTTTTGTCGATGAAGCAGGCAGATTACATCAAGCTTTAGGACAAATTGCAGATAAGGTTGTGTTTTGTGTGGCGGGTTTTCCAATGATTTTAAAAGGTGAGAAATAAAATGAACTGGTGGTTAGAGTCTGTACAGCAACCAAATTTGGACGCAAAACAACAAGCAGAGCAACATCAACTCCAACTCACAAAACCTACTGGTGCCTTAGGGGATTTAGAACTGATAGCAGTTAAACTTGCCAGTTTACAGTCAAATGCACATCCACAAGTTAACCATCCATGGATCACCATTTTTGCGGGCGATCATGGCGTGGTTGAAGAAAATATCTCTGCATACCCTCAAGCCGTAACTCGTCAAATGCTGCAAAACTTCACGACGGGTGGGGCAGCAATTAGTGTAATTGCCAAATATCATCAAGCTCATTTGCAAGTGATTGATTGCGGTACAGTAGGTGAAGCGTACGAATACGCAGGCGTTGAACGTCATTGTATTCGTGCTGGTACGGCAAATTTTGCCAAACAAGCTGCAATGAATGCAGATGAATGTCGTGCTGCTTTAGAGTTAGGTAAAAATAGTGTAGATACGGCTAAAGCCGAAGGTGCAGATATTTATATTGCTGGTGAAATGGGAATTGGAAATACCTGTTCTGCTTCTGCCTTAGCATGTCTTTTATTAAATGATACTGCCGAACAATTAACTGGAGTCGGGACAGGAATTGGTGCCGATCAGTTAAGACATAAAATTGAAGTCATTGAACAAGCAATCGAGCTTCATCACAAACATGTTACTGGTGATGCGTTCAAAACATTGTGTGCAGTTGGTGGATTGGAAATTGCGGCGATTGTGGGGGCATACATTCGATGTGCGCAGATTGGCTTACCTATCATTGTAGATGGCTTTATTAGTTCGGTCGCTGCTTTATGCGCGGTACGAATGAACCCTAAAGGACGTGATTGGATGTTATTTGGCCATCAATCGGCAGAGTATGGTCATCGCCGTATTTTGCAGGAACTCAATGCAGAGCCGATTTTAAAAATGAATTTGCGTTTAGGTGAAGGCAGTGGTGCAGGTGCTGCCTTAGGATTAGTTAAAATGGCATGTGTATTACACAACCAAATGGCTACCTTTGCTCAAGCTGCCGTAAGCGGGGATAAAATTGGGTAAATTCAAAATTGATTTGCTCAGACATGGCGAGAGTCAATATAGCCATACTTTACGTGGACATTTGGATGATGAGTTAACGGAAAAAGGTTGGCAGCAAATGCAGTCAACCATTGAGCAAGTTACAAATCAGCCATGGGATGTGATTGTTAGTTCCTCATTAAAACGTTGTGCTTGTTTTGCTGAGCAACTTGCAAAGACAACTCAGCTACCTTTACTTTTAAGCCATGACTTAAAAGAAATGTATTTTGGTGAGTGGGAAGGCATCTCAACTCAGCAAATTTATGAAACTTCACCGGAATTACTAGCAAATTTTTGGCAAAAACCGAGTCAATATTGTCCACCGCGTGCAGAAACATTAATGCAATTTCAAACAAGGGTGCTTAAAGGCTTTCAGGAACTACTTGTACATATGCAAAAGCAAAATTGGCAACATGCATTGGTTGTTACCCATGGTGGCGTGATTAAGCTATTGGCCTGTTTAGCCACGCAACAACCTTTAGATGATTTACTGAAAATGCCGGCAGAGCTTGGGAAATTATATTCATTCGAATTTTCTGAAACAGATGGTCAATTAACTTTCATGTTGAGATAGCAATTTTATATTTCTCTACACATGTAAGTTATTATTTTTATAAAAGATATTTGAGTGATTGTAATAGAACTGTCATTGCTAAAAATTAAGCTATTGACATTTCTTATTAATCACTCATCTGACTTATGAATATTTTATTTAAAACGACTGTGCTCGCAGCATCATTATTACTTGCAGCTTGTAACAATAATAATGATCAAGATGTTCAAACTACGCCATCTACAAATCAATCAAAATATTATCAAACAAAAACACCCTACCAACCACAACAAGAAATAAAAAACTATGAACAAGCACCCAACGGGTTCCAACCAGTTTTTACAGAGCTAGTTGCACGTCATGGTTCAAGAGGACTCTCAAGTCTGAAATATGACTTAGCGCTTTATAATTTATGGAAGCAGGCAAAAGCAGAAAATGCTTTAACGCCGTTAGGTGAGCAGTTAGGAGCTGACTTAGAAGCAATGATGAAAGCCAATATCTTATTGGGCTACGGTGTTGAAGGTATTCGCCAGTATGGTTATGGAAATGAGACCATGACCGGTATTTTAGAACACCGTGGCATTGCAGATCGTTTATTGCAACGCTTACCAAGTCTTTTAAATTCACAAGCATCTATATTGGTACAAAGTTCTGGGGTGGATCGTGCAGTAGATAGTGCTAAATTCTTCACTGCTGAACTCATTCAACAACAACCGCAACTTAAAGATAAAATTGTACCAACGCCTTATACCAATTTATCGAGTGCAAGCGTTCCAAGTGTTGAAGATGGTGGTGTTGATCGTTTTAAACTCTATTTTCATAGTTTGAATGCAGATGAAGACTTGACTCAACCATTGAGTGTTAGTCAACAAAAGATTTATGATGCTAGTCAGACCTATCAAGATTTTGAAGAAAATAATAAAGATTTAGCCCAAAAGTTAGATGAGTTATCAAAAAATACAGCAGCTGAAAAAACAGCCCAAACTGTACTTAATCCGATTTTTAAAGCAGACTTTATTAAAAAACTGGGTACAACAGGTTATAGCTTTAGCAATACCGGATCCTTTACGGTAACTTCACCAAAAGGTGAGCAAATTACAGAAAAAGGTAAGGGTAAAAATACAATTGCCAGTGCAGTTGATACAGCAGCTTATATTTATGAGCTGTATTCAATTTCTGGTGGCATGAAAGATGAGTTAAAAGGTATCAATTTTGATAAATATATGCCGTTAGATGCTGCAAAATTCTACGCTGAATTTAATGATGCAAACGATTTTTACGAAAAAGGTCCAAGTTTTACAGAGTCAAATCAAGTCACAAGTGAAATTGCTCAAGGACTTAAACAGGACCTGTTCCAACAAGTTGACGCCGTGGTGAATAAAGCTCAGCCTTACAAAGCAGTTTTACGGTTTGCCCATGCTGAAATTATTATTCCTTTGGCAACCAGCCTAGATTTACATAATATGATGCAGCCTTTACCACTTCGCCAGACCTATAATTACTCAACCAGCGCATGGCGTGGTGAAATAGTTTCACCTATGGCGGCAAATGTCCAATGGGATATTTACCAAAATAGCCAAGGCAATACTTTGGTAAAAATGCTTTATAACGAAAAAGAAACTTTGTTCAAATCTGCATGTAACTATGCACGTTATACACCAACTAGTTTTTACTACGACTACATTAAATTGAAACAGTGCTATCAAATGCAATAGATTTTCAGTTTTTGGAGTCTTTCATGGGAATAGGGATTGCTATTCCCATTTTTATTTCTTCATAATCCAATTTGCTTTTAAATATAGATCAGTTAGAGACTTGGATATGACACCTTTTTGGATTGCATTGCAATTTTTAACTGTTCTGCCTATTGAGTTAAAGACAATGCCGACGGCGCAACAAAATGGTCGAGCTATTTTGTTTTATCCACTGGTTGGACTGATTATTGGTGGCGTTCTTTTTCTTACGTCGTGTCTTTTAGTTAAATTACCCGTTCTTTTACTTGCTGCTATCATACTGACTTTATGGATTTGGCTGACAGGGGGATTGCATTTAGACGGACTGGCAGATACAGCAGATGCGTGGGTAGGTGGTTTTGGAGACAAGCTACGTACTTTACAAATTATGAAAGATCCAAGTTGTGGTCCAATTGGAGTGCTGAGCTTAGTTGTTATTTGTTTGCTCAAGTTTGTACTGGTCTATGTGTTGATTGAACAGCATCAAGCATTATTTTTAGTCTTTGTTCCTGTACTTGGACGTATTGTTCCATCCATTTTATTTTTAACTACGCCGTATGTTCGTGAAAAAGGTTTAGGCCGTTCTTTGACCGATCATTTACCAAAAACTGCTTCATGGATAATAACCGCGTTAGTTTTGCTGCTACCTATCTATTGGGAATGGCAAGGGCTTATTGCCGTAGCTGGCTTTTTAATGGGCGTTGTTTATTTAAGACATCTATTTATAAAACGAATAGGTGGTATTACTGGCGATACAGTCGGGGCAGCAATTGAGCTTAGCGAAACCCTGCTACTTTTTGCTTTTGTGGTGAGTTATTTTTATTTAGTTTGATGTTGAATTCCGACAAAGAAAAAAAAGCCCTCAAGAATGAGGGCTTAATTGATCTTCTTAAAAAGATGAATTAACGATTTGGTAAAACGTCTTTTAAAGCTTCATGCATTTCAAGTAATGTTTTTTCAGTCGTTTCCCAGTCAATACAGCCATCAGTTACTGATTTACCATATTCGAGATCACAAAGATTTTCAGGAATATCTTGGCGGCCGCCTTTTAAATGACTTTCAACCATAAGACCAACAATTGACTTATTACCATCTAAAATTTGTTCAGTAATATTCTTAAGAACAAGAGGTTGTAAGTACGGGTCTTTATTTGAGTTCGCGTGGCTCGCATCAATCATGATTTTTGTGCTAACTTTTGCTTTCGCTAAAGCATTTTCTGCTTCTTCAACAGAGCCAGCATCGTAGTTTGGCTTACCATTACCACCACGTAATACTACGTGCGCGTAAGGGTTACCACTCGTATTAATAATCGAAACTTGTCCGTCTTCATTAAGACCTAAGAAGCTATGACCATATTTAACAGACTGCATCGCATTGGTTGCAACAGTTAAACCGCCATCTGTACCATTTTTAAAACCTACTGGTGATGATAAACCAGAAGACATTTCTCGGTGAGTTTGGCTTTCGGTTGTACGTGCACCAATTGCAGACCAAGAAATTAAGTCTTGGTAGTACTGCGGAGAGTTCGGGTCAAGTGCTTCAGTTGCACATGGTAAACCTTTTTCATTTAATTCAAGCAAAAGCTTACGACCAATACGTAAACCTTTTTCAATATTAAAAGAGTCATTCATGTCAGGGTCATTAATTAGACCTTTCCAACCAATTGTTGTACGTGGTTTTTCAAAATAAACACGCATAACTAAATACAATGAATCTTTAACCTTTTCACTTAATGCTTTTAAACGATCGGCATATTCGTGAGCAGCTTTTGGATCATGAATAGAGCAAGGACCAATAACGACAAACAAACGCTTATCTGAACCATCTAAAATATTACGAATGGTATCGCGACCTTTTAGAACAGTTTGTGAAGCAACATCAGATAAAGGAAGTTCTGATTTAAGCTCGGCTGGTGTTACAAGAGTTTGAATGCTTTTAATATTAACGTCGTCGATATCTGGCTTTGAAACGGAATTTGAATGTGTAGTCATTGCTGTCACTGGTTCGATCATACTAAAGGTTGTTTTGTGTACTGAATATACCATGAAATAATTATGAAAATCCTACATCTCATGGTATTTCAGTTTGGAAAAATCTTATTGATTTTGCTATCTTTCAGTTGAGTTGCTTGTTTTTTCGGCAACCACAGCTTGTTGTTGTACCACAGGTGCTTTCGGTTTTGCTTTGACTGGGTGAACCATAAAGTTAACACCGAGGGCAAATAGGGTAATCCCTAAAATTTTTCGGATTAAACGTTCTGGCATACGAGAACTAATTAGCGTACCAACAATAATTGCAGGAATTGAACCCACCAATAACCACATAAGAAGCGTAAAGTCGACGTTACCAGCACTCATATGTCCAAGGCCAGCCACTAAAGTGAGCAATACGGCATGTACAACATCTGACCCAATAATTCGAATCATTGGTAAGTTCGGGAACATGATCACGAGTGCCATAATTCCAAATGCACCAGCACCGACTGATGAAAGCGTTACGAATACACCTAAGATGATACCCATAACCACGATAAAGCTACGTTTCTTATGGATAGCTAAATGCTCATTCTCAGTTTGAGTGACTTCTTTACTTCTAAAACGATTAAAGAACTTCTCAATACGCGAGCGGAAAATGATAGATACACCAGTTAAAGTCAGCATAAAACCTAACACCATGGTGAGCACAGCTTTATAGTGTGTTGACTGACTTAAATAATGCTCAAGTACCCATGTGGTTCCAAAAGATGCAGGAATACTGCCTACTGCTAACCATAAAACAATTGGCCAGACAATATTGAGCTTTCTAGCATGAACCATTGATCCACAAAATTTTGAAATTGCGGCATAAAGTAAATCGGTACCAATTGCGATATGAGGTTCAATTCTAAAAAGGCCAATTAAAATTGGTGTCATTAATGATCCACCACCAACTCCTGTAATCCCTACACAGAAACCAACTAACATACCCGCTAAGATAAATTCAAAAGCACCAGACATCTTTATCGCCACTTATCACGAAACGCACATATCTTATTCCTTTTAGAGATAAACAGTTGTCATGAATAATGATTTGCTTATGCAAAAAAAAGCTAAGCAATCATAATATTGCTTAGCTTGTTCTATTTTTCATCATTTTTTTAAAGAAAAGCTTATTTTGAAGACTTTAGAGGATTAACTAAAAGTATAAGAATAAAAGTTAATGGCGTTACAAAGATCCACCAACTGACAAAACCAATTGAAAATTTATAGTGTTTAATCAGAATAAATGCACATAAACCAAATAGCATGAATGCAGCTATTTTAAAGTGTCGATAATACTTTTGAGCTATCGATTTGAAATGTCCTGTCGATTTCGGTGATCGATATTTTTCGCTCGCCATAAATAACAAATACATCCCTAATAAGATTAAGAGGAAAGCTATAAGAATCATGAGCTCACCTCAGTATTTAATTTATTCAACTTTTTTTGAATCTTTTCTACAGCTTTATGTTGGATAGGTTGAATTTTGAAGAATATAAAAATTGCTAAAGCTGCAAAGATCCACAAAAATACATCTACACGTGCAAAGGTCCAATAATCTCTGAGGCTTTGAACATACTCATGTTTAAGTAAATAACTTAGATTCAAGATGGGAAGTGCAATACTGAGCATAATAAAAACGCAAAGTTGAGTTCGCCACAAATGCTGCTTTTTAGTGAATAAAGCAATGATCAAGCTGATTAACCAAACTAAGAAAAAGCTATAAATTTCATAATTGATCGTAGTTGACGTAATTGTAAACAATCGATTGGCGCTTAAATAGGCGACAGTTGCACAAGGTAATCCTACAAACGCTGCAACATTTAAACGGTCAACTAAATAGTGCCCGAAATGAAACTTACTATTCTTATTTTGAATTTGACGTTTAAGACTCCAAAGTAACAAACCAGAGGCAATCATTACACAGCCTAAAATGCCTGAGAAAAAGAATCCTAAACGAAGTAAAGGCTGAGCAAATGTCGCCATATGCAGCCCATAGACACCCGCATTTAACGTTGCAATAGGACTATTATTACGTGTGTCTTCTAAGACTTTGCCAGTTGAAGCATTTAATGTAATTTGAGCCGGATTACGAGTGATTGAGTGATCTTCTTTTTGAAGAAAAGTAATTTGCGCCTGATTAGTATTCGGTTTTTTTACACTAATCGTTGATAAAGGTTGATTACCCCAACTTTGTTGAACTTGACTCAATAGCTTATCAATAGCTAAGTTTTGAGCAGGCTGAATCGATTGGTTCTCAGGCACAGTTTTTGTACGTATTTCGGTAAAATATTGATAAGGGTTTTCAGGGTAAATCTTTTGCATTCCCCAAGGCAGATATAAATAAAAGAAAATTGCTAAGCCCGTAAATGTAATTGTTAAAAAGAAGGGCAGTGCAACGACTGAAGAAATATTGTGAAAGTCTAGCCATGAACGCTGAGACTTAAATGTTCGTAAAGTAAAAAAGTCGGTAAATATTTTTTTATGGGTAATAATGCCTGAAACCAAAGCAATCAGCATAATAAATGCGGCAAGACATACGACTAATCGTCCAACTATTATTGGAATGCCAAAAAGTTGGTAATGGAAACGGTAAAAAAAATCGCCGCCTAGAGTTGCCGAAAGTTGAAGTTCTTTTCCCGTGTTAGCATCAAGTGTGGCATTGCCATAACCGCCGTCAGCTTTTTCCCAATACATAGTGTTGACGGAACTTTCAGGTGTAGCCACAGTTAAATACCAAGACTTGGCATCTGGAGCGTTTTCTTGTAAATATTGATATGCTGTTTTAATAGCAATATCTTGCTTTACCTCATATTGCGCAAGTGCTGGTTGCATCCATAAATTAATTTCATGGCGGTAGTAGGACAAACTTCCCATTAAGAAAATGGCAAATACGAGCCATCCAAAAATTAAGCCAGTCCATGAGTGGAGCCATGCCATAGATTGACGTATACCTTTATGCATAACCCACCATACGCGTTGCAAAAAAGAAAAGGGCACACAAAACAATTGATAGCCCAGTGAGTTTCAAAAGTGATTGAACGCAGAAACCAACGATCACAAAGATGACGTAAAATAGAATTGCTATAAATGCTGCTAGATATATAGCTTCAGCTTTGGCGAGGGTCAAAAGAAAAATTCCAATGAGTCCAAGACTTAAATATGCCATACAGGCAAAACCCATACCGAAAACTAGCAAGAATCGATAGAAAACTTTTATACGATATGACACTGGGAGATTTACAGTTTTGGACATCTTTACTGACACATACACAAAGAATAATAAATAAAGCCAATCCCTAAATTGAGATTGGCTACGATATTAATATTTAAACTTTACAGCAACTGTATAGTTGGCAGAAGGGCCGTAAAAAGCTTGGCCATCTGGAAAACTATTTAAATATTTCTTGTCAAAAATATTATTACCATTTGCCTGAAGCGTAATATGATCGTTGACTTCATAGCTCGCCATTAAGTTAACTAGAGCATATGCATCTTGTTTAATCGTACTGTTAACATTTGAATCATATAACTTTATCCCATCTTGCCATTGTAAGCCTGCACCAACTTTTAGCTTCGGTAAAACTGGTGGCGTGTAGGTGGTTAGCACGTTAAGTGTCTGGTTTGGATTATAAGTTCTTGCCTCGCCGCTATTTTTAATATCTTTAATACTAAATTGAGCATAGCCGAAGGAAAGATTCACATTATTTGTGATTTGACCTGATAAGCCGACTTCTACACCTTGTGATTCTAAATCACTCGTTGGTACTTTTCGATTAAGTGGATTTCCATCAGAGCTGCGTAGAGGGTAATTATTTTGTTCAGTTTTAAATACTGAAAGTGTTCCTGTTAAACGGTCATCTAGCCATGAACTTTTTACGCCCATTTCATAGCTTTTACCATCAATAGGTTTTAAAGCTTGATTGGTATCTTTATCAATACCAGTTTGAGGACGGAAAATTGAGGTGTAACTCATATAACCTGTATATTCAGGTGTAAAGTTATAAGTTAGTCCAACATATGGTGAGACTTTACTTTCACTATATGACATTGGTGAACCATAACTTTCACCTTTACTTTCAGCTTGGACATAGTTTGCCCCAAGTAAAAGTTTTAAATCTTCATTAAGATGCAAGCGTGTCGCAGCATAGATGGAATTAATATTCTGCTTATAGTTTGCAGCTTCTGTGAAATCTGACCAAGTTATAGATTGCGGTGTCCAACTTGACCAATCCGTGGTGGTTGATTTTATAACGTTACTATCATTAATCGTTCCTGTAGATTGTTTATCTTGCTGATGACTACGTACATAGCTGTAGCCTAAAGATGCCTCATGTTCTCGATTGAAAAGTTTATATGTTCCTTCGAGATTAAAATCGACAGCATGTTTTTCTTGGTGCTCTTGACCACCCCAAGGGGTTAGAGAAACACCTGATCCATCAGCTTTTGGATAACCATAATAATAAAGAAGACGACTATTATGCTTGGTATCAAGATAGTTATAGGTCAGCTTAGCGGTCCACTGATCATTAATTTTTTGCTTTAATTCAACAAAAGCATTTTGTGTTTCATTATCCCAGTGTGCCCAGTCAGGGTTAGGGTTATATGAGCGGTCATATGAAATTTGTTTACCATTGGCATCTAGCAAAGGCAGAGCACCCCAGTTGTTTGCATTGGGTTTATTTTGTTCTTGGCTATAACCAGCGGTCAGTAAAGTACTATCTGTCAAATCAGCTTCAATAATGCCTGCGAAACCATTTCTCTCTGACGAATATCGATCAAGGTAAGAATCACCAGTTTGCTCATAGCCCATAATACGGACACGTACTTTTCCACTCGGTATTATTGCGCCAGAGACATCAGCTTCATAACGCTGAGTATCCCAAGAACCATAACTTACACCGCCACTTGCTTGGAATTCTTGAGTCGGGCGTTTTCTAATATTATTGATTGTTGCGCTCGGATCACCGAAGGCGTTAGTTAAAGAATCAGCACCTTTAACGACTTCTACACGATCATAAAAATAAGTATCAGGATTCGTATTGTTGTAGTTATAACCTAAGAGGGGAAAACCCACGCCGTCAGTTAATATATTTGAAATCTCAAAGCCGCGAGCCATATAAGTGGTTCGCTCAGTTTCTTGATTAGATACGGTTACACCTGGAGTATTTTTTAAAACATCTCGGGTACTGTTAAGTCCGAAATCTTCAATTTGCTGACGAGTAACAACATTAATAGTTTGAGGGGTTTCTTTAGCCTCAATATTAAGCTTAGTTGCGCTACTCGAGTTTTTAACATTGTATGCTTTGGTCTGTTCAGAAGACTGCTCAGCATTTGATGCTTTAACTTGAATCGTCTGTAAAGCTTGTACCTCTGAGTCTTGAGCATAAGAGAGGTTCGCATAACAAATCGCGCAGGCGATTACGGTAAGCTTAAATGGTCGAGGTGGGGTATTCATAAGATTAAAGATAATGTAAATAATTCTCATTTATTTTATTGTTTGTAAATGTAAGCTACAATTGAAATTGCATTGTTAATTTAGATTAAAAGATGGTGAATGAATGTAATTTTAGATAGCTTGTGCTTTGGTTGCTCTTGGTAAGTACATATAGATCAAGTTCAAGATTGATAAACCTCTATGCTAGAATGCATTATTTCAAATTCTTAGGTAAATCGCCTTGGCAAACCGAAAGCTTAAAATAAGCATTGTAGTTGGGGAAGTTTCTGGAGATACGCTTGGTGTGAAACTTATGCGTAGTTTTCGAGAACAAGGAATCGATGCCGAATTTGAGGGAATCGGTGGTCCTCAAATGATTGCTGAAGGTTTTAACAGTTATTACCCAATGGAAACTCTGTCTGTGATGGGGATTGTTGAGGTATTAAAAGACTTAAAAAAATTATTCGCCGTGCGGGATGGTCTAATTAACCAATGGACTCAAAATCCAGTTGATATTTTTATTGGTATTGATGCACCAGACTTTAACCTCAGACTTTCTAAAAGTATTAAAGAAAAGAATCTTCCAATAAAAACAGTTCAATATGTCAGTCCTTCAGTTTGGGCGTGGCGTCAAGGACGTGTTCATGGCATTAAACAGAGTATAGATTTAGTACTTTGCTTATTTCCTTTTGAAAAAGTTTTTTATGAACGATATGAAGTTCCAGCAGCATTTGTAGGCCACCCATTAGCTAAACAATTGCCACTTGAAAATCCAATTCAAATTGCCAAACAGCAATTAGGTCTTAATGAAAATCAAAAACATATTGCTTTGTTGCCAGGTAGTCGAAAAGGTGAGGTAGAGCGACTTTTACCTATGTTGCTTGGAACTGCCAATATTCTGCATAAGAAATATCCAGATATTCAATTTTTAATTCCCGCGATTAACGATGCACGAAAACAACAGATTGAGCAGGGTGTTGAACAATTAGCGCCTCATTTGAAAACTGTAATTCATATTTTAGAAAATACAGACAGTGAATCAAAAGTTGGCCGTATGGTCATGAATGCAAGTGACATCATTGCTTTAGCTTCTGGAACTGCAACATTAGAAGCCATGCTCATGCATAGACCTATGGTCACTTTCTATAAGTTGCATTGGTTGACCTATATAATTGCTAAGCTTTTGGTGAAAATTCCTTATTATTCTTTGCCTAATATTATTGCGGGTAAAAAAGTCATTGAAGAGCTGATTCAGGCTGATGCTACACCAGAAAATTTAGCAACTGAAATAGAAAAACTAATGAATGTTGAGACAGCTCAAATTCAAGTGATGCAACATTTAACCATGCATAAACAGCTTATTTCTGGAAATACAGAAGATCCAGTACAGGCAATTTTGCAATGTTTAAATCGCTAATTTTTAAGATTTGATTGGCTAATTGCTTTTAGGCCAGCTAATGAAAATTTCTTAAAATGTTCAACTAAACCGTGTAATGGCATCTGGGCAATATTTTTAAGAGGCTCAGGTGCTTGAGCATTGGGTCCGGCAATAATAAGCATCATGCAAGGTGTCATCACGCTTAAAATACAAGGCAACACCGCTGGATCATTTTCATCTAAACCAGCAACTTGACTAATGAGCTTACGAATAAGAAAAAATTTCCTCATACCAGCAAGTTCAATAAAACTTAATAAATGTTCAGAAGGTGAGAACAACTCACGAATAAAGACTTTGCCATGCCAAACATCTTTTTCAGTTAATTTATGCAGCAAGGTCTCAAGTAATAAGCTTAGCTTTTCTTCTGGTGAGTGAGTACTTTCAACAAGTTCCAATAAATATTTTTCATCTAGATAGTGAGCGTGAGCTTCCAATAAAACTGCTTGATATAGCCCATCTCGACCATCAAAGTGATAATTAATTGCAGCTAAATCGACACTTGCAGCGTTAGCAATTGTTTTGTTCGCTGTCTTTGCAAAACCATATTGGGCAATTAAAGGTCCTGCTGCCTTAATAATTTTAGACTTGGTTAAGTCACCATCACTTCGCCTAGATCTGGACATATTTAACCCTAATTTTCACTCACCATAAAAAGTATATCTTTTATTCAAAGATTGGAGTAATTTAAATTTAAATTGAATTTAAACTAAGAAAATTTGAATTTAATAAGAAGGCCAATAAGATGAATAAAAAAGTGATTGCCGGTGTTTTAGTTATTATAGCCGTAACTTTAATTGGCTTTTGGGTGTGGGAATATCATAATAAAAAACAATCAGATAGTTCTTTAACTTTATATGGGAATGTTGACATTCGCCAAGTTTCACTTGCGTTTGAACAGTCTGGGCGTATTCAAAAACTTTTGGTTCAAGAGGGTGATAAAGTTAAAGCTGGTCAAGTACTAGCAACTCTAAATACCAATGCATTACAGATTCAGGCAAAACAAGCACAGGCACAGCTCAAAGCGCAACAAGAGGCAATTGTTAAACAAGAAGTGGGAGCTCGTCCTGAAGAAATTACCCAAGCAAAAGCACAACTTGCTTCTGCTCAAGCTGAGCTTGATAAAACCAATAAAAACTTGCAACGCTTACAAATTTTGGTAAGTAGTACTGATGGTCGAGCAATTAGCCAACAAGAGCTAGACTATGCCAAAAGTAATAAAGATAGTGCTGAGGCAGCGGTCCGTGAAAGACAAGCCAATTTAGAATTGATCATTAAAGGTGCTCGACAAGAAGATCGTGAAGCGACCAAAGCACAGTATGAAGTAACCAAAGCTAATTTAGATCTAATTAACTATAACCTTACCCAGACTGAACTAAAATCTCCTGTAAATGCAGTGGTACGAGCTCGGTTACAAGAAGTTGGGGATATGACAACTGCGCAAAAGGCCGTTTATACATTGGCTTTGACCGATCCAAAATGGATTCGTGTGTATGTAAACGAACAAGATTTAAGCTCTATTAAAATGGGCGGCACGGCCCAAATTATTCGTGATTCTGATCCTAATCAGCCCATTAATGGAAAAATTGGCTATATATCTTCAGTGGCTGAGTTCACACCTAAAACAGTACAGACTGAAGAGATTAGAACAACACTTGTTTATGAAGTTAGGGTGTATGTAAATGATCCGAATGATCAATTAAAAATGGGCCAACCCGTAACTGTAAAAGTGTCACGTGCTTCAGGTGAGAAAGCTCATGACTGATGAAAAAGCAGTGGTTCAAGTTAAAAATTTGTTCATGACTTTTAAGGCTGAGAGTAAAAAGGCAGCAGATATTAGTGCAATTGTTGATTTGAATATTCAAATTAATAAAGGAGAACTTACCGCTTTAGTTGGTCCAGATGGTTCAGGGAAAACAACCTTATTAAGATTAATTGCAGGACTATATAAAGCGACTTCAGGTTCATTAAATGTACTTGGAATTGATGTGAGTAAAAATCCGCAGGCTGTACAAGACCGTATTAGCTATATGCCACAACGCTTTGGACTATATGAAGATTTAAGCGTACAGGAAAATTTAGATTTATATGCTGACTTACACGGTGTTTCAAAGGATGTACGGGGGCAAAGGTTTAAGCGGTTATTGGAAATAACGGATCTTACTCAGTTTACTCAACGCCTAGCTGGGCAACTGTCTGGTGGGATGAAACAAAAACTAGGATTGGCATGTACGTTAGTTCGGTCCCCAGAATTGCTCTTACTTGACGAGCCTAGTGTTGGAGTAGACCCTTTATCAAGGCGGGATTTGTGGATCATTATTGAACAGCTTGTTCAGGAAGAAAACTTAAGCGTAATTATAAGTACTGCTTATATGGATGAGGCAGAAAAATGTGCTCAAGTTTATATCATGCATGAGGGAAAAATTTTAAAACAAGGTTCACCTGAACAATTAAAAGAAATAGCACGTGGACAAACATGGAATATAAAACCTTCAGAGCAGATTAAAGCTCGGACCTTACAAGCCCAATTACTTGATAACCATGTAGAGATTATTGATGCTGTTCCAAAGGGTGAACAAGTGAATTTTATTAGTTGTCAAAAAGAGCTATTAGCCGATACTTTACCTGAAGGGCTAAAAGCCAATGCGCGACCACCTGAACTTGAAGATGCATTTATGATGCTGTTGCAGCAGACTCAAAAGCAACCAAAACATATACCTATTTCTGAGCAAGCATTCCAATTAGAACAAAACGATAATTTAAAATCAGAGCCACCTATCATTGTAGTTAAAGATTTAGTCCGAACTTTTGGAGATTTTACTGCCGTTGCCAATACTTCATTTACTGTACAACGTGGTGAAATATTTGGATTACTTGGGCCAAATGGCGCGGGTAAAACGACAACTTTTCGAATGTTGTGTGGATTGCTACCAGCAAGTAGCGGGTATTTGGAAGTTGCTGGGAAAAACTTACGGACAGCTCGTGCTGAGGCAAGAGCAAAAGTAGGTTACGTCTCTCAAAAATTTGCACTGTATAGCAATTTAACTGTCTTGGAAAACTTGAATTTTTTTGGGGGAGCTTATGGGTTATCTGGCAAAAAACTAAATCAACAAATTGATACAGCCTTACAGCAATACGATTTAAAGCCTCATAGTAAAAGCGGTGATTTACCCGGTGGTTATAAACAACGCTTATCTATGGCTGCTGCACTATTACATGAACCAGAAATTTTATTTTTAGACGAACCTACGAGCGGAATTGACCCGCTTGCACGGCGATCATTTTGGTACAGCATTGGTGAGCTGGCAAATCAGGGCATTACCATAATTATTACCACGCACTTTATGGAGGAAGCAGAGTATTGCGACCGCATTGCCATACAAGATGCCGGAAAGTTATTAGCCTTAGGTTCCCCCCAACAAGTACGCAATTTAGCAAGTAAAGATAAACATATTGCTGACATGAATGAGGCTTTTATAGCGATTGTGGAACAAGCACGCACCTTAAGGCATGCTGTTTAGGAGGTCTACAATGAGCTTTGGATTTTGGAATCGGCTGACAGCGTTAGTTCGTAAAGAAACTAAGCAGCTTATTCGCGATAAAAGCAGCCTCGGGATTGGACTCGTTTTACCTGTTATTTTAATTCTATTGTTTGGTTATGGACTTTCCTTTGACTTAAATCTGGCACGAGTTGGCGTTGTAGTTGATCAACCTTCTCCACAGATCAATCAGGCTTTAGCTGGTTTAAATGGCTCAAGATATTTAACAAGCCAAGAGTTTCATAATTTGCCTGAAGCAGAGCAGGCCATTCGAGATGGAAAAATTGATGCCATTTTGCATTTTCCTTCAGATTTTGCGAATCAAGTACAGCAAGGTAATGCAAAGGTTCAACTGTTATTAAATGGTACATCAACCACCATAGCAACAGCCTTAGAAGGTTATGTTGCAGGTGCTTTAGCTACCGCGCCGTCTATACAAGTTGACCGTAGCCCAATATTAGCAACGTCAAGCGCCGTTAATATTGAACAACGAATATGGTTTAACGAATCTGGTAACAGTACTTGGTTTTTAGTCCCTGGCTTAATGGTGCTCATTTTAACTTTAATTGGCGCATTTTTAACTGGTTTACTTATTGCCCGTGAAAGGGAACGGGGAACTCTAGAAGCTTTATTTGTTACACCTGTACGGCCATTTGAAATTGTATTAGCAAAACTCATTCCCTATGTGGTGGTCGGCATGATTGATATTGTGATCTGTATTGTTGCTGCATATTTTATTTTTGAAGTACCTATGCGCGGTTCATTATTCTCAATTTTATCTGCTTCTTTTTTATATTTAATCGTCTCGTTATTACTTGGTTTAACCATATCAGGCTTTGCTCAAAGTCAGTTTCAGGCAAGTCAAATTGCTTTATTGGCAAGTTTTATGCCCGCACTTATGCTTTCAGGATTTGTTTTCGATACACGTAACTTACCTTGGGTTGTGCAAATTATTAGTCAGTTACTACCAGCTACGCATTTTATGATTTTAATTAAAACCTTATTTATGGGAGGCGATGATTGGAAGTTATGGTTTAAAGAGTGCGGTTTTCTGTTGGGATATATCGTTGTTTTGATATGTGCTGTGAACTTTTCACTGAAAAAACGGTTGAGATAAAGTTATGTGGCAGCAACTAATAATCACTTGGCTAAAACACTTAAGTTTTTTGGTCAAAAAAGAATTCTTAACTATTTTTAGTGACCCTGCAAATAGAGTTATTCTATTTGTTCCAGCTCTGATGCAGGCACTTTTGTTTGGTTATGCTGCTACTTATGATGTTAATCATGTGGATTATGCAATTTTAGATCAAAGCAATGGACAGGTTGCACATGAACTAATCTCAAAACTAGATGGCTCTGGTATTTTTAAGCGTGTTGCAACGCTTGAATATACTGATCAAGTCAATCAGGTAATTGATAGTCGTCAAGCATTAGTCGTGATTACAATACCTTCAGACTTTGAGAGCAAATTAAATAATAACCAGAGCTCGGCCATACAGGTCATTGTTGATGGCAGGAACTCATCAACTGCTGTTGTGGCAGGTTCATATCTAAACAAAATAATTAGTCAGTTTAATCAACAAAAATTTAATTCAGGCTTACCCATTAGCCTTGAAACAAGAACATGGTACAACCCAAATCAAGAATCTCGATGGAGTCTAATGCCTTCATTAATTGCGGCCTTAAGTATGATGCAGACATTACTTCTATCTGCTTTATCAGTCGCGCGGGAACGTGAGCAGGGTACGTTTGATCAGTTGTTAGTTACGCCATATACACCATTACAAATTATGATTGGTAAGGCTTTACCGCCAATTTTTGTAGGGCTGATGCAATCAACTATTATTTTATTAATCATTTTATTCTGGTTTAAAATTCCAATGAATGGCTCTATTGGGCTGCTTTATTTTGGTTTATTAAGTTTTAATGTGGCTGTAGTCGGTGTGGGCTTATCAATTTCGGCATTATCTTTAAATATGCAACAAGCCATGCTTTTTACTTTTTTATTGATTATGCCTTTGATGTTGCTTTCTGGCTTACTTACACCAGTAGAAAACATGCCGGAAGCATTACAAATAGCAACATATGCAAATCCTTTAAGGTTTGGAATTAACTTGGTACAACGGGTTTATTTAGAGGGGGCAAGCTTTGCACAAGTCAAATTTAACTTTATTCCAATGATCATTCTGGGAATAGTCACTTTACCTTTGGCAGCTTGGCTATTTAGAAACAGATTATCTTAATTAAAAAGCCCCATTTTAGGGGCTTTAAAATTTACTTAGGCACGTATAATGAGTTCGTAACCCGTATATTTACGGATGTTAATAACACCAATGTCAAAAATTAAATATTGGCCTTTAATGCCTTGTAATACACCACGAATTTTTGGTGTTTTATCTAAGTTTAGAGACTTAATTTTTTCAGGATATTGTTCAACTGGATAAACAAACTCACGTGGCAATTCATTTTCTAGTAGTTCAACCGTTTCGTTAAATTCAAGATTTTGACTAAATTCTTCACGAATAGATTGAATTTTTGGTGCAAACTCTTCGATTAACTGATCACGTTGTTCTGTCAGTTTCAGAGGTTCAGCTTCACCCTTAAGAAGTTTACGCCAATCAGTTTTATCAGCAACCAAAGAACCAAACATAGTTTCAAGTTGACCAGATAAACGGCGGGATCCAACTTTTAAAATAGGTAAGGCCTGAGTTGCACCTTGATCTAACCAACGACCTGGCATGTGATTGACACGAGTAATCCCCACTTTTAAAGCACTCGAATTTGCCAAATACACAATATGCGGTTGGAAACAAACATTGTGGGCAAAATCATCTTCACGACACGTACCTAAATGGTAGTGGCATGTTTCTGGTTTCATAATGCAGAGGTCACATTCTGCTTTAGTTTTAAAGCATTTAAAGCAGTGGCCTTGAGAATAAGACTTGGGTGTTTTAGTGCCACAAGAAGTGCAATAAATATTACCTGTCCATTCGATTTCTAGTTCTTGTCCTAAATTAAAAGGAAGATCAATTTCTGAACGGTCTAATACAAATTTGTATTCAACATTTGCCTTGGTTGTCTGTTGATCAGTTACACTAGCATCTTTTAGGCCTGCATGCATTTTATGGCAAATGCCTTGTAGTTCCATAAAGTTTAAACTCACATCTTTCAATTAAGGGTTGCAGTTATGGCTGAACAAAATGTCATCACTTCTATGCTAGACGATTTATCAAACGAACAGCCCATTCATACTGCACTTTCTATTGGCCAGAAAATTGACCAGAATAACGCAATTCAATGGCACTATTTTACCGTAACTGAGCTTTTAAGTCTGCCTTTTACTCAGCGTTATGACTTGGGTTTTGTATTGTTTGATACAGATGAAATGCAGAACATAACTGAAGTACAAAAGTCACAATTATTAGTGAAGCTAAGAGATTTATTAACAAAACGAATTGTTGTAGTAAGCAAACGCAGTGATGAACAGTTATTACGTTCTTTAGGTTTCACGCAACTCATTGATAAAACTTCACATGATAGTGATTTTGCTTTATGGCAATTTAATATATTGACCTATAAACATGTCCCTGATTGGTTTAATTCAAAGTTTTGGGCAAACCCAGAAAACTGGAATAAATTCCGCTGGTAATAGGTCATTAAATCTCTTTCAAAATTTAACAATTTGGCTTTTGCTGTCTTAACAAAAAAGCGCGTATGCTCATGTACAAACCATACATAAGAGTTACACATGACAAATTTAAGCAGTATTGTAGAAGTTTTGGCTCAGCAAGCTTTAGCTGGGAATCAACAAGCGTCAGGCCAAGGTGGTTTAGGTGGGATTTTAGGTTCTGTACTAGGACAAATGGGTGGTAATACTTCTTCTGGTGCTCAAGGTGGCCTTGGTGGAGTATTAGGTTCTGTATTGGGTCAAGTGACTGGAAATAATAATGCGCCTCAAGCAGGCGGTGGTGTACAAAGTTTATTAATTGCTGTTGTACCTTTAATTTTAGGTTGGGTTCAACAACAAGGTGGTTTGCAGGCTGCTTTAGAGAAGTTGAAAGGTGCAGGTTTAGGTAACCAAGTTCAAAGCTGGGTTGACCCAAATCAAAGCAATAGCGAAGTTCCTACTCAACAATTACAAAGTTTATTTAATCCAGCCGACATTGAACAAGTTGCTGCGCAAGCTCAAGCTCCAAAAGAGCAAGTTTACGGTGCAATTGCTTCGGTCTTACCTCAAGTCATTGATTCATTAACACCTCAGGGTGACAGTACCGATCATCAAGAAGCAAACCAAGATATTCAAAACGTGATGAATCTTGTAAGTGGTTTCTTAAAGTAAGCTACAAACTAAAAAAAGCCAGTATAAAAATATCGGCTTTTTTAATCTGCACAATAAAATAAAAGGGCTTCATATTCTTTCTAGTTGAAATTATATAAAATATTTTTATATATCTAATTATCAACAACATAGCTGCTAAATTGCATTTATATATATGAAATTTAATGTATAAAAACCGAAGTGAGCATTTTATTAATTATTTAATATTATTAAAACTTTATTTTATAAAAAATTCTCATTGAGTATAGTTTTCCAAGTTAAAAGCCGGCTCTATTGTTTGCAATTAACTCAAATTAATTTTTTTATATATAGATCTTTACTCCAGAAAGAACCAATATCGATATAAAAACAGTTATCTAATTGGACGGGTGCTTTTACAATGGTATGCCCTAAGTAGACCTCATCTATATTCTGTATAGTTTCAAAATCTTCACAATAGTGGCGGATACGCTCTCTTCCCCATAATGCTCTTCGATAAGAAGACTGTACGCCAGAGATATGATAATTACCTTGCTCAACATCTTTCTTGAATAATTCCCAGTCATTGCTATCTATATCTGCATGAACAAAACCAATCTTTTTATTACAAGTTTTCAATTCGATAAGAATAGGAAGTTGAGAGAAGATGGAAGAAATTTCTAACTGTTTATTCTGTGATAATGAGTAAAACCATTCACCACCATTTCTTAAATGTATATCTCTAATTCTAAGATCAGATTGCCCTAAAATACACATTTCCTCATGATTTCCTCGAACCATAGTGAACCACGGTTGGTTGATAAGAGTTAGACAATCGATATTTTCGGGACCTTTATCTATTAGGTCGCCAACTGATATGAGTAGATCATTATCAAAGTCAAAATTGTATTCACCTAATTTCTGCATTAGAAGAGAATAACAACCGTGTATATCACCTACGACAAAAACATGTCCTTGGGTATGGGATAAGTAGCGTGTAAACATAGCCAATACTCTATTACAGCAATCGAAGAGTGTAACTATCATTTTTTTTTTAAACTATTATTTTGAAAAGTTAATTTGTGTTTTCTAGTATATAAATCTAGATCATTAGATCTTTTAAAGTTAGCTATATAGCTAACTTTAGTCATTTTTTATAGCATGTTAGCTATATAGCTAACTTTTTATGGGAAGATTACGATGGCACATAGAGGTCAGATAGGTGAAAAAGTAAAAGAAGCAAGAAAAAACAAAGGTTATACGCAACAGAAGGTCTCTGAATTGACGAAAATTAATAAAACAACCATATCTGAAATTGAGAATGGCCGTTTTACAGGATCTTTTGATATCTTTGAGCGTATATTGGATGAGGTTGGATTACAGTTTGAAGTTGTGCAAAAGAAGCGTATTTTACCTGATTGGGATGAAATCGAAGCATTATTTGCAGAGAAAGATTAATGAATATCATGATAAATAAATTAAAAATTTTCCATTAGTTATCAGGCAGTAACTCTTTTGCATTAGTATCTAGGACTTCAGAAATCTCATACAATTTTAATATCGTAATATTGACTTCACCCCTTTCAATTCGACCAAGATAACTACGATCTATGTTACAAAGTAGTGCCAATTTTTCCTGACTAATTTGTTTCTCTTTACGTTTTTGACGAATTAATTGTCCAATTTTTATAGATAAATCTTGCATAAATTCTATTCACATAAAGAATAGAACTATTATTTTTTGCGGTTTAATAGTCCACGGATTATAATCCTCTTTTCTAATATTTTAAGTGAATTAAAAATGAGCAAGATTCCACTAAGTATAATTACCCTTTTCAGTTTGACTTTAGTCGGTTGCCAACAAATGCAGGAAGCTGCAAATTCAACCGTAAAAACAATTTCTAAAGGTGTTCAAGCTTATGATGGGTGGGTGAGTAATGGTACGGTCAAGGTTTGGAACGATATGCGGGATGAAAATATCCGCAATAAGTTCTTGGTACTTTCTTCACAAGGTAATAATAACGTTATCACTCTAAACTCAGCTTTATTAAAGGATAAGTACAAATTAGAGAAACGAACTTTCGATGCTATATTTCTAGAAAAATATATTACTCACCAAGCTAATTTTTCAGAAGCAAACCGTAGAATTAATAATGGTATTTATGTTTCAGAAAAGGACTTGGCTGCACAACTTTTTATTGAGCAAGCATTAGCTAGAGGTAATGAAGTTCGTTTATATAAGAAAGGTGTAAATGCATCACTTAACAATAATTTAAGACAAGCGATTACAGCCTTTAATGGTGCATCTAATCGTTATGATATCGATCCAGCTCTAATTGAATTTGATAAAAAGGGTAGTCCAGTTGCGATTATGACTCGTTCTTGGCAAACCATCTCAGCAATTGGAGTTGATAGCCGTATATATACCAATATTTACTTTGGTAAAGATATGATGCGTTGGTTTGAAAATAATTATACCAATCGTTACTTGGAAAATAATTTAATTCGGACATATCGTTAATTTACTTCAGTTTAAACCCAAATAAAGCATAGGAAAGACCAGTATTTTCCTATGCTTATCTATACTTTGGCTAAATAGCTGATTATTCATTGTCTATTTCAATAGTTGAACTTATATCGTTATGTCTAGACTAACTTTACCTTTTTACCATGAATTTTTTGAAATCCTTGAAAGTAATGAAATATTGAATTGGAGGGCAAATGACTTCGTCCGAGCCATTTTTAGTAAAAGGAAAAATATAGGAGACCAGGACCGCCAGTTAGTCTACAGAGGACTAGCTATTTTAGTGGAGTGTAAATATTTAAATCGTGAAAAGAAAGTCGAGAACAATAGGATATATAGATATAGTGAGGCTCCACGACTTAAGTTACATAAGGAAAATATCCAGCAAGAGAAAATAAAAGAAGTACTAGCTATCGAGCAAGATATTATTGAGAAATCATTACAGAGAATCAAAGTAGAGCAAATTCTTCTTCAAGATATTACCAATAAACATCCTGATTTTGAAAAATTCTTAAAAAAGTATGATGTGTATATTTCTAAAAAAATAATAGAACTGGAAACTAAAGTCATATTTATACGAGAAATTATTAATGATATAGAATGTTTTTAATTATTTGATTTTCTAATGATTATTTTAGGGTTGTGCGTCTATTCTGAGCTTTGGAATCTTTAACTAAACTAGTGGTATAAAATAAACTTAAGTTGTTGATTAATAGGTTATTGTCTATCATGTCGTTTTTTAATCTTAAATTTTCTGCGATTAGTAATTTTTTTGGAAAGATTAGGATTTCTTCCAGTTAATTTTTTAATAAAAACTGGTTGATCATCTTCTGGAGTCTTACTCCAAAGAATATCATTCTCTACGTAAAGTACTTTTCCATTACTTGCAGCTTTGACGAAGGTATCTCGAAGTACTTTGGCAGCTGCTTGAGCAATAGCACGTTCACCTATAATTCTTGTAGTTGACATATCTGAAACTCACAAAAATGATATTTTCTAAGTTATGACGAATCCTGTTATAGATAGCCATAAATATTTATAAGCATAATATTAATTTTTTATGATTCCAATATTAACTTTTAATCTCATAAAAGTTATAGGTAGTTCATAATTTAGATTTTTTTAATTGAGTTAGAGAAAATAATTGAAAACAGCATCTTTAGCTTTAGAGAGATAATTAAAAAATACGAGTTAGAAGGGGCAGAAATAAAATAAATTAGGTCAAATAAAATTACTACGTCAAATTGTGGCGTAGAGCATAACCAATCTATCTACTTCTTGTTAAAATTGTTTTAAACTCTTTACATAATTAATATCAAATATATATATTTCAAATAAGTAGCTAAATTACCTTGACTATGTGCATAAGGTAATTTCTGTTTGAAACTTCTAGGTGAAAGATATGAGTCTTCAAAGCAAATTTAATACTTTTAATCAACGGATCCAACTTACTCGTCAAGATGAGGCCTATAAAGAAGCACGGCAGAAAGATGAGAGTATCACTGATGTAATCAAAACAAAGTTTAAAGAAAATGGTTATTCTGTTATTGAAAATTTTGTACAAGGTTCTTTAGCTACTTTCACTGGCATTAAGGAGAAAGACAAGGATTTTGATATAGATCGTGCAATTGTTATTAACCATGATGATGCGCCAGATGATCCTGTAATAGTTAAAAGAGTAATCCTCGATATTCTAGAAGATCGTGGATTTCACAATACAAAAATTAAAAAACCTTGTGTTACTGCTGACTACAAATTTAAAGATTTACATATAGATATCCCAGTCTATAGAAAAACTCCTTGGGGAAGTTATCAACTAGCGGTAGGGAAAAAAGATTCTAATGCTGAGAATAAGGTATGGTCTGATTCAGCTCCATTGGCTCTAATTGATTGGGTAAATGATTCTTCAATTTTTGGGGAATATGAAGTTCAAAAGCTATATCAATTTCGTAGATTAGTTAGATATCTAAAACGATGGAGAAATCTAAAATTTAGTCACGATGTAAGCAGAAAGATTTACTCAATTGGCTTGACCATCATGATTAAACAGCACTTTAAACCTAGTATTGATTCAGAAGGTTGTCCAAATGACTTAATAGCCTTGAAAAATACTTTAAATTCCATTCTTAATTGGTCTGGGTATTTTATTTCTTATCCAGACGATCAATGGAAGATTCAAGTTAGTCTTCCAGTTTCACCATATCGGGACATCTTTCATGGGAGTAGTTTGAATACTGGTACAAGATTTAGAAACAGACTGTCCAATCTAAATTCATCACTTCAAACAGTCATTGATGAAAGTGATGAATCTAAACAATGTTCGCTGCTTATTGGTCAATTTGGCGATGATTTCCCAGAGGGTACAAATAATGCTTCTGCTACACGTAAGGCTGTATTTGCAACTTCTGGAGCTGTAGGGACCTCTCAAGGCGCATGAATTATCAGACTATTATTCAATACTTAACTACTCGCGGATACAATGTATCCGCAATAGAGTTTTGTTTATTACCAGCTATTAAAGTTGAATGTGAAATTTCAGGTTATGAAGTCTCCCTCATTCACATTAATGTTGATGAACTTAAAGAAATGCCATCTTTTGTTCTCCAAAAGCCAGAAGCATTTCCACGATTAGCACATACTCTTTCATTAGATAAATTAGGAGTTGCTTCCATATGTGTTAATGTTCCTGATTCCGTTTCTATCAATTACGAAGTACCTGAACTTGCATTTGAAGAGTCATTAAAGCGACATATAGCATTACTGAATCAATGCCTATCTGATCAAGAGTGGAATGAACAAGAATTATTACGTGAATTTTTAGCTGGATGGTATCAAATTCGAGAACAGGAATACGCCAATTTTCTTTGCCTATCTGATGCTGGTAATTTTGAAGTGATTGATGTTTTTCCACCTAAAAAGAAAAATGATAAATATGGTCTAGACTCTTATCACTTTGGAGTTCCAAAAGATTATAACCAGAATTCAAATTACTCTTTAATCAATAATCAAATCAAAGGGCGGGGTGTTTCAGTAGGTACAGGTTGTATAGTTCCTCTTCAAAATTTGATTCCTGCCCCATGGAGAAAGAGTGATTTAATTGATTGGTATATAAAAATATTAGATTTCATTGACCCATCAATACGTGAAAAACTCACTCATACTTTTGGTCAATATAGAGATCACTCTTTCTGGATTATTTTTAATGCTGTAACCGATTCAGGAAAAACTTGGTTTGGTTTGCACTTTGTACTCAAAAAAGACATTAAAGGTAAAAAGAATTTTCCACTAAATACCAATAATTTAGAGTTTTGGGATATTAAAGCGATGGATATTCGCCTGTTTAATAAAGAACGAATTATTCCTCGTAGCGGTGCAAATATATCACTACAAAATAAGAAAGTTTTACTTGTAGGATGTGGAAGCGTTGGGAGTCAGGTTGCAAATCAACTCGCTTCAACGGGTATTGGCCATTTAACGCTTGTAGATCCAGAATCACTTTCGCTCGATAACTTATATCGCCATAGCTTACCAACTACCTACGTAAATTGGCCTAAAACTTACGGGTTAATATTAGAATTACAAATGAAGTACCCGTGGCTTGATACGGCTCAAAAATTCTGTGGATTATTAGATTTAAGAGATGAAAACCTTCTTAATAGTTTCGATCTTGTCATTATTGCCATTGGTTCACCTACCCAAGAGCGCATCTTTCATGATTTCTGCATCAAAAAAGAAATTGAAACAGCAATAATTAATACATGGGTTGAAGGGTATGGTATTGGGGGGCACGCAACCTTAGATATACCTGATAGTGAAGGATGTTTCAGATGTGCATATGTAGATTCTTTAGAGTTTTCTAGAGGGTTGGTATCCAACCTTAACTTCTTAAAATCAGATCAACGGTTAACAAAAAATATAGCTGGCTGTGGTAATGCTTTTCTACCATATAGTAATCTAACAGCCATTCAAACAGCTCTAATTGCATCTGCCTTAGCGTCTAGATTCTTATTAGACGAAATCACTAAATCATCAAAAGTAAGTTGGAAAGGAAGCCCTACAGGTGTTCTCAGCAATGGCTTCGAACTAACGGATCGTTATCAAGCTTTTACAAAGCCGCTGGAAGTATTACCTCTTTTAAATTCAGGATGTGATATTTGTAATGCATGATGAATATTTTCACATTTCTTTCCATGATTTAGACTTATCTATTTCGAATTCAGTGTATGACCTATGGCTTAAATATCGTCAAATAAACCAAAATGATACAGAAGCTTGTGGGGTACTTATTGGCACTAAAGACTTTGATAGTAATCATTACTGGATTGAAAGTACAACTGTACCGATGTCAAAGGACATTAGAAAAAAATACAGCTTTATAATGAAAGATCCCAGACACCAACAAATTGTAGATAAAGCATATATGGACTCTAATGGAAGCTCCATTTATCTAGGAACTTGGCATAGCCATCCTCAAATTATTCCAATTCCATCTCATGTAGATTATCAGGATTGGAAAAGATGTTTAAAACGTAATCTTGACAGAAGTTTATTTTTCATCATTGTTGGATTAGAACAAATAAAAATTGTCGTATATATGAATAATAAATTTATTGATCGATCTCTTATTATTGAAAATGAGGATATTTAATATGACTATAGTAGATACAAAAAATTTTAACCAGGCAATGGATATGCCATTTGAAGAATTAGAAAAAGTTCTATCTTATATGACAGATATTAAAAAATTTATCACATGGGATAAAATTGGATTACTTAGTGATGAAAGCAGAAGAAATCTTATTATTCTCTTATTTAAAGATACTTTTCTTTGTGGAACCCTTCGACTAAATCTAGATATAAAAGAATGCGTGAAATGTATAGATATTATAAACGAAACTAATCAACCAATTGATTTACGGTTTTGGCAAGCTAATATTTTAAGCAAAGAAGATATCGAAAATATAGAAAATTTAAAAACTATTTGGGATGAGTGTGATGCAATATCAACACATCTCAATAATAGTCAACAAGTGCTTGATTTTCTTACATCCTATTTTAACCATACAAATAAGCTTGGTCGAGGGAAAGACTTTAATAAAGCGACGAAAGATAAAGTATGGAGTGATAGTCACGGTCGATGCATGTTTCTTGGTTGTGGTGAACAATTACAGTATGATTTCTTAACGGGGAACGGTGGAAATTTTTCTTATTTGGCACATAATGTTGCATCTGCTGAAGGTGGTGAGCGAGGTATACCTTATCTATCCGAAGCACTATCTAATGAACCTCATAATGTTTTACTACTGTGTGATAAACACCATCGCCTGATTGATAAAGTTGCAGCAGCAGATTATCCAGCCACAACTCTAGCATTAATGAGAAAAGAATTTTGTGATTTAACAGAAATTCTTTTGAATGGACTTCGTTTTGAAGCAGTTCCTGTATATACAATACTATGGCCTGTAAATGGACAGTTTGTTTCTAATCCCCAGTTAAAAGATATCGCATCCAGTTTATCGCTATTGAAAGCTAGAATTAAAGGTCAAGAGCGTTGTTTAACCGACAGTAACACTCCTTATAGAAAAAGACCTGAAAAATTTAATGAAGATTTAATTGAACTTATTCAGGAAGAGGCTGATCAAATCCTTCAAGGAACTAAACGGGAAGGATATAAAGCTGCTCTCTTTGCATTTGGACCTATGCCAGCTCTAATAGGTTTAGGAAGTCTATTAGGTAATAAAAATGAATTTACTCCTATGTTGCGATTTCGCGATAGTAGTAGTTGGTTATGGCCACATGAAAATATTGTCGATGCTTTTTATGAAATTACAGGACTTGATTCTCTTACACAAAATGATGATATAGTAATTTGTATAAACTTTACTGCAATAGCTGAGCCAATCAAGGAAAAGGCTAATCAACTTAATAAGACATCAGGAGCCAGTATTATAGAAATAACAGCATTACCAGAATATCTAGGAAATGGAGCTATCCCTAATCCAGAAAGCGGGAAAAAATTCTGCGCTCGTTTACAACAATTATTACATGAACTGAAGAATAAGTATGGTGCACAAAGAACTCATTTACTTGTATGTGCTTCAAATGCTGCCTGTGTTTTTATTGGCCAAGCTATAGATTTACATCATCCAGAAATCATTGTTTATGATTTTGCTAAAGATGATATGGTGGCACGTTTAGTAATTAAGAATAATGGAAGAACTAATATACTTGAGCTTCCACACTAATAAATAGAAAATATTTTATCTGTAGGAAATTCACTGACTTTGGATTGCCTGTATAATTAGATTTAGATATTAAATTTTAAATAACTTTATTAACTGTAGAAATATATTCTTAATTAAATATTTTGTTATTTAATAAAAGGTAATGAAAAGGTTTTTGAAATGATGAGTAAAATGGATATAGAGAATTTTCACCAGTCATTAAGTAATATAGATTTAAGATTTTTAGATTCAGAATATACTAAAACAACAAAAGAGCTTGTTAAAAAATTTAATGCAACTCGAGCTTTTTTGAATAAATGGTGGGTAATAACACCTACTGATTGGTCATGTCCTGTATGTCATAGAAAAAAAAGTGAAATTGTACATGTAAATGAATTAAATTATTTAGTCGGTCATTTACATGAGCATCATGACCATATGAAAGATATAGTAAAAAAACTATTCGAAAAAGCATGTAAAAAGAAAGAAAAAATTATAGCAGATGAACTTTCTGAAAGGTTTGCAACTAAAATAGCTTTTGCTCTTGAAGCTTATGATAATACAGTAATTTGTGCAGATTGTAATAAAGCAGATGGAATAGCTAAACAACTAGTAAAAACTAACTTTAATTTTTCTTTTTCACCAAATGAAATAAGTGAATTTATTATTATTCAACCAAATGTTGAACATCAAATTGATATAGATAAAGCAAGAAATATCTGGTTAGAAGCCCAACCTACCTTTGAATTGAGAATGAATTGGGCTTATCAATTTGCAGAGATGGCTGCTAATAAACAAGATTGGTATCAACCTTCATCACCAACAGCAAAGCAATTAGAGCGGCGTACAGAGAATTTATATAAGTTAAATGGTTTGCTGGAATATGATTTATATTTTCATTATGGATACCTTTACGAAGGGCAGCCTATAGTTGGAGCAAATAACTCATGGAGAATGCACGAAGCAAAAATTAATAAAGCTCCGTCACAAAAGGATTTAGAATTTTTAAAAAAAATGAAAAAAGCTGACTGGGAGAAATATAATGATGATTGGATTTGCCCTAGTTGTATGTTAAGAAAAATACAATGTATTAGAAAAAATAAGAAGAATCAGTGGATTCTTGAAATAAAAAAAGTTTATTTATTTAGAAGTGATGGTCAACAAAATATACAAACGGTAAGTACGGCTATGTGTAATGATTGTTGCAATACAGCATTACATATTGGTAGAGAAGTAAAAGGTTTGTTAGGAGTAGAAGTTGATTTCCCCAGTTCATTTATATCTTTAGATGAATTATCAAAAACAATATTGCCTAGACCTCATTCTAAGCATGAATATCAAAATGAAATAATTGATAATTTATTGCCAGTTTTAATGAAAAGATATGAGATTCTTAAAGAAAAAAAACTCATCTAAAATTGATATTCTTGAATAGTGATTGTAGAAAAATAGAAATAATATTGAAATTTCAGTTTACTATACTGTATTTAATTTTTCATTCATCCACTTAAAAGCTTCTTGCACAACATAGTGGACAATAAGATAGAGGAGAACATCTATCTTTAATTTTAAAATCATTAGTAAATGCATGCTGTTGAAGGTGCGATTGCATCTAAATTCCGCAATAGTGGACAAACATGTGTATGTACCAATCGCTTATTAGTTCAGGCTTCTGTTTACGATGTATTTATTGAAAAATTAAGCATTGCGGTTGCAAAACTGAAAGTGGCACCAGCTTTCGAAAATGGAGCAGAGCAAGGTCCTCTAATCAATGAAAAGGCGGTTGAGAAAATTCAAGAACATATTTTAGACGCTACCTCAAAAGGTGCAAAAATTATTTATGGTGGTCATCGACATGCTTTGGGGCAGACTTTTTTTGAACCAACAGTTTTAGCTAATGTAACGCCTGATATGTTAGTAGCCAATGATGAAACCTTTGGACCATTAGCTCCTGTATTCAAGTTTGAGACAGAAGAACAAGCTGTTGAGATGGCAAATGACACTGAGTTTGGTCTAGCTTCATACGTCTATACGCAAAACTTAAGCCGTGCTTGGAGAGTAGGCGAAGCTTTGGAATATGGTATGGTTGGCATCAATGAAGGCATTATTTCAACTGAAGTTGCTCCATTTGGTGGAATCAAAGAGTCTGGTACAGGCCGAGAAGGCTCAAAATATGGCTTAGAAGACTATCAAGAACTCAAATATATGTGTATGGGAATCTAATTTCCCTAATTAATTTAAAAAAATATCCACATAGTTAATATGTTAACTATGTGGAATGAGGCATATCTTTTAGTCACTACAGAAGAAGTATTAAATAAATGGTTAATATATTAACTATTTTGAAAAAAGTATAGAAATAAGATTTCATCATGCAAGGAGCAAGCAATGAGTGACACGATTACAACTTTTGATAAGGAAAATTTAAGTGTGGAAGAAAGGAAAGTTGCTTTCGCCACAATTATCGGTACCACAGTGGAGTGGTATGACTTTTTTATCTATGCGGCAGCCGCTGGTCTAGTTTTTAAAGACCTTTTCTTTTCTCCAGCAGGTGACTCATTAGGAACAATACTAACTTTTGCAACTGTAGGACTAAGCTTTCTTTTTCGACCATTAGGAGCTTTCTTGGCAGGCTATATTGGAGATAGATATGGGCGTCGTTTTGTACTTGTAATGACTTTAATTCTCATGGGTCTTGCCACCACAAGTATTGGACTATTACCTACTTATGATTCTATTGGTATTTGGGCACCTGTACTTTTACTTATCTTAAGAATATTACAGGGTTTAGCAGCTGGCGGTGAATGGGGAGGTGCTGTTTTAATGGCTGTCGAGCATGCACCAAATCACAAGCGAGGACGTTTTGGGGCTTTTCCGCAGATAGGTGTTCCTTTAGGGCTTATTTTGGCCTCAGTAATGTTCGCATTAATGACAGGGTTTATCTCCCCTGGAGACGCATTTATAGAATGGGGATGGCGAATTCCTTTCTTATTCAGTATTGTTTTACTATTTGTAGGGCACTGGATACGCCGTACCGTTGAAGAAAGCCCTGTATTTGAAGAGATAAAACAACGTAAAAGCACTTCAACTACGCCCATTCGTGATCTCTTTAAAAACCATGCTCTTCTTGTTATTTTAGTTGCGCTTGTTTTTGCAGGAAATAGTGCTTGTGGTTATATGACTACAGGAGGTTTCATTCAAAATTATGCAACTAATCCTGACGGACCGCTGGCCTTACCGAGAACCCCAATTCTAATATGTGTAACGTTAGCTTCAATAATATGGTTAATTTCAACATGGTTTTCGGGAGTTTTATCCGATAATATTGGACGAAAGAAAACCTATATTTTTGGATGGATTGTACAATTATTCGCTGTTCTAACTTTATTTCCACTTGTTAATACTGCTTCAATTCCATTAATTGCTTTGGCATTATGTTTTCTAGCACTTGGAATTGGTCTTACCTACGGCGTGCAATCAGCCTTCTATTCTGAACTTTTTCCAGCATCTATTCGTTTTTCCGGGATTTCAATATCTTATGCTCTTGGAGCTATTCTAGGAGGAGCGTTTGCTCCCATGATTGGGGCTTGGCTCATTAACGTGACTGGATCAACGTATGCAGTAACCATCTATTTATTATTAATGACAAGTATAGCTTTTCTTTCCACAATTTCATTAAGAGATCGTACTGGTATACCGTTAGGGCCAAACCATGAGAAAGAACAATCAGAATCTCCTGTGATATGGCACCACAATCAATAAAATAATATATTTTTATAAAGATAAAGCATCAATTTTCATTGGTGCTTTATTTGTTTAGAAATGAATAAAACATCTAAATACATAATTAATAAATAGTCGTGTTTGAAACTATGAAAAGTACCGTTTTAACTTTTAAAAGTGCATTAATCATTTAAATCATTTTCTTAATAATGGATTAAAGAGAAGCAAACATCATATGTAGACAAGAAGTCTATTTAGGAATGACTTTTAATTGAATGGAAACAACATTATGGAAAATACAGTTTTAAATCTGAATTCTGATGTAACTCATAATTCCGAAGAAAATTTCCAGCCAATTCGGCTTGTATATACTCAAGCGCAAACACCAGCTGTTAATGGAATGTCAATGCTTGAGAAAATTAAGCAAATTCTTCCGCAAATTGCACAGAATGCTGAAACAGCTGAGCAATTACGCCGTGTTCCTGATGAGAATATAAAACTCCTTAAAGAGATTAATTTTCATAGAGCGTTTCAGCCAAAAGTATATGGTGGCTTAGAAATGAGCTTACCAGATTTTGCAAATTGTATTGTTACCTTGGCTGGTGCATGTGCAGGTACGGCTTGGGCTTTTAGTCTTCTTTGTACCCATAGCCATCAAATCGCAATGTTTAGTAAACAACTTCAGGATGAGATTTGGTTAAAAGATCCTAATGCAACTGCAAGTAGTTCAATCGCACCTTTTGGAAAAGTTGAAGAAGTAGATGGTGGAATAATTTTAAATGGTGATTATGGCTGGAGTAGCGGTTGTGATCATGCTGAATATGCAATTGTTGGTTTTAACCGCTTTGACACTGAAGGCAATAAAATTTATAGCTTTGGAGTTATTCCTCGTAGTGACTACGAAATCGTAGATAATTGGTATGCTCAAGCTATTAAGAGTAGTGGTTCAAAAATGCTAAAGCTTGTGAATGTTTTTATTCCTGAATATCGTATTTCTAAAGCTAAAGATATGATGGAAGGGAAGTCAGCTGGCTTTGGCTTATACCCTGATTCAAATATTTTCTACTCACCATATCGTCCGTATTTCGCAAGTGGGTTTTCAGCTGTGAGCCTAGGAATTGCAGAACGTATGGTTGAAGCATTTAAAGAAAAACAAAGAAATCGTGTTCGCGCATATACGGGTGTAAACGTTGGTCTTGCTACTCCTGCTTTAATGCGCATTGCAGAATCCACACATCAAGTTGCTGCTGCACGTGCATTACTTGAAAAAACTTGGGAAGACCACCGTATTCATGGAATAAATCATCAATATCCCAATAAAGAAACGCTAGCTTTTTGGAGAACAAATCAAGCTTATGCAGTCAAAATGTGTATTGAAGCTGTTGATCGTTTAATGGCTGCTGCTAGTGCAACAAGTTTTATGGACAACAGTGAACTTCAACGTCTATTCCGTGACTCTCGTATGACTGGTGCACATGCTTACACTGATTATGATGTGTGTGCACAGATTTTGGGGCGTGAATTAATGGGTATGGAACCGGATCCAACAATGGTTTAAATGCGGGGATAAAGGAATATGAATGCAATGAATCAAGTAAATACGAATGTTGGGGAAAATGAAATTATTGATCCGAAAGCCTTTCGTCGTGCTTTAGGTAATTTCGCAACAGGTGTTACCATTATGACTGCTCAAAATTCATCAGGTGAGCGAGTAGGGGTAACGGCAAATAGTTTTAACTCTGTTTCACTAGATCCAGCTTTAGTTTTATGGAGTATCGATAAAAATTCTTCAAGTTATCAAGTTTTTGAAGAAGCTACCCATTTCGGAGTTAATATTTTATCAGCTGCTCAAATTGAATTATCTAATCGTTTTGCACGCCGAGGTGAAGATAAATTTGCCAATATTGATTTTGAGTTAGGGACTGGCAATGTACCACTTTTCAAAAACTGCTCTGCAGCTTTTGAATGTGAGCGGTATAATATTGTCGAAGGTGGTGATCATTGGATTATTATAGGCCGAGTAGTGAAGTTTCATGATCATGGTCGTTCACCACTACTCTATCACCAAGGTGCATATTCAGCAGTTTTGCCACATCCAAGTTTAAATATGAAGTCTGAAACTGCGGAAGGTGTTTTCCCTGGTCGTTTATATGACAATATGTATTACTTATTGACTCAAGCTGTACGAGCCTATCAAAATGACTATCAACCAAAGCAATTAGCGAGTGGTTTTCGCACCAGTGAAGCTCGTTTGTTGTTAGTTTTAGAAAGCAAAACCGCATCTAATAAATGTGATTTGCAGCGTGAAGTAGCGATGCCTATACGTGAAATAGAAGAAGCTACTAAAATCTTATCTGAAAAAGGGTTATTAATTGATAAAGGCGAACACTACGAATTAACTGAAGACGGTAATCGGTGCGCTCATATGCTCTATAAAATTGCAGAAAGTCACCAAGAAGATGTTTTTGCAAAATATACAGATAATGAACGAAAGCTATTTAAAAGTATGCTTAAAGATCTGATTGGAATTTAATAAAGATCTGAAAATATTATGAAATGAAGGGAGAAGGTCCCTTCATTTTTTTTATCTTGGCTTGTTAAACTAATAAAATACATTTCAGTATTATACTGATTTAATACTGAACAAAAATAAGTTAACATATTCACAAATTTGTTTTTTTGGAAAATAATGAAACCAATTCGTCCATCTTTAACATTAGCACTATTAGAAGCTCGTGAAGCTATCATGTCTCATTTTCGCCCAGCACTCAATGAAGTTGGATTAACCGAACAGCAATGGCGTATTATTCGAATTTTATATCAATATGAAGAGTTGGAGAGTAATCAGTTAGCTGAGTTGGCATGTATATTGAAACCAAGTTTAACTGGAATTCTAAATCGCATGATTGAACAAAAACTGGTTCAAAAGCGTAAAGATTATGATGATCAAAGGATTAGTTTGATTAGTCTTACTGAAAGTGGTCTTGAATGTTTTAAAACTCAAGCAGTAAAAATGGAAGCTTCTTATAAAAAAATCCAAGAACAATATGGTGAGGAAAAAATGGAAAATCTTCTGATTTTATTAAAAGACCTGACCAAAATTAAGCTCAATTAAAATCTTTGACCGATGAAAAAGTAGGGGTGGGTGTAGATAACAATGATTTGTTATCTACCGATAATAATGAATAGTATTTATAGTATAGAATTAATTTTTCAGACTTCTACTTTCTTAAATTTCTTTAATTGTAGTATTCCTTCAATTATGAGTACCAATACAGCCAGCCATATCGCTATGTAAGTAGGCCATTCAGCAGTTTGAATTGAATATCCAAGTAAGATTGATACAGCTAATAAGAACACTGGCTCAACATATACTAAAAGGCCAAAAAGAGTTAAATTCAAATATGGGGCTGAAAGAGATTGAAAACCTAATGCAAGTGCACTAATTAAGCCAAGCCCTAATATTAGCCAAATTATTTCGGGATCACTTATCAATTCAGCTGAACCAATATTTCCTTTAAAAATAAAATATAGACTAATTGGTAAACTCAAAAGCATGTCAAACCATAGGCCACCAATATTATTGGTTTGTGTCTTCTGTCTTAACCAGAAGTAAATCGGATAACCTAGGCATATAAGTAAAGTTGGCCAAGTAAATGTCTTTGCTACCAATACCATATTGATAATTCCAAGTATTGCAAAGATACACGCTATATTTTGCAATTTTGTCATTTTTTCTTTAAATGCGATTCGGCCTACAATAACCATGACGATTGGCATTATAAAATAACCAAGAGATACATCTATTCCATAACCATTTGTCGGCGCCCACATGAACAACCAAAGTTGTATTCCAATGAGAAATGAGGAAAATATTCGTGTTAAAAAGAAATAGCGGTCTTGAAATAGGCGCTTGTATATACTATTAATTTGATACCAATTTCCTTTTAAAATAATGAACAACGTTAAACAAGGTAAAGTCAGTAATATTCTCCAACCATACATTTCATTGCCCTTCAAAGTATCTAGCAAAGATGTATAGCCAAACATAGAAGCAAATAAAATTGAAGCAATCACATTCAATGTTATACCAAGTGATGTTTTCGAATTATTCAACATAATTAAATCTTTAAGAAATCCATGCAAATATTTTATTTCATTTGGATTGATAATTAGCCTTGTTTTTCTTACCATAAATGAGAAAATTTCTCACAGTATTATTTAGAATGTCATTAGATAAATTTGATTCAGCTTTACTTGAAATTTTACAAAAAGATTGTCTTATTCCTTTGCGTGAACTAGCAGATATTGTTCATTTGTCTACAGCATCTGTACAACGCCGTATCCAAAAACTACGTGAAAACGGCTATATAGTTGGAAATATTGCTGTTTTGGATCCCGATAAATTAAATCAGGTAATTACAATACTTGTAGAAATACGAGTTAATAAAACTCATGTTACAGATTTAAACGCTTTGAAAGAAAGCTTTTCTGGTCCAGAAGTCCAACAATGTTACTACGTTACTGGTGAGGCTGATTTTATGCTGGTATTATTAGTGCCTAGTATGAATCGTTTCCAAAAAATTTGTGATGACTTATTTCACAATAATTCTAATGTTGAGTGGTTTAAAACTACTGTTGTACTTGATCGAGTAAAAGTTACACTAGAAATCCCAGAAATAGGTTGAAATATATAGTCATTTAGCATTAAGACGGATTCTCTCTAAAAAGTAATTAAGAATAATA
>NZ_JAZEYD010000019.1:0-69534 GCF_037027805.1 Acinetobacter sp. 161(2023) | reverse complement strand
AACCATTCAATAATTCAAATAAAATGTATTTCAACACTTGCATGCACAATTTCTTCATGGATAGAGAGTGCCTGTTTCACTACATCTGGTGTTAAATCTACACCTGTACTCTCTAAAGCCAAGATGCAAGAAAACTTGCCTCTACCAACTTTCCAAACATGTAAATCAGTAATATTAACTTGAGGAAATTCCTCTATAACCTCTTTGATTTCATCAACCACAGGGTGAGACATTTCTGCATCGAGTAGTGTCTTTCCTGTCTCATTTAATAATCCCCATGACCATTTAGCGACAAGAATAGCTCCAACTACACCTAATAGTGCATCTAAGAAACTCCAACCAAAATATTTCCCCGCAAACAATGCAACAATTGCCAATACAGAAGTAACCGCATCAGCTACTACATGCAGAAACGCCGCCTTTTGATTTAAGTCATGATGATCGTGGTGGTGGTCGTGTTCATGGTGATGATCATGCTCGTGGTGATGGTGGTGGCCTCCGTCATGTAATAACCATGCACAAACCAAGTTTACCAATAAACCAACAATTGCAATTGGTATTGCCTCATTGTAATGAATATTCACGGGATTCATTAATCGATCGATAGATTGAATACCCATTAAAAGTGCTACAACCATAAGTAAAATAGCACTACTGTACCCTGCTAGAATCTCAATTTTCCAAGTACCAAAACTAAATCGCTGATCATGAGCATAATGTCGGGCCATTCGATATGCGAAATAAGCTAAGCCGAGAGCAACCATATGTGAACTCATATGCCAGCCATCTGCGAGTAAGGCCATCGAATTAAAAATCCATCCCCCCAATATCTCTAGTACCATCATGATTGCTGTAAGAATTGTCGCAATCAGTATTTTCTTTTGTGCTAAAGGATTTCCTTCATCGAATTGATGAGAATGACGACGATCTAAGTTACTATGAAGTTGCATAAATTTTATCTTTCCAAGATACTCCCCCCAGTATATATTTTTTTTAGGAAAAATCATGTCTCATTTGCATCAAGATAAAAAAATACTTAATCGCATCAAGCGGATTCAAGGACAGGTTACTTCTGTTGAAAAGTCATTATTAACACCTGAAAGCTCTTGTCTTGAAGTATTACAACAAGTTGCAGCAATTAAAGGTGCTGTTAATGGGTTAATGCAGCAACTTCTTGAACAACATTTAAGAGAACATGTATTGAAAGGGGATCAAAATTTTGATGAAGAAGAAATGAAACAGTACTTATTATTATTAGATCGTTATTCAAAATGAGTAGAACAAAATGTTCTACTCATTTTTATTATTAATGGCAGTGACGATCCCCTGTCTTGCTATTCGTGTGGCAGCCTGAAGAATCAGTACCACCTGAATGAGCAAAAGCATTTGTTACCGCAAGCCCCATTAAACATACCAAGATTAGTTTTTTCATGTTGTTCCCCTTTTTTTATTGAACAATAAAATAAGCTTATAATTGTACAACAAACAAACGGAATCTTTCTAAGTCATTAGTCGAAAAAGAGTTATTTAGGCCACTTTTCATGATAGTCATCAATAATATATTCATGGACGTGTACTCCATTGATTCGATGCTGCTGCAAATGCTCATGATCTGGAGGTAAATCATCATGACTGTGGGGTAAAAGAGCCTCATCCTGTGATGGCCACAAACGCATTGCAAGTAATAAAGAAATCGTTGCAATCACTGCCATCGGTATAAAAGTTTGTAATGTTCCTATGTTAGTAGTGAGCCATCCAACCAAGGGATAAGTCACTAACCAGCAAGCATGTGAAAACGCAAATTGCGCTGCGAATAGAGAGGTCCTACTCTCACTCGATGCAGATTTTCGAATCAAACGGCCTGTAGGTGTTTGTGAAACAGAATATCCAATACCAAGCACAAACCAAAGTACAAGCAAACCATTATAAGATGTAATGAAATAACCACTTAACAGCCCAATTACAAGAATTGTTGTTCCCGTCAACATCACTGATCGATCTGGGAACTTATCCAATATCTTAGGCAAAATGAAAGCCGAAAGCATTGAACCAAATCCAAATAAACCAAAAGCCCAAGTAGTCGCATTTTCAGTTAGCTTAAATGTCGATTGAACCAATACCACGGTATTTACAATCACTACAGCGCTTGCTGACGCAATTGCTAAATTGAGAGCAAGCAATGCTTTAAGTCTAGGCGTATTAAAATAAATTTTAGCTCCCTGCTTAATACGGCTATAAACACCTCTAAACGCAGGTACTTTGGCAACTGGTAATTTCGCACTTACCACAAACAAAGCAGAACCGATAAAACCTAATACCGTTCCCAAAAATAAGTTGTGATAACTCATCAAAGTTAATAAAAATGCCGCGAGCATCGGACTAATAATATTTTCTAAATCATAGGCCAATCGTGATAATGATAGCGCATTGGTATAGTCTTTTTCTTCAGGTAAAACATCTGGAATCATTGCCTGAAATGTTGGTGTAAATGCAGCAGAAGCAGATTGCAAAATAAAAATGAGAATATAAATTTGCCAAATTTGTGTCACAAACGGTAGACACAATGCTGTTAATGCTCGAATAACATCTAGCCCAACCAATACTTTTTTTCTTGGTAATCGCTCAGCAAATGCAGATGCTATAGGCGCTACACCGATATAAGCAATCATCTTAATTGCCAATGCAATACCAAGAACTTGGGCTGCTTCCCCCTTTGCAATATCGTACGCCTGTAAAGCTAGGGCGATTGTGATTAACCCCGTTCCGATTAGCGCTATTACTTGGGCCAAAAACAAATGCCGATATGTTGTGTTTTTTAGTACTTCTAGCATCTTATGGATTCCTTTTAGAACCTGACTTCTTTAGCAATTGAATCTCCTTGGAATATTATTCCAAGGAGATTGATCAAAACTTAAAAGACTTTCTTCATTTCACTAAACTGCCCTTCTACAAGTAGAGTTACAGTCACTGGATTTTCCGTACGGTTACGCCAGAACCAACCATGCTTGCCATCAAAAGCTGCCTTTAAGACACCCTGCTGAGTTGTTTCATTCTTTCCTTTTCCATAGCCATGATAGAACCCTTTAGGAGCGTTCACTGGATCACCATGGGTATCATAATTAAGACCACCTCCAACAGCTTTCCAGTCAAAGTTGACACTTGCACTTTGTGGCATCGTCAGTTTCACTTCGGTTGCTTGGCCCGGTTTAAGCTCAATACTAATGCTCTCTTTATTAATAGCAGGCATAATCATTTGAGCATTATCAGTTGCCGTTTGAGTCGAAGTTTCTACTGATATTTGTTCAACACTATTCACTGCCTGTGCAGCATTGATACCATTTTCTGACTCTTCAGTTAGTGATTGTTTGATTTCTCCCATTTTCGTTAAACCAAGCACTTTACCCATACCTGTCGGATCAATTGCATACTCCGCAGGCATGACACAGGTAACTAGCACAATAACGGCACTTACGGCAGCAATTGCTGTTGATTTAATTAACTTTTTTGATGAAGGTAATTCGATATCTTTTGGAATTTCAGCGTTATACATAATTTAGATCCTTATTGAGTAATGAAGCCAGTAAGTTGATAGCCAACAAGTAAAAAACCGAGGAACATGAGGAAGACATTGCTTTGATAAGCTGTTTTAAAGAAATAAGGTGTCTTTCTCCAAAACGTCATTAATAACAAGATGATGCACAGAGCCATAAACTGGCCTAATTCAACCCCAATATTGAATGAGATTAAATTTGCCAACAGTCCATCACTCGGAACTTCATATTCCTGAATTTTTACTGCGAGTCCAAAACCATGAATCAGACCAAAAATTAAAGTCGCGATTTTCGTGTTTGGTTGAAAACCAAACCAACGCTGATAAGCCCCCAAGTTATCTAGAGCCTTATAAACAATCGAAAAACCAATGATTGCATCAATGATGTAGGCGTTTATCGAGATATTGTAATAAACACCCACCAGCATCGTAATCGAATGCCCAAGTGCAAATAGGCTGACGTACAAGCCGATATCTTTCATTCGGTATAAGAAGAAGATAATGCCAACAAGAAATAGTAAATGGTCATATCCAGTGACCATATGCTTCGCACCCAAATAGATGAATGGAATCACATGAATGCCATAAATTTCTTGAATATAGCCCTTATCACCTTCCGCTACTCCATGAGCAAAAAGTGTAGGGCTTACCAATGTAATGAATAAAGCAAGTAATAGCTTTATGTAAGCACTTAATTTCACAATGTGTGAAGCAATAATTTGCATGTATATCAAACTCCAAAATTTAAAATGAATTGAAAATCCATTAACTTTTTGGGCGGTTTAAAAATACGACTCACCATCAGATAAACATATTCTTTTGACCAATCTAAAATCGAAATCCCTTTTAAGAGATGAGCTAAAGCGGCCGATTTAAGTACGTCATAGCCAACAAAATGTTCATAGTAATTATCTTGGTGACTATGTGAATGTTGTTGGCTTATCTCATGATGGTGAGAGTTAATTGCATCAATTGAAACGTGTCTCTGAAATTCATTTTCAGTTACATGCTCTTTAAAGTGCAAACATAAAGCGAGACTGATCATGCAGACTAGCAACATCATCACAAATTTGTTTTGTTTATCTCGCAATATATTTGTCATTAAAGATGCCCCTAAACAACCTGTTTAGCAGCTTCGTTTGATTTTCTTGACCTACCTTGGTTAAACCACACATATAAGGTTGGCAAAATAATCAAAGTCAGTAAGGTTGATGAAATAATCCCACCAATAACAACAGTTGCAATTGGGCGCTGAACTTCAGAGCCAATGCCTACGTTTAAGGCCATCGGAATAAAACCTAATGAAGCGACTAAAGCTGTAATCAACACGGGACGGAGTCTTTCCATTGCACCATGTTTCACTGCATCAATGACACTTTCACCTTGAACTCTAAGTCGCTGAATGGCTGAAACAAGAACCAAACCATTCAGCACAGCAACACCCGATAAGGCAATGAAACCCACAGCCGCAGAAATTGAGAATGGAATATCACGTAGTGCTAAAGCAATCACACCACCTGTTAGTGCAAATGGCACACCTGTGAATACCAAGATACTGTTTCTAACATTACCTAAAGCCATATAGATCATGGCAAAGATCAGAATTAAAGCAATCGGTACTACAACCATAAGACGATTTGAAGCAGATTCCATTTGCTCAAACGTACCGCCCCAAGTCAGCCAATAACCATCTGGTAATTTAAAATCAGCATTCAGCTTAGATTGTGCTTCTGAAATGTAACTACCAATATCAGTTCCACGAACATTTGCTGTAATGACGATACGCCGTTTACCATTTTCGCGAGAAATCTGGTTTGGTCCTTGAACGTTTTTTAACTCGATCAATTCTGATAAAAGAACACTCGAACCATCAGCTAAGCTCACAGGAATCTGATACAGCTTTTCTAGATCTGTTACCGAGTTTTGATCCATACGTACCACAATGTCGAACTTTCGATCTCCTTCAAACACCTTACCTACTGTCTCACCTGTGATTAGGCTAGAAACCTGTTTTTGTACATCCTCTGCATCAAGCCCATAGTTGGCAATCATGTCTTTTTTCAGCTCAACAGAAACCATGGGTAAACCAGACATCTGTTCGACTTTAAGATCAGCAGTACCTTTGACTCCCTCTAAAATCTTAGCGGCAGCGTTTGCTGATTCAAGCAACTGCTCTAAATCATCACCATAAATTTTTACGGCAACATCTGTTCGGACACCTGAAATAAGTTCGTTAAAACGCATTTGAATCGGCTGTGTAAACTCATAATTGTTTCCATATACGCCTTTAGATACGCGTTCAATTTCAGCAACAACCGCAGACTTTTCCTTATCAGGATTAGGCCACTGACTACGAGGTTTCAGCATGACAAAGTTATCTGCTACGTTAGGTGGAACAGGATCAGTCGCAATTTCAGCAGTCCCCACTTTGGCAAAAATAGTCTGAACTTCTGGAATTTTCTTAATCTCTTTTTCTAACGTGTATTGCATTTCAATTGCTTGAGTCAACGACGTACCAGGGATACGCAAGGCATGTAGTGCTACATCTCCCTCATCCAAGGAAGGTATAAACTCTGAGCCTAAACGAGTCGAAAGACTTGCACTAAAAACAAAGAAAATAGAGACAAAAGCGATTAGCAAATATCTGTGATTTAAAGACCAATCTAGAATTGGGTTATAAAATCTTTTGATGCCATGGACGATTTTTGACTCTTCTTCTTTAATTTCACCAGTAGTGACCAATGCCACCATTGCAGGGACAAACGTAATTGAAAGAATCATTGCTGCCACTAAAGCCATAACCACTGTTGCAGCCATTGGTGTAAACATCTTTCCTTCAACACCAGTCAGAGTCATTACAGGTAGATACACCAAGATAATGATCAATTGACCATAGAGAATCGCTTTGCGGGATTCTTTAGTCGCCTCAAACACAGTCGTAAAGCGTTCTTGCCTTGTTAAAACTCGCCCAAGCTCTTTTTGTTTAATTGCCAACTTTGCTAAGGAGGCCTCAACAATTACAACAGCACCATCTACAATAATCCCGAAATCTAGTGCCCCAAGACTCATAAGGTTTGCACTAATTTTCTGGTTCACCATACCTGTGATTGTCATCAGCATGGATAAAGGAATGACCAAAGCGGTAATCAGCGCAGCACGGAAGTGACCAAGAAATACAAACAGAACAACGATTACCAGAATCGCACCTTCTAAAAGATTCTTTTTCACCGTCTGTATCGTTGCATCAACCAAAGTTGTACGGTTATAGACAGCTTTTGCTTCCACACCTTCTGGTAATGATTTTTGAACCTGTTGTAGCTTTTGATCAACAGCGTGAGCAACATTTCGTGAGTTCTCACCAATAAGCATGAATGCTGTACCCAGTACAATTTCTTGCCCATCTTTAGTTGCAGCACCTGTACGTAATTCGTGACCAATAGATATTTTGGCAACATCTTTCAATCTGAGGATATAACCATTGCTCGTCGTAATCGGGATATTCTGGACTTGCTCAATCGAGTTAATTTGAGAATCAGAACGAATTAAATACTGTTCACCATTTTTCTCAATATACCCCGAGCCTTTATTCATGCTGTTCTTAGAGATAGCCTCTAAAATTGTCTTCTGATCCAGCCCTATGCTACGTAAATAAGCATAATCAGGTTGAACTACAAATTGTTTGAGATAACCACCAATGGTATTGATTTCATTAACACCCTCTACATTTCGAAGCTGAGGTTTAATCACCCAGTCTTGTAAGGTGCGTAATTCCGTTGGTGAAAGTGGATTAGGATTGTTCTTGGCATTTTCAACGGTATACATGAAGATTTCGCCAAGTCCTGTAGAAACAGGCCCCATAGAAGTTGCAATTCCAACGGGAAGATTTGGTGTCACTCCTTGTAGCTTCTCATTGACTAATTGTCGGGCAAAATAAATATCCGTCCCTTCTTTGAAAATTGCCGTTACTTGAGATAGACCATATCGAGATACGGAGCGTGTATAGTCTAAATTTGGAATACCTGCCAAAGCAGTTTCAATGGGATAGGTCACTTGAGACTCCATCTCCATTGGAGAGAGTCCTTGAGCTTCACTATTAATCTGGACTTGTACATTCGTAATATCAGGGACTGCATCAATCGGTAACTTGAAATAGTTATAAACCCCTAATGCACCAACAAATAAAAATACGATAAGTACAAGCCAACGATTCTTAATCGAGAGCTTAACAATCTGGTCAAACATAGTCGCTACTCCCCTTAGTGGTCATGAGTAGCGCCAGATTTCCCTAGCTCTGCTTTTAAAAGATATGAATTTCCAGCGGCATAAACCTGTCCTACGCGTAATCCAGATTTAACTTCCACATACCCATTGTACTTTTCACCAAGCTCCAGAGGCCTAGCTTCAAAATCATTGCCAACACGAATGAATACAACATCCCAATCACGGAAGCTCTGTAGAGCATCTTCACGCACAACCATCGGCTTCAAACTTTGATTTTCAAAAATTTGGGCCGTGATTAACTGTCCTGAGCGCCACTTAAACTGGTTTGGTACTTCAATAAAGACCTGTGCTGTACGTGTCTTTGGATCAATGACATCACTGATATATTTAATTCGTCCTAAAGCTTCTTCTGTATCCACAGGGCTTTGAGGTTTAACTTTAACCTTATTGTTAGGATTTATAGCATTTAGCCTGTCAGCGGGAACATTAACAACTGCTAAAAGTTGAGAAGTATTTGCGATTTTAAAAATAGGTGTTGAAGAACTTACATTTGATCCAACAGCACCAAGGACTTCTAATATTGTTCCAGACATTGCAGCACGAACTTCAACAGTACCATTACTAGAACCACCATAAGAGTTGATTAAGTTATTCAACTCATTTGCACGAGTTTGTGCTGCGTCAAAGTCTCGTTTTGCTGAAATATAATCAATTTCAGGTGATACACGCTTTTGCCATAGCGCTCGTTCCTGTTCCATTTTTTGACGAGCAAACTGTAGGCTGTCCAAAGCAACTTTACGATCGGCATTCAAACGAATTACATCTTGGCTTTGAACTACAGCAAGTAAGTCTCCCTGACTCACCTTATCACCTAGATTACGGTAAGTTTTGATCAATGTCCCACTGGCTTTAGGCGTAATAAAGCTTTCAAAATTATCAGGAAACTTCAGTTCGCCTTTTAACTCCAAAGCATTTTCAAACATCTTTGATTCAACTTTTAAAAGCTCTAATCCACTGCTCTTAATACTACTGTCCAACATGGTGACACGGCCTTCCTTCGTATCCCATTTCCAAGTATGCTTTTTCCCTTGATAATCAACGTTTATCATCATTAAAAAGGAATGTGGCTCGTAAACAATTTCATTCCCAATTAAGTAATCACTCTCAGGTTGAAATTGAATATTTTGCTCGGCATCCAAACGTTTGATGTAGATATTTGCTGTTAAGTCTTCAGGTTTAAGTAGTTTATCTTTCAAATACCCATAAACACGGAGGTGTGGTTCCACTCCTTCCTCAAATATCTTGACCTCAGCAGAGAAATCTCCATCTCGATATAAACGACCACCGTGAGGCCCTTTCTCATCTCCAGCCACAGCTACTTTTTCTTCGGCGACCTCACCATGTGCGCTCGCTTGTGTTTTATTGCCCGATTTATACCAAGCAATTGCACATAAGACGATAAGTAAGGCAACGACACCAGTTGCAATCAATGTATTGGTTTGTTTATTCATATTCTTGCCCTTATTCTTGATCTAAATGAGTAATGTAGTTACGTTCGACATCTGCAATTTCAGTTTGCAAAGCCAACCACATATCGAATCGAGCAAGATGTTTGTCTAACCAAATTTGCTTAATATTATTGAATTCAAGTAAAGAGTTTTTCCCTGCTTGGTATCCCATTTCAGCAATTCGGAGACTCTCATTTGTTGCGGGCAAAACCGTTTGATCATATTGCTTAATCGCATCAATCAAGTTGGAAACCTCAATAGCCTTGTTTTCCAATTCAATTTTAGAATTACGATTCACAAGCACCGACTGTGTTTCTGCTTTCGTATGCTCTGCTTGAGCGATCGCAATATTGCCTTTATTTCGACTAAAAATATTGAGGGGTATTGATGTCGAAACCTGAAAGACTTTGTCATTGGTTTCTTGGTAGTTTCTAACCCCTACTCCCAAAGTAATATCTGGTATTGCTTCTTTACGAGCCAACTCAAACTGAGCTTTTTTCAGCTTTGAACTTAAAGTTGCTTCTTGCTCAGACAAACTTATTTTGTCTGTGAAATTAAAGCTTAGCGGAACCTCCAATGCACTACTGGGCAGGTTGGAAGTGAACTTAGAACATAGATTTTTCTGGAACTGAATCTTCTTCACTTCATTTTGATGGCGCAATTTCGACTCAGATGAAAGTGCTATGCTTAGTTGAGCATCGGAAGGAATTACTCGCCCGTACTTAAGACGTTCGGAAAGAACGTTAGCTTGTCTGGCATTCAATTTACTCTCAGAAGAATAAATTTCAGCACGCTGAGTAGCTACATACCAGTTCGCCATACAGATTCTTAAATCTGCTTTGAGTTCAGCCTGACGCTTTGCTATTTCGAACTGATTACGATCACCTTGAAAACTCGCAATCTGTTTTCTCAAGGAAAGTTTATTACTGAGGGGGATCTCTTGTGATAGCCCCAGCAAGGTTGTTGGGCCATCCAAATCTTTCAATTTTGAATTACCGAGATTATCCAACTCCATATTGAAAGTCGGATTAATTAATCTGCCAGCAAACTTTTGATTGATTTCATAAGCTTGCTCGGACTGCTGTAAGCTATTGAGTACAGCATCATTTGCGATTACCTGCTTTTGTAGTTCTGCATAATTCGTTTCTGCGAATACATTTGCTGCTGTTGCTACAAATCCACAGGTAAGAAATATCTGATATTTTTTAGACATGACTTTACCTATACAAAAAAATTAAAAACTATTTTTTGTATAGAAAGATCAATTACGTAGGACGATTAAATCTTTAGAGAAAGTATAAGAATTACTAAATACTAGAGGGGATCGCCGCTTTAAAAAGACTCGATAAACGGGCTTTTCAAAAAGCTGGAAAAAGAATAAAACTAGTGGAAGTGCGAAACTAAGAATAAAGATTGGATCTATGCTGAAATCACTATCAGAAGAAATTGGCTTTACTGAATGATGATAGATCGGCTCATCAAAATTCTTCCACGTATGTGCTTCTGCATCATGATCAGCAGAACTTTTTAGAGAATCATCTGAGTGCTGTAAAGACCAATGACTAGAAGCATCATCCTCTACAATGATACTCAACTCATGCTGATGTTCAATATTTTCAAGTAGAACAGGCGCCCACGCATGAACTCCCGTAATTGTTATGGTAAACAAAAACAGGACAAATGCGAGTATAAGCTTAGAAAACCTACTTGAACGCATAGTCATGAACATACTTCTGATTTGCTACCAAAATACTAAAAAGCGTTATTAAAGTAAATCCATCTCTCAAAAATTCTAGGAGTGAGTATTTTCTTATCTACAGTCCAAAATCTGCAAAAAAAAGAGTACAAGTACTCTTTTCTAACTAGGTCCATTTCAATTGAGAGCCTGCACAGAATGCTGCAACCCTTTCTGAATGTCTTGAACATGAGTTAAATCACTAAGCTGCTGACCCTGCTCTGGTTTTGGTTCATTGATATAAAACTCCTCAACAATATCCAGTCCCTCCTCACCTCCTACCTCAAATCTGGCATTACCATAACCTAGCCTTGCCACATGATCTAAAGCCTCCTGATAAAACCCTGCTGTCTTGCTTTGTCCATCGATCTGTTTGGCTGAAGTAATGGCTTCTTGTAGATTGATTCCATCACGTAAGGTTAAGTCCACGTAATAAATTGGGGTACGGTAACTTTGCGTTGTGCTTTTTCCTCGTAAGGTCAGTTGCAATGGCAAACATGAAAGTAAATCACCTGAAGCCGCATGGTAATAACGAAGCCGTGCAGCTAAGGTACGAATGCTATTGAAACCTGTAGTCCTAAAAATGAATGTACCCAACTCATCCGACTCATCTAGATTGACGTAAAGCCGCCCATAAGGCTTGCAGTGTCCACCTTGGGCCAAGGGGCATAAATCAGGTGATGGACATGGATGCTGTTCAACCCCGTTTTGTCCAAGTCGCTGACAGGTTTCACCATTACCAGTACAGATGGGCCGACCAGTTTGTCGGTCGAATAGAGTGTACTCAGCTCGCAAGTTGAGTTCAGGATCATTAAAAATCATCCGGACAGGAATGGTTCTGAGTTTCTGGTTTTGTGCCTTGGCTCTTAGCTGCTCATCCAGTGGGTGTTTCACCCAGCCATCCTTATTCTGAATTTGGCTAGTAATCGTAAATTGATCATCTTTTTCAGGCAGACGTTTACCATTCTTTTCGACCACTTTACCGATACTAATTCTGCCGAGTATTGGCGGTGTAATCGCTAAACCTTTGATCATGTTGTTTGTCCTATAAGTAAAATTTTACTGATTACCCCTTGCTATGTAAGTAAACAGAAATATGAAAAGCTACGACTTCGCAAAAACCGCCATTGTTGGTCTACCGCTCCTTCGGGAGTCGGTAGATCGGGGGTGGTTTTTTTGCGCTTTTGGGAAGAATGGATATTTCATGCATATATAGTTAGCGATATAGATGCATGGTTTTGATCGGGTCAGTCATCATTGCTATAGATTTGAAAACGTCGTGTCCCCACCTTGTTTTGTGGAAACTCATTGATTAGTTCAGGATGCATTTTCAATACAGCCTTATTATCTAAAGCAATGGAGTCTTTAGATCGTTTCCACGTCACTGAACCATTGGCAAAAGTTGCTCGTTCAGCATCTTTCATTAACATCTGAATTTGATGCTTAGTTTCATCAAAGCTGTTTTGGTGTTTTTCAATATGATGCTTTTCTTGAATCAGTTGAGCAAACAACTGATTGGCTTGTTCATTTTGACTGAGATCTTCGACACTGAGTGGAATATGTTGAGGATAGAGTTGCTGAATGGCTTTAGCTGCCGATTCACTGGCATCGACTGAAGGTGGCGTGTCATTTTCCACACACTCCCAAAAGTATCGCTCTGCATTCACAATATGTTGAATGACTGATTCACTGCGTGCCACTTTATAGATACGAGTTTCATGACCACAGATCAGCACACAAATATGCGCTGCCTTTTTGCCTGTTACAGCGAGTTGATGTTGCACCTGACACAATACGTATAAAGGCACACCATCTCGCCATAACTTTGCTCCATATTCCCCTGCGGTTTTGCATTCTAAAATCTGTACTTCCTCACTACCTACCACCGAGTAATCTAAGTTAGCCAGCATAAAATGCTTATCCTCATCAGGATGTTGTAGTACGGCATTGATACGACGAACTTTGTTGTTGGTATGCATGCTGTAGTATTCAGCGACCAAAGGTTCAAGTTGTTTACCCCAATATAAAGGGGCATGACCTGTGCTTTCATCTTCAATGGATTGTTTAACTCGACCTGTCTTGATCATCCACAGTTCTAGCATCGACATATAGGGATTAAGTCCACAGGCTGCGGCACAGTCACTACTGCCAATACCTTGGCGTCTGACTTCAAGCCATTCTGCTTGAGTCATATTCTTTGTATTGACCAAGCGTTTGGCTGTGAATAATTTTGGGGCAATAAATGGGGTACTTGCCTGTTGCATAGATGGATTTAAAATTGCGGTATTCATATTGAAGTCCTGATTATTTTGCTATGTAAAATGATGGGGATCACAAAAAATGGGCATAAAAAAACCACAGCCGAAGCTATGGTTTTAATAATTTTTAAAATTCGAAATTCCATTTAAAAATGCTTAGTTAGGTCTAACTTTCCATGATTGAAAAATGTATATTCCGCACTATGCAAGCATGTTAAGTGCCTGTTCCAATCCTCGTTGTTTGATCGATGCGCCAGCACCAAACCAAGCTGAATCAAGCCGGTGATCGGTACTCATGGCACGACGTTCGTGGTCTATAAATTCTGTGATTGAACACAGTAATCCATAGGCTGTTCCTTTGGCTGAACTTAGCTCCGCACCTCGTCCTTGACCATTAAACATTTCCATAGCTCGACTCATCGATTTGGCATTTGGTTCAGCTTTGTCCTTGCCATTGGCTTGGGCTTGTAAGGCTACATCACGGTAGAACTGGATGATGTTGTCCTCCTGATCCACCACGTTGTTCATTGTGCTGTTATTGAACACGGCATCAAAGTAAGCGGATGCTTCCATCTGACTCACTTTACGTTGTGTCAGTTGCTTCATTTCATACATGTGTTCATCCCATGCACGTACTGAAATACCGAGTTGCTGTTTGACCTTATCAGCATCAAATTTAGTACTGTGTGGAACTTTGACCACACCTGCACTGCTGTTCTGTCCTTTTAAGGCAATCGCTAAAGTATTGTTGCACACTACTCGGATCGAGGTAAATTGTGCGGTGGTGGCAAGGGTTCCGTCACATGCTGTTGCCAAGAGCATATAGCCATTACTGACATCTTTGCCCTTCAACATGGATGTTTGCCCTGTACGTGCTAGTGCCCAGAATTTCTTGCCACCTTTGAGTACACCTGCGGTTTCAAGTTCAAAACCTGATTGCTCGGTGAGGTCACGATAGAATTCTAAAATCTCTCTCGGTTGCACTTCCTGAAAGCGTTGACTGACGACTGACAGTGGAGCATGGGTATCAGAGCGATATAAAACTCGTTGTTCTTCATAAGGCATGATGATGCTTTGCCCACGGTCATTCTGCGCCATATAACTGACATTAGAAGATTCAATCCGCCAATCCATACCTGCCTGCTGTGCCCAGACTTCAATCGGTTGGTTTTGTGTCAGTTGATTCCCTAGTCCGTGCCAAGGGGTTTCTCCGACATACGCCATTTGTTCAAGTTGATGTGCCATAGTTTTATTCCTTTTAATTTGAAAATGAAATTTGAATTTGTGTGGTTACTAACGATCTTTAATGCAAAAGGTGCGCTGGAAACTTTTGGTAGCAGTTGTGGCAGAAGCATAAATTCTGCTGTGGTGGTGTGCTTTGTTCGGTAAATGAATTCAACACACTGCCGAGTACCGTTCCTGCTATTCCACCGACAATCGGTGGCAGATTGAAAGACTTTGCGACCGTGGTTCCCAATGCACCCAATGTGGTCGGTGTGACCAAATTGGTTAAGGTCGTATTTGATTGTTGTGTACTTGCTTCAACCAATATCACATTCGTTGAATGGCAAAAGGGACAGCTCAAGCTCATAGCTCGACTCCTTAAATTTTGTGCATAAAAAAAGCCTGCTCGATGGCAGACTTTGTTTTCATATTTTCATGAAGAACTCAAAAGAGTTTCATGATTCTCATTAGGATATTATGTGTCTGAAATTATTTGGAATAACTTTTAATTTACTAATTCAATTAGTAAATAATCTCTCCAATTTTTTATTTCAAATACAACTATCAATATTATTCCAACACTCAAGCAGGTTTAAGCTGATGAGTACGATTAGGCTGTGCTGAATCAGGTTTGGCAAGTTCCCTATAAATCTCTAATTGACGATTAATTTCATTAATTTTTGGCTGTAGATCAACTGATATAAAATTACTTGACTCATCAATAGCCACCCAACCAGCTTGAACCTTTTCCATTTCATTACCTTTTTGCAACTTATGTAATATCCATTGGTTCAGATGATAGGCACGCATATAAGCTTCATGTTGATAGATCAATAAAGTACTAAAAGTAATAATACGATCAGCATTATTCAACATATGAGTTTCAAAACTTTGTAGCTGTTTGAATAGCACATTTGTTCGATGAACCAATAAATTTTCATTGAACCACGCTGCGAATTCAATGAGTAATTTCACTACGATATCTCTCTGATTACACAAGGCTTCTCGATTCATACTATTTGCACCTGTAGAACCAGCAACCCCTCCCATATATGCACCAATACCACTCGCAACAATGACTCCAACACCACCTGTAGCAAGACCTGCTAATGCGCCGAGTAGCATTGACCCTGTCATTGCACCTCCAGCAATTGCAGCAGTTTCTTTGCCAACATTTTTTAAGTATTGCTCGCCATCCACTTTACCTGAATTAAAATCACCATAATTACGATATGCCGCTAAACCAATCGTTAATAGTGGGATTGGTAGCATATCTCCTACATCCGCAAAATCTGAAACTTGCTCTAGTCCTACACCAGTAGTTTCCTGAACAGCTTCATAGCTTAAAGTGGTATCCACTAACACCATCGGATGATTACCTAGCTGCTCTGCAAGTTCACTGTTCACAATCACTGGAATATCTGGATACTTATCAAAATGACTTAATACATAATCAGCATCCATTGAGCACTTAACTTGCATCGGTGTGCCATCAACAATCAAATCATAACCAGCTTGGTTTGCGCTATCGGGAAATTCAACTGTATGTCCTTGTTGTTGTAAATTCAGTGCAACCTGTTGTTCAGCAACATAACCAGTTAAACGAGTCACTGCTCCTGCACTATCTAGTGTATTCGCTGAAATGTCTTGTAAAGTATTTAAGTTTTCAGGATTTCCTTTTGATGCAAAGCTCAATGCATCTAATACAGATGGATCAATATGTGCATAATCCCAAATTAATCCTAAAGAATATGCGGATGCCGTTAAGCCCACACCCACCTTTAGCCCTTGATCAGATAATATTTTTTCTAGCTCTTTTTGTGCTTTTTGATTTTGGTTAAGACACTCAACAATTTTTTTATTTTTCAAAAGTTTTGGTGCACTCGCAATAATTCCTTCACTATATGGAATCTGCGAATCACGCCCTCCAAAAAATGTACCAACTCCCTTACTAAAACTATTTAGCCCACGTCCCATGTCAGCTAAGAAATTCGTATCTTCAGGACGAGTTGCAATAACGTCTTCTGGTAAAAGGGCTGTTATAGCACGATTGAGTAGATTCCCTTGTAATGCTCTATCTTTCGCATCGTCTATAGAGCAAAGTAAATATACAGCATATTGCAAATCACCAAACTCTCCTTTTTCCTGATTATAGATAACATTCTTCCGCATTATTAAACATTCAAGATAATCAAAATATAATGTTTCTTGATAAGAACAATGCTCAAAATAGTACTCAAACTTTTCTATAGCGCTAGTATAGATTTGACTACGTTTGTACACTATCGCCTGTGCTTTAATGACAGCATTGCTAGGCTCACGCTCAAATAAAATTTTTAAGATCTCTCGACTAATCTGTAAATGTTCACTTTTTTCAATCTTCGATAAATACCGACTGACTAATTCAGAAATATTCATCGACGCTTGATGCTTGAGTTTGAATAAAATACATTGCTCTAACCAAGCATAATTTTTTGCATGCCCCTGATAGTGAGGGATAAATACTGTTTCAATCAATTCAACCAATTCTAAAGCAACGCCAATTTCCTCAGATGAATTGATAGAAAATTCCCATTTTTGTGGAATAGTCACACTAAATAAGCGAGAGAAAAACCCCGAATTAAGATCAGCTTTTTCTTGAGTAACTAACATCAACATATCTTCTGGAGTAAGTGTATGTTTTTGAGTTTTAATTCTATCTAGTCGTACTTTAAGTAATTTAAAATTCATATATCCCCCTAATTTTTTGAATTTTCAGATAATTTACTATTTTAGACACCAGAATTATATTACTTAAAATTGAAAAAGTACTAGTGTATTAAAAATAATAAAATTATTGATTTATTTATATATTTTCATAACCTCGATTGACTAAACTCACCCTTAATTTTATCATTCGACTGCTGACCTACATCGTCAGTCGGTTTTGACAGACCGTTTACAAAAGGCGCACAACAACGCTGTGATGGTTTTGTGCGTTCTCTTAAGTCACGCCTTTACGGTGAGACTGGGAGGGGCACGCTTGCGTGCGCTGATTTCCTTTTGTATCAGTCTGTCAACCCGCCCAGTCTTGCCACCATTATTTGACAGTAATTTGGTAAGACTCTCTTTCATACAAAAGGAGTAGTCACCATGACTCAGCACTTTCTATCTATATTATTTTCCCTAAAACGATTTTCTATTCCTCTGTTGCAATAGCAACTTTCAAAATTTTTTGCTTATTTGACTGATCTAAACGCTATCTAGCCTTGGAAAGCTTTTTCAGATCTACACTTTAGTCAATTCAGCAAAATATATTACACATCAAATAACACAATAAAAATTAGGGGAAATGATGAAAATTCAAACTTCACTCATTGTTGTCTCAGTTGCACTTCTAGCATCAGGCTGTGCCAGCAAAACCGAACGCCAGTTTATCAGTGGTTGTAAAACAGGCGGCATTAATGACAGCACTTGTTCATGCATCTACGACAAACTTGAAAAGAAATATGGTGAGGGTGGACTGAAAGAAAATATCTACACCTTACAACAAACTGAATCCTTCCAGATGGATATGGTCAATGTGTCCTATCAGTGTATGAAGGAGTAGCCATGAGAACACTTGCAGGCATTATCTGCGTCATCGCTGTGATTTGTGTACTGGGTCTACCCTTCATTAGCTTCATGATCGTGATGGGAATTTTTATTGCATTGGCAAAATTTGCAACTGGGGGGGAAGTAAATGAATTCTAATCTTAAAGCTGGACTGATCAGCACTTATCTGGTCATTGGATTCTTTTTTGCCATCTATCAACATTTCTGGGGGCAGTATAACTATAAGCCATTTACCTACAATTTAGGGCAAGGCTTAGTGTGGCCTGCGGTGATGTTTCCTGTAATCGGTAAAATTGTTGGTGGAATTTTGATTCTACTATTCGTCTGGTTTGTTGTTATTCGTCCTAAATTATAAGGGAGTGCAATCATGAAATCATTATTTTCCACCATTGCCTTGTGTTCCCTGTTAATGGCATGTAGCCAGAACAATCAACCACCAAAAACTGATACTTCAGGTGAGCCTACCAATAATGCTGCTCAGCATACTCAATCAATCTATGCTCCTTATACCGAGGAAGCAGTTAAAGCTAAACTCAATGAAATGCAGATGATTATTGACAATGGTCATGTCTATTTACCTGCTGAGGTCAAGGAAGCGGAGTCTTATATCAGTGGATGGAATAAGTATCCTGATGTGCTGAAAGCCATGATGGAAACTGACCTTAATCCAAACAACACTCAGGAAGCTGCTGACATTCCGCTTGAGAATGAATCTGCACAAGTTAGCGATCTAAATGTTAAGGCTCGCATTAGTGCTAGAGAATCTCAATCTGCTTTTAATGTACAAGGGGCAATTGAATATATTCTTGAAATTCAATCGACCAGCAATCAGCCTTTTGTTCTACAAGGCATGAAAATTAATCGTGGTCGTTGTGGTTATTACACCGCTGACTTTCATAGCAAGATGCCTGTGCAAATGAGCTATAGCTCTACAGTATCGTACTTATTGAAATGCCGTGGTGATCAGGTGCTTGAAGCTGAATTAATCACCGATCAAGGAAATGTAAGTTTGTCTTTTTGATGTCAAACTGTACAAGATAGAGAATACATCTGATAGTCGTGTTCTCTATTTTTAATATCATAATGACTCATTTTGTTCAATATCTCTGCGCCATTTTACTTCAAACTGACCTGTACCAAAAGTCCGCATCTGTGGAGAGGTTTTAGCCCGTAAGCGCTGATCTTCTTTTTCAGGATTGACCAAGTACATCGCTGCACGAATCGCATTTGTAACTTGTATTGGTTGATCACGATGAATCATTCCAACCCCAAGCAATCCATTTTTATCAAATTTTTCCTTGTTGTCTTTGGTATTACAGTTGTAGTGAGTACCCTGTTGATTGGTGATGTGCTTCCAATACTCAGCCACCAGTTTTGCTAAACCTGAATCCTCTATACGACTATTCCCATCATAGATGAGTAATAAATGGCAGTGATAGCCTTTTTCTACACCCTGCTCTAATGCCCATACATAACCTTGTAAGTGCTTAAAACAGGTATCTTTATTTGACATACGATTACATAGAATATCCAATGCATACTTAAAGTCTTGAATACCCCAATGGATTTGATATTCTTTAAGAATAGAGATATCTACTCGAACAAACTGTAATCTAGCATAGTGTGTAAGCAGTTTATTTAGGTAGCATTCCAGTTTAAAGCGATTACGTTGTTCTTGACGCTGAAAATCGAATTGTTCTCGTATTGTATTTTTCATCTCATGTTGAATTATGCCTTGAATATGGAAGATGTGGTTTAGTTCAAATCGTAAAATATCTTCATAAAGATGGGAGTCCAATTTATCCATAATGTAATCTACGAGATTAATCACTCTTTTGAAAACATTAATGATTCTGGAATAAGTAAAATCTTCTCTGTAAATCACCTTAAAAGCACACACAGCATCCAACAGCTCTCGCTTGAATTCTTCATGATCATCAACAAATTGCTCATGGCATGTACTAACCATAAAATCTTCGATTGAGATAAGAATGGATGATTCACTTTCTAATGGATTATTCTGGTACATTTAGGTTCTCACTGAAACATAAGGTTCATATCTAAGTGAGAGATGTAAAATTTTACTGATCATGATTCTAAAGCAGGATGTTGTGGTCATCCTGCTTAGCTGAACATGCTTAGAGACTTTGGAACATACTATAGGGTTAATTTAGAATGCTTTTAGTGATTTGATATTGATACATTGTCTATAACCCATTTGAGTATGGGCTATACTTAACTAAATAACTCACTGTATTTAATCAACGATATAAGTTATTGTTTATATTATTAATAGATAATAATATATATTACCTGTTAAGCAAACCTGTCTAGACTGACCATTACACCACTGCGCCATACAGCGAGAATAACCAAATTATGGGAATATTACAGAAGCTAAACTTACGCTACTTTTTTATTCAGCAATTCAGTTCCTCCTGTATAAAACTGATCCAGCAATCCATATTTTTTCATGTCATCAACACTAGGTTCAATGAATTTCAGCAAATAGTCTTCGTTCGAATATTCCTCCTCTTTCCCACGAATTGGATGAGGGATATCGATCAGAAAAAACTCATCTTTAGTGAGTGTTGAATCGGGCACATAGATACAACTATACATTTTCTGCGACTCGACTTTTGGTATAATTTGAAAAAACTTGCCTGCTACATGACTGAGTCTTCGCGTACTTTTTAAAAATGGTAAAATCTGATTTTTGGCAATCAAATTCAAACAAAATAATAAGAATTCTAGGATGAACCGTTGCTCCTGTTTCTCTAGCTTCTGAATCTGTATTTGGATGTCCGCATCTGGATCGCTGTTTCTGATTAAGTCAGGATTTGTAATCAATTCCAAACGGTATTTTTCTTGAAAGACAAAAGGATAAATATCTTTTTCAATTGTAGTCCGATTTAAAATATCTACACCATATAACAGTGAACCTTGTAAGATATGCTGACGTAAACCCCGCTGATCAAGCAGTCTGCAACACCATGATTCAAAATAGCATTGCATCATTGTCAAATTTGAATCCAAATCATTCAACTTGATATGTTGCTTCTTTTTATTGATTAATGCTTGTTTGAACACTTTTGCAAATACTGTCAAATCTCCTTGTTCCTGATGGCATTGTTGTAATTGCAAATAATGAATTAGACATTCTTTAATGAAACTAGAAATCGTCTCCTGAACTTGTGATGAAGACTGGATACGCTCAATCATTGTTCCAGAAATAATGTTGATTTTATCTGAATCAAGCCCCTTAAGAACCAATGTCGTAAGGTGATTGAGATCGCGTGAGTTGTCAGAATCCAACGGCTGCACCTGCTCAGAAATTACCGTAAAAATATCAGCAATCATTTTTATTTCAAAATGATGTCTTTCACTCGCTTCCAATATATAAAACCGACCATACCGAGCATGATTACCCCAAAAGGTATGAGATAAATTCAACACGTAGGTTGGCGTTATATTTTTTATAAATTTGTTATTGATCGTCCCATGCACATGTACCCGAAGCAGACCTATCTTTTTCAAAAAGTAGATCGAATCAAATATTGCTTGCTTATTTAACCCTGTTTTAGCAACCAGTTGTGTTGTACCTATATTACGTATCACCCCATAAGCATCACATGAGCGAGTCAAGTTTGATAATGTCAACAATACCCTAAAATCCAGTTTTTGTTCGGGTAGTAAATCAAACTTTTTAGTGGTCACTCTGACTTGAGATAATTTGATTAAAATAAGCATTAAAAGGTCAAACTGCTTAATCGCTCTCTTAAGGCGGACATACCTATGATGGGATGTTTCATGTTGATTAACTTTACTCAATAGCAGATTTAAATAATCTAAATTCAGCTGTATTGTTCTAACTCTTGCCCGCCGACCTGTTTCTGGATATGAAAACTCCAATATCTCAAAGCCTGATAACTCCTCCAATACCAGTTTTAATTTTTTATGTTGCACACCTATCTTTTCAGACAATTCCAACAATGAATCGTTGGTTTTTTGTGTACCAAAGAGACTAATAAATTTAATCAGCACCAGTCTAGCGTAGGAACTTAATCTATGTGGTGATAACTCATTAAAATTAAAAATGAGCTGCTTATGCTCTTCTGTCATTTCATCCATACATTTTTATTCATTCAACATTGCTATTAGTAAATTTTAGAATTATTTTTAGATAGGCACAAATATTTACTATAAAATAAATTTAAAACAAATAAACATTTACTAAACGTATTTAGAAATGTTTATTCCACCTTAATTAAAATCTATAATCATATTAGAATTTCAAACATCATAGAACATCAAAATGGCAAGAAAACAACTGACATTGCAACAATGGCTTGATAAAGATCAGACATTAAAATCCTTGTTTTTAGAGCACGAATGTAACAAAGAGCAGGCACTACTGCAGATAGTTCAGCTTCCTGATGGACGATTGCAAATTCAGCCCATCGAAACCATGATCCACCCATTACTCGTAGCAGAAATAACGAATCAATGGGTACTTTTACTCAATGAAAAATATTTTTCCGATCTAAAAAATAGATTCAGAAATTTCAAATATTCCAAGAAAAATCATGCGAATGTGAGAAAGCAATTTTATCTAACCTCACATACAGCCAAAAAAATGGAGGCATTGACTGAAAAGCTCAAACTTAAAACTGAGGCAGAGTGTCTAGAATTCCTGATGAATACGTATGAGGCAAAGCAAACGCTCCCTCCACCCTATAAGCAAAAATTAAATGAAAAAGACATGATTATTGAGGAATTGAACCAACGCATCAAAGCCCTTGATAAAATGCTTTATATTAAACAGCTTCAGGTACGCAAACAGGATGAAGTCATCCAGAAGTATCTCATTAATGAATTAATCAACAGTAAAATTACCATTAATGAATTAACCAATAGCCCCCTTCAGGACGCCAGTGAAATTCAGAAATTAAAACTCCAGTTTTTAAAGGAAATACAGAAAAATATTCAGCTAGAGCAAATCAGGCACCTATCCGTTGATCAAATTGCTTCTGATACTTTTGGTAATGAATAAGCTGATGATTGTTTTTTATGAGTACTTCTTATCACTTTTGAATAAGAATATCCTGTAACAGTTCAGTACAATCCCTTAAGTGGTGAAGAATACTTTCATCATTATAAATGGTGTTATAGGGTATTTTTTTCCCCAGCAGCAAAGCAGGGTCAGTTGACTTCTGAGCAATGATTAATTCGTTTATTTCTAACTGAAGTTTGTCGATCCTGTTCTGATATTTACGATTCTGATAAACCTTTCCATGATAATTTTCATTCTGTTTATTATGGGAATTAATGAGTCGTCCCTTTTCCAATTCTTCAATCAATGCCAGCTTAGAATCTATTTCATTCTGAATCCAGACCAGATTATTTTTTTGATATTCAAGTCTAAGTATTGGCAAAATTGATTTTACCGCCTGTGATAAATTCTCCCACCGACCATTTTTATGAGCTTCATCCCTTAAAACCCGATACAGAATTTGATGCCGTGGGTATACATTCTTATCATTACGAACTTTGACTGCCCGAATACCTCTCATTCGTTTCAAAATCTTTAAATTGCGTTGGGTGCAAATATTTTCATCCAGAGCCTGATAAGCCTGTAAAATGACACTATAACGTTTTTTTTGAATTGTATTTGAAAGCGTATCAAACTCGTCTTTTAATGCATTTAGCTGTTCCAATAGTACTACTATCTGCATAGGTGAAATGACAGTATTCTCACCTAAAATCAGTTGATGAAATTCATTTATTTCTTTCAGAATTAAATCATTGAGGTGTAGTCGCTCGTTCAGCACCTTTCGCTGTATATCGCTTAACTCAGCAACGATGATTCTTTTTTCTGGCTCATCAGCTGTTTTTATATTTCCACATGCCTCATTTTGTAAAAAACTGGATTCATAATAAGTAAACAGACAATCAATGAACTCCTGTTCCAATTCATTTAAGTCTTCAAATTTTATAATAGACATATTTTTATATTCCAATATGTTAACAATGTATAATAGTAATGTTTTTTTATAATTATGCACTGTTCTTTTATCACTGTATACCACTGTCTATCATGAGCCATATGAAAGTATGCAATGTTCAATATCAATACTTTCATACTGTTAATATTTATGTGTATAAAATCCTAGAGGTGGAAAATGATAGAACAGCATTATCGTGTCAAAGACTTAGTCAACTACCCTGAACGCCCTGCCAAGGACTATGTAGATCGTGGTGGTCGCAGACGAAAGCTATCTTATAAGCCTGCAACCAAAGGGATATTGAATATTGCAGAATCCACCTTCTGGAAAATGATTCGTCGGGGTGATTTTCCTGAACCTACCTATTTAACAGCAAGTATGCCCACATGGGCTGAAAGCCAGATTATTGAATGGCTTGAACTCAAAGAGCTTAAAGCAGCATAAATTAAATAGCCTGTCGTTTGACAGGCTATTTTTTTATCATTGGATTTTCATCTTTTTACTGTTGCTGATCCAGCAATGATTCTAGGTAATTCGCCCACTCCTGCATCATCTCCCGACGATTGTTTAAAAATTTGGTTCGATTGTAGGCTGTACCATTATTATCTTTTACTTTATGTGCCAATTGATGCTCAATAAAGTCTACACGTTGTTCTAATATTTCATCCAACATGGTTCGTGCGGTTGCACGTAATCCATGTGCCGTTTGCTTCCCAGCATAGCCCAAGCGTTTTAACGCTGAGTTAATCGTATTATCAGAAATAAAAGTTTTACCATCCCGACCCACGAAAATGTATTCACTGTATGGGTGCAGATCAATAATTGAATCAATTAAGTCAAAGGCCTGATCTGACAATGGTACAATATGAAGCTGCTTGGTTTTACTAGCTGTAAATTTAAAGCATCTTTCTTCACAATAGAAATACTCCTTTTTCAGCTTGCGTATCTCCCCAGGTCGCTGAAAGGTCAACACGGAGATTTTTAACGCCACTTGTGTGATATGTGAACAACGTGGATAAAGTTTGGAGTAGTTCCAAATTTTATTGAGCATTGGAGCTAGTTCCTGCTCCTCTGTCACGGCTGCAAAGTTCCCACCCTGTGGTTTGGGCAGTTCAATATCCTCAATAGGATTGTATTGAATCAGCTTCTTTTTACGTGCTGACTTAAATATCTGGTTCAAGTCCGATTTTAGGCGTTTGGCAACTGACAATGCACCACGTTCAATAATGCGCTTAAAGACCTTAATCTCAAGAATTTCCAAGGTAAGCTGTGGAAAGGTTAAATCACCAATATAGGGATAGACATCGTGCTTTAAACGACGGATCGTCTCTTCATCCTGTTTTTGCTCTAGCTCACGTTTATATAGCCATGCTTCAGCAACAATACGAAAGGTATTTTCTGCTTCTTTCTGTTTCTGGGACTTGGTTTCAATCCGCTCCATTGCTGGATCGATGCCCTGCTTAATGAGCTTCTTATATTCATCACGAATAGTGCGAGCATCATCCAGTGAAACTTCAGGATAAGTACCTAAAGATAAATCATTACGTTTGGCTAAAAATGGACGTGTGTAATTGAATATCCAGTACTTGCTACCACTCTGATCAATACGCAGGTACAGGTTTCCCCCATCAGACAGCTTATACATCTTGTCAGGATCAGGTTTAGCTTTTTTAACTTGTAAAGCACTAAGCTTATTGATTCCACGAGTCGCCATAATTCAGACATAAAAAAATGCAGTAAGAAATAATCTTACTGCATTTTTTACTACTTTATAACTACCGATTGGCGTAGTGCGTCACGGCTTGTCATATCGTATATTTCCAACTTTAACCTTATAAATCATAAACTTATATAGTGTTAAACAGTGTCAGAAACTTGAATTTGGCGGAAGCGGTGAGATTCGAACTCACGGAGGACTCACACCCTCGTCGGTTTTCAAGACCGGTGCATTAAACCGCTCTGCCACGCTTCCATGTGCGTAAGAATACAAAGCTTATTCATTTTATTCAAGAAAAATATCATCGCTTTGTGTTCAAGTGCATATTGTTTCATCAAATATTACAATCGAGCAGCTAATTCTGCTCCTTCTTTGATCGCACGCTTCGCATCTAGCTCTGCTGCGAGCTTTGCTCCACCAATAATATGGTAGTTCGCTATAGTCGACTCACCTTCTTTTGGCATCAAGTCTTTTACCGACTCTTGACCTGCACACACTACAACAGTGTCTACGCGTAAAAGCTGGTCTTGGCCATTGTGCTCAATCCAAAGCCCTTCATCAGTGACTGCTTTATATTGCACGCCTCGTAACATACGCACGCCATGCTTTTTAAGCTGTGCACGGTGTACCCAACCTGAAGTCTTGCCAAGGCCAATACCGAGAGGTGTCGTTTTACGTTGTAGTAAATAAATCTCGCGTATTGCTGCTTCAACCACTGGTGGCTGCATACCACCTTCAGAAACATAATTCGGATCTGGGTCTACACCCCATTCACGTTGCCACTCCGCTAAAGGTTGAGGCTGTGGTTGATGTGGAGGTTTAAGTAAAAACTCAGATACATCAAAACCAATACCACCTGCACCAATCACTGCTACTTTTTGCCCAACTTCTGCACCTTTTAAAACTTGAGCATAAGAAAGAACTTGTGGTGCATTGCTTCCTTCAATTTTTAATGCACGAGGGATTACACCAGTTGCAACAATCACTTCATCAAAACCTTCGCGTTCAAGCTGCTCGCGATTTACGCGAGTATTTAAACGTACATCCACCCCTGTTTTTTCGAGCTGGACTTTAAAATAGCGAATCGTTTCGTGAAATTCTTCTTTACCCGGTACAACTTTGGCAAAGTTAAATTGTCCACCTACATCTGAAGTTGCTTCAAATAGCGTCACTGCATGACCACGGCTTGCCGCAACAGTTGCCGCGGACATACCTGCTACACCACCACCTACAACAGCAATACGTTTAGGCTGCTTGGTTTTTAAATAAACCAGTTCTGTTTCATGACCTGCACGTGGGTTCACTAAACAAGACACGCGCTTATTTTTAAAAGCATGGTCTAAACAGGCTTGGTTACAAGCAATACAGGTATTAATTTCATCAACACGGTTAGTCGCAGTTTTATTTACCCAAAATGCATCGGCCAATAAAGGGCGAGCCATTTGAACCATATCTGCTTTGCCAGTTGCCAAAATCTCTTCGGCAGTTTCAGGCATGTTAATTCGGTTTGACGCAATAATCGGAATAGAAATATGTTGTTTTACGTGGGCGGTGTAATCGACAAAAGCGGCTCGAGGCACCGACGTTACAATGGTCGGTACACGTGCTTCATGCCAACCAATGCCAGTATTTAATAAAGTCACACCTGCTTTTTCTAAAGCTTTGGCGACAGTAACCACTTCTTGCATGGTGTTACCATCATGCACAAGGTCGAGTAAAGACAAGCGGAAACAAATAATAAACTTCTCACCAACTTTGGCGCGAATCGCTTTCACAATCTCGACTGGAAAGCGCATACGGTTTTCAATTTCACCGCCCCAACGGTCAGTACGCTGGTTAACGTGGCTACTTAAAAACTGGTTAATTAAATAACCTTCCGAGCCCATAATTTCGACACCGTCATAACCTGCTTTTTTGGCAATGTCAGCGCACTGAGCGTAATCTTCTATTGTGCTGAGAATATTTTTTTCAGAAAGTTGACGCGGTTTAAATGGTGAAATTGGAGATTTAATTGCTGTTGAAGACACAACAAATGGTTGGTAACCATATCGGCCAGCGTGCAAAATCTGCATTAAGATTTTAGAACCATGTTTATGGACAGCATGGGTTACCAAACGGTGCTGAGGAACATCAAAGAGACTGTTCATGGTTCCACCCGCAGGTGCCAACCATCCCTGACGGTTCGGAGAAATACCACCTGTCACAATCAGGCCAACCCCGCCTTTTGCACGCTCTTCAAAATAAGCTGCTAGTTTTGGGTAGTTAAAAAAACGGTCTTCAAGCCCCGTATGCATGGATCCCATCACCACACGGTTTTTAATGGTGGTGAAGCCTAAATGTAATGGTTTTAATAAATTGGCGTAACTTGTCATGCTGCGTCCCAATAGTTTTTTGCAACTTGTTGCATAGTACTTTAATACTTTTTTGATAATTTTGGATGACCCAGAATTATTTTTTATTCGAGATTATGGTCAATCTATATATAAAGAAGACAATCCCATATTTTCTTCAAATAATAAATACCAATCAGAACAAGTGAATTAATGATTTTTTTGCCAAAAAAAGCACCATGAATAGTGCTACAATAGCCGCCATTCAGAATTCTCGAGACCACCTGTACGGGGTCTTTTTTATAAATGTTAGGATTAGCAATGACTGATAATGCAACTATCTTGCAGCATGTACCAGTAGGCAAAAAAGTTGGGATTGCCTTCTCCGGAGGCCTAGACACTTCAGCTGCTTTATTATGGATGAAACAAAAGGGCGCAGAGCCTTATGCATATACTGCGAACTTAGGCCAGCCTGATGAAGATGACTACGATGCAATTCCAAAGAAAGCAGAACAATACGGCGCTGTAAAAGCTCGCTTAATTGACTGCCGCTTACAACTTGCGCTCGAAGGTATTGCTGCAATTCAGTGTGGTGCATTCCATATCAGTACAGGTGGTGTTCCTTATTTCAATACGACTCCACTTGGCCGTGCAGTAACAGGTACAATGTTAGTTACTGCAATGAAAGAAGATGACGTAAACATCTGGGGTGACGGTTCAACTTATAAAGGTAACGATATTGAACGTTTCTATCGTTATGGTTTGTTGACTAACCCGAATCTTAAAATTTATAAGCCTTGGTTAGATCAAAACTTCATCGATGAACTCGGTGGCCGTGCAGAAATGTCACAGTTCCTGATCGACAACGGTTTTGACTATAAAATGTCAAAAGAAAAAGCGTATTCAACTGACTCAAACATGTTAGGCGCAACTCACGAAGCAAAAGATCTTGAATACCTAAATGCTGGTATCAAAATCGTTGACCCAATTATGGGTGTTGCTTTCTGGAAAGAAGAAGTTGAAATCAAACCAGAAGAAGTAACTGTACGTTTTGAAGAAGGTGTACCTGTTGCGTTAAATGGTCAAACTTTTAACAATCCAGTTGAGCTTATTCTTGAAGCAAACCGTATTGGTGGTCGTCATGGTTTAGGTATGTCTGACCAAATCGAAAACCGTATTATCGAAGCGAAATCTCGCGGTATTTATGAAGCTCCGGGTATGGCTCTTCTTCATATTGCTTACGAGCGTTTGGTTACTGGTATTCATAACGAAGATACGATCGAACAATACCGCATTAACGGTTTACGTTTAGGTCGTTTACTTTACCAAGGTCGTTGGTTCGACTCTCAAGCGCTTATGTTGCGTGAAACTGCACAGCGTTGGGTTGCTAAAGCTGTTACAGGTGAAGTTACTCTTGAACTTCGTCGTGGTAATGATTACACCATCATGAACACTGAATCTCCAAACTTAACGTACGAAGCTGAACGTTTAACAATGGAAAAAGGCGATTCAATGTTCTCGCCTATGGACCGTATTGGTCAGTTGACTATGCGTAACCTCGACATTACCGATACACGTGCAAAACTTGGCATCTATACAGATGCTGGTTTACTTTCAATAGGTCAAGGTTCTGCTATTCCTCAATTAGACAGTAAGAAAAAATAATTTTCTTATAACGTCAAAAAAGGCCACCTATTAAGGTGGCCTTTTTATTTTTAAAATTCATTCAGGCAATCTCGGCGACTTGTAAAGGCTGATAATAAATCTGGTTACGTCCAAGCTGCTTAGCCCGATATAAAGCTTGATCGGCAGCGTGAATTAAATTTTCTTGAGTGACTTTTAAACCTTCTGTGTAAACAGTAAAGCCCAAACTAATCGTTACATGCGTAGAAACCAACGATGCCTCATGGGGTATCGCTTGACGTTCTATAGCTTTATAAATATTGGCAGCCACAGCATAGGCACCTTGAGCAGGTGTTTTCGGCAAAAGAACGACAAACTCTTCTCCGCCATATCGGGCAACAAAATCAACATGACGAATCGAATTTTTAATTGCAGAGGCAATAGCCGAGATGACCTTGTCCCCCATCTGGTGCCCATAAAAATCGTTATAGTTTTTAAAAAAATCGATATCAATAAATAAAACGGCCAATGGTCGTTGTTCTTGCTTTGCCCGATAGTAAAAAAAGTCAAACATCTCATCGAAAGTACGTCGATTAGAAATTTTAGTGAGCGCATCTTGCTGACTTAAATGAAGCAACTCAGATGCCTCAATACGTAAAATCTTTTCATTAAGCTCAGCAAGCTGATTATTTAAAAAAAGACTTCTTTCTCTAGACGTAAGCATCGTACTAATTGAAAAACCTAAAATACAGCTACCAAACAATGCCCGCCCCAAAGCAATATAGTCACAATTCGCTTGCAATAAAATCAATGAAGAAAAAACAAAAATTGCTGCTGTTAAACCCACATAAAGCATGTGCAAAGGTTTTATACCGCTCAAAATAAATCCGAGCATATATAAAAAAGAAAGCAGCAACATCGACTGATTTTTAAGAGCGATATTTCCTACACTAAGCAGCAACATTCCATTGAAAATAATGGTAAAAAATACAATCCCGCACGCAGCGATGTAAAAATATTCAGTGAGTTTTTTAAACTTGGCAAAAACCCAAAATAGCAGCAGCGCACAAGCAATATTAATTGCACTCAGTAAGCAATAAATAAAGTCCCAAGTAATGTAAGGTACACCGATCACCAAGTAGTCTGTAGGTAGCGCTAACAAAATAAAAATGAGATAGGTGAAAACACCACTTGCTAAAAATTTTGAGATATTTTGTTTAGTTCGTTCAAGATTTAAGCACCAGAACTTTTTTTCTAATTGATGAGGCAAAGGTATATTGGCATAACGATGGGTATGTAAAGTTACCAGATATTCTATTTCTTCTTTTGCTTTGAGTAATTCATGTACATTTCCCGTATTTACCACTACTCGATTCCTGCCTATTACACATTAACAAAATATAACATTATTTTTTAAGGCCTCTTGTGCTTTATTTTGCCATTTGTCCGTAATTCCCGTTACCATTTTCACACTTTATCGATTATCATTTGTTTTATTTCGAAGTTTGAACTGCCTTGGACTCTATTACCCTGCTCCAGCCAGATGACTGGCATGCACATTTACGTGATGGTTTAGCATTAAAACGTACTGTACCTGATTTGGCTAAACAGTTTGCTCGTGCGATCTGTATGCCAAACCTTGTTCCGCCAGTGAAAACTGTGGAAGAAGCATTGGCTTACCGTGAACGTATTCTTGCTCATGTTCCAGAGGGTCTCAATTTTGATCCGCGTATGGTGCTTTATTTTACTGACTTCACCTCACCAGACGAAGTTCGTAAAATTAAAGAATCTGGACATGTGAATGCAATTAAACTTTACCCAGCGGGCGCGACCACCAATTCTGATAATGGTGTGAGTGATATCCGTAAGGTTTATGCAGTTATTGAACAATTAGAAGAACATCAAGTTCCGTTATTACTTCATGGCGAAGTCACTCATAACCATGTCGATATTTTTGATCGTGAAAAACGCTTCCTTGACGAAGTACTCAACCCGCTTTTAAAACAATTTCCAAAACTTAAAGTGGTACTTGAGCACATTACAACAAGCGATGCGGCTCATTTTGTGTTAGAACATGACCGTAATGTTGCTGCGACAATCACTCCTCAGCATTTATTATTTAACCGTAATGATATGTTGGTTGGTGGTATTAAACCGCATTTTTATTGTCTGCCAATTTTAAAGCGCCAAACACACCAAACAACTTTGCTTGAAGTTGCAACGAGTGGTAACCCTAAATTTTTCTTGGGTACAGACAGTGCACCTCACTCACAAGATGCAAAAGAAAATGCGTGTGGCTGCGCGGGCTGTTATAGTGCACCTAATGCAATTGAGCTTTATGCCCAAGCATTTGACCAAGTGGGTAAATTAGAACGCCTAGAAGGTTTTGCTAGCCATTTTGGTGCAGACTTCTACGGTCTACCACGTAATACTTCTACCATTACTTTGGTAAAAGAAGATAATCTTGTACCAGAATCTTTTGATTATTTAGATGATCAAAAAATTATCCCGCTGCATGCCGGGAAAACGCTGCAATGGAGAAAAGTGTGACACAAGAAACCTCTGTCCCGGTCATTGGCCAACGTTTTCGTGGCTTCTTACCTGTTGTTGTTGACGTTGAAACGGCAGGTTTTAATGCCCAGACAGATGCATTGCTAGAAATTGCGTGCATTCCAATTGTGTATGATGCTCAGGGACAATTTGTCCCTGGTCCAGCATTTCATGCGCACATTAACCCGTTCGAAGGGGCTAACCTCGACCGCCGTTCGCTAGACTTTATTGGTATTGATCCATTCAATCCAATGCGTATTGCAATGGCTGAAGATGAACGGACTGCATTACGCCGTATTTTTAAATCAGTAAATGACGTTCGTAAACAGCAACATTGTACGCATGCTGTTTTGGTCGGTCATAACGCTCATTTTGATCTTGGTTTTGTTCAAGCTGCAATTGCACGTACAAGCACAAAAAACCAGAATCCTTTTCATAGTTTTTCAGTCATGGATACAGTTACTTTAAGTGCTGTAATGTTTGGACAAACTGTCCTTGCTAAAGCATGTATTCAAGCTGGAATTGAGTTCGATGGTAAAGAAGCACACTCTGCTTTATACGATACTCAGAAGACTGCTGAACTGTTTTGCTATATTTTGAACAAACTGTCTCCTTACCTACTTGACAGTTTGGTGGCGGCTTCTTAAGATACCGCCATCCTCAACGTCCCTATCGTCTAGAGGCCTAGGACATCGCCCTTTCACGGCGGTAACCGGGGTTCGAATCCCCGTAGGGACGCCAATTTCTTTTATAAGAAATTCATTTCAAAAGCACATCTTTTAAATTACATTATCTCACTTCAAATTTTATCCATGAGATAGCTTCGTATTTTTCAAAATTTAAGATTTCAACTTTATTTCGTCAATATGTGATGAAGGTTGTACTGTTGGATCATCTCTCTGCATAGTTATTACATCAGCGACAAACTTTGTTCTTATCCCACTTGAGTTTGGTTCTATTGAAACTTGGGCTAATGAAATTGTTGAAATATTAAAATCAGCATGTATTTGTGCAAGCTCTGGTGTTCTTTTATAACGTATAACTCTAAAACCAGCTTCCCGAATTAAAGCATCTCGCTCTGCATCAATTTTTTCTTTCCCCTTATGACTCGAATCATCTAGTTCAACAATAGCAACAATATTAAATGCCCTATCTAACACAATAAAATCAGCAACTTTACGATTAAACAAATTACGTGTCGCATATCCTTGCGCTGTCATAAAAGCACTAAAAGCAACCTGCGCTAAAATAATATGTTCAGGCAAAGCTTCTCTTAGTTTCATAAAAGTCGGCTGTTCATTCATAGTAATGATACGTTTCCCCTTAATTGGGGTACGTTTTTCATTCCCGCCTTTGCTTTCCCCTTTCTTTAAAAGACTTAAAATTGCTAATATAATTATGGTCAACAAAAACATGCCAATAAGCATAGACATTAAACTTCCCCTTGATAAAAATAAAAAAACTATCTTGATTTTCAAAAAATCTAATTTAAAACGATTAGCTATTAAATATTTAATTGATTTTAAAGCTATTCTTTATGTATTTGATGCTCTATTTTAAACTGTAATTTATAATTATTTAAACCCATCTTTTTATACTCTTAATTCTTATATTTCCAAATAAAATACACTTGTCTAGACTTATCACTGATTTTGTATTCCTTTTACACACAGTTACATTATAATAATTCTTATTTCTATACTGATATTTATTATCAACAAGGTATTAAATGGATCTTAAGCTTCGCCTTCTCTCCCTGAGCATTGCTCAATTTTGCTGTTTATCAACTGCTTTTGCAGAAACAGATATTTCTTCAACGACTCTTGCGACGATTAAAATTAAAGCTCAACAAGGATCTGACCAAGCTTATAAGGTAGAGAATTCGAGTAGCGCAACGCGTAGTGAAATCGCATTAAAAGATACGCCACAATCTGTCAGTGTGGTGACTCAAAAAGTAATTGAAGATATTGGAGCAACACGTTTAATCGAAGCACTTGATTTAGCTGGCGGTGTTACTCGTGCTAATAACTTTGGCGGTCAAGGCTTAACAGGGTTTAACCTACGTGGTTTCACCAGTGGTGAATTTTACCGTAATGGATTTCCGATTAACCGTGGTTATCCGAACGCTCCAGATAGCAACACGATTGAACGCGTAGACGTTTTACGTGGCCCCTCTTCCAGCTTATATGGTCGTGGTGACCCGGGTGGTACGTTTAACTTAATTTCTAAAACTCCAAAGTCTGAGCAACAAACCACTTTAGGCGCGCAGCTTAACAGTGAAGGTTTATATCGCACCACTGTCGACACGACAGGCACTATTCCAAATGCAGAAAATATTGGTTATCGCCTAAATGTGATTGCAGAAGGCGGTGATAGTTATCGCGATGGTGTCGAATCTAAACGTTATGGAATTGCACCAGTCATTCAATGGCAAGCTTCCGACGCGACTAAAGTTACCTTTGAGGCCGATATTTTACGGAATCAACATCCGCTTGATCGTGGTCAAACACGCTATGCAGGTCAGAAGTCTTTTAATAGTTCACCAGAAACTTATTTGTGGGAAACAGGTAAATATAACAACCGCCTCTACAATGATAACAATATGACTCAATTACGAGTCGAACATGACCTTGGAAATGACTGGAAGCTTAATGCGGGTATGCAATACTTAAATGGCAAATTATATGGCTATGCAGTAGAAGCAAATGGCGTTCAAAATGACGGCGAAACTTTAGGCCGAAATTACAACTACCGCGAATTAAAATGGCAAGATACCGATGCCCAAATTAACTTAACAGGTAATTTCCAGCTTTTAGGTTTAACACATACCTTAGTGACTGGGCTTGAATATGAAAATTATGATTACAAGTCCTACATTATTCGTTCAAGTGGTGATGTCGGTAGTTATCCTATTAATATTTATAATCCTGTTTTAGGCCAACCGCTGCCTGAGCTTAATCGGGTTACGACACACGACCGCGAAAACTTAAAAACAACTGCCCTTTTTGTACAAGACCAAATCGATTTAAATGAACGTTTAAGTGCACTGCTGGGCTTGCGTTTTGAGCACTACGAACATGATTACAAAAACCTATTACCAAATACTGCAAATTGGAATACCAGTGATGATGCATTTATTCCACGTTTAGGTTTAGTTTTTAAAGCCCGTGATGACCTTTCAATCTATAGCAATGCTGCAAAATCTTTTAAACCAAACACTGGTGCTAACCGTAATGGAGAAGGATTTGACCCAGAGGAAGGTATGGCTTACGAGTTAGGCTTTAAATGGCAAGCACTCGATAATATGTTAACGGTTGACTCTGCTATTTTCTATGCAAAAAAAGAAAATGTCTTAACTATCGATCCTACAGATTCAGCCTATAAAGTTGCTGCTGGTGAAGTTCGTAGCCGAGGTATTGAGCTAAATGTTGCGGGGCAAATCACTCCTGCTTGGAAAATTATTGGTGGCTATGCCTATACAGATGCAGAAGTAACTAAAGACAATAGTCTGCAAAAAGGAACAGCTCTAGCCAATATTCCAAAAAATAGTTTTAATCTTCTAAATATCTATGAATTTCAGGATGGCCCTTTACAAGGCTTAGGTCTAGGGATTAATCAAAAATATATTGATAAACGTGCAGGACAAACAGCAAATAGTACTTACACCATGAAAGGTTATGCGGTTACAGATTTGGTTTCTTACTATCAAGCAACACCAAAACTTCGTCTTAACTTAGATCTGAAAAATATTTTTGACAAAGTTTATGATGAAAGTGCTTTCAATTTATATGCTTATCCGGGTGAATCACGTACTATTCAATTGGGTATGAGCTATACGTTCTAAATTATAAATAAAGCTGCCATTTCACCTATGAAAATGGCAGCTTTCCTTTAAATATATTTACTTTACGCTGACTTACGTGAATTCACTTGTCCTTGAATCACCGCTTTAATATTGCCTTTGGCATAATTTAAAAACACCACTAGTGGTGAAAGTTTTGGATTTGGCTTTTTACCCTTGCCAATGGTTTTAAATTGAGCGGCGTACCAAATGATTTCCATAATTGCCATTTTATCGACAAAAGGTAAGCCCGTTTTAATCGGTTTTACGGCATAACGTACATCTTGCCCTGCAATTAAACGTTCTGTTAAATCGGTTTCCACAGCAAATGGGCGAGCAATACCAATGAAGTCACATGCACCACTTGCGAGTGCAGCATTCATGCCCTCCACGGTACGGAACCCACCTGTTACCATGAGTTTACACTTAACATGCTGGCGGATTTTCTCAGCAAAATCTAAAAAGTATGCCTCACGCGCAATCGTGCTTGCTTTACGTTTATCCGCCTTAGCTCCAGCCATTGCTGGTGCCTCATAAGTACCACCTGAAATTTCAATTAAATCGATACCAGCTTCATCTACTGCTTTAAACACTGAAATCACATCTTCTTCGCTAATACCGCCACGCTGGAAGTCAGCCGAGTTAAGCTTCACTGAAATAATAAAATTATCTGAAGTCGCTTCACGTACCGCTTTATAAACCTCTAGTAAAAAACGGCTACGATTTTCAACTGAACCGCCCCATTGATCTGTGCGCTTATTGGTTAATGGCGATAAAAACTGACTAATTAAATAACCATGTGCACCATGTAATTGCACGCCTTCAAAACCTGCTTTTTCACAAATGTGAGCTGCTTTCGCAAAACGATTAATAATATCTAGAATTTCATCATGACCAAGTTCACGTGGCGTTCCAAACATAGTGGCTAAAGCTGGGCTAAAAGGTACCGCAGATGGAGCTACAGTTTCTTTATTTAATCCTTTTGGACACTGACGGCCTGGGTGCGACAATTGAATCAACTGAACCATGCCATATTTTTTACCTAATGCCGCCCACTCTTTTAAACGCTCTAAATCCCGCTCAGTTTCAATGATAACAACGCCCGGTTCATTTTTTGCTCTGGCATTTACCATGACATTACCAGTAATGGCACACCCAAGCTCACCTTTTGCCCAAGCACCATATAAGCCCAAATGTAAATCATTTGGTTGGCCTTCATAATTTGCAAGCGCCTCACTCATCGCACCTTTAATAATTCGGTTTTTAAAGGTGGTATTACGAATTGTGATAGGTTGAGCAATCTGGTTCATGGTTAACCTCTTTTTTTGAATTATAGAGCAATTACTCTAATTTAAATGAGTTATTGGGCGTGTCAAGACATAATCGATAACTGACAATAGCACATGTCAATTTTAAAGAATATAAAAATATGCAACTTTTTGCATAAGTTCAAAATTAAATTTATTCTATTAAAAACAAATAATTAAAATAAAATCTTAAAGAGATGCTTTAATTAATTGTCTAGTATATTCAGTTTGAGGCTTAGAAAATAGGAGTTCAGTTTCCTGAAATTCAACAACTTTGGCATGACGTAATACCATCACTTTATGGCACAGTGATTTCACTATATTTAGATCATGACTAATAAAAATATAACTTAATTGCTCAGTTTGCTGTAATTGTCGCAACAACTTGATTATAGCTTTTTGTGTGGTCCGATCTAAGGCCGATGTAGGTTCATCCAAAATTAAAAGTTTCGGCTGAACCACCAAAGCTCTAGCTAAGGCCACACGTTGACGTTGGCCACCCGAAAGTTCATGAGGATAACGATGTTGAAAATCTTCAGCCAATTCAACTTTTATCAAGGCAGATTCAACTTGCTGGATTACCTCTTTTTCATTCACAGCTTTTAGCTTTAATCCTTCAGCAATAATCTGCCCTACCGTCATACGTGGGTTTAAACTGCCAAACGGGTCTTGGAATACAAGTTGAAAATCTGATCTCATCAACCGTAGCACTTTTGGCTGTAACTGATTCAAATCTTGCCCTAAAAAAACAATTTGCCCTTTACTCTTAACAAGCTGAACCAAAGCAAGGGCTAAAGATGACTTACCCGCACCACTTTCACCAACCACTCCAAGTGATTCACCTTGAGCAAGATCGAAACTCAAATCTTCTATTGCAGTGAAATACCCTTGAATGCGATTTAAAATTCCTTTTCTTATAGGAAATTGCACACTGAGCTGTCGAACTGATAAAACATTCTGTTGAGCAGGTCTAGACTCTACACTTCCAAAATCATGATCTAACAACTGTGCTGTATAAGCTGTTTTAGGGTTTGCAAAGATTTGGCTCAGTTCACCTTGCTCTACTACATGCCCACTTTGCAATACAATCAGTTTCTCAGCATAGCGATGTACTAAATTTAGGTCATGGCTAATTAAAATAAGTGCCATTCCATATTTTGCTTGTAAAGATTTTAATAGCTCTAAAATCTGTATCTGTAAGACCACATCCAGCGCAGTAGTAGGCTCATCAGCAATCAAAACTTTAGGCTGAAGCGCTAATGTCATCGCAATCATGACACGTTGTTTTTGTCCACCAGAGAGCTCATGTGGATAGCGTTTTAAAATTTGTTCTGGTTCAACAATTCCCACATCTTTTAGCAGCTCAACTATTCGCTGTCGAACCTCGTGTTTTGAAAAACCTGATAAAAGAAGGTTTTCTCCTACAATTTTTTCAACCCGATGTAGCGGATTTAACGCAGTAGCAGGCTCCTGAAAAATCATAGCAATTTGTCGACCACGTAAATATGATTGAGCTCTCTCATTTAATTCAAACATGTTTTGTGAGCCAATCCAGACCTGACCCGTTACTTCTAATTTCTCTTGTAACAATCCCATTATTGCTAAGCAGCTCATCGATTTACCAGAACCACTTTCTCCCACAATAGCGAGTGTTTCACCGTCACTTAAGTAAAAATTTAAATCTTCCAATAAAATCTTTTGGTCTTTAGTCTGAACCGAAAGATGTTCTACCTTTAATAACGTTGAGGTGATATTTAAATTATTTTCTTGGGTCAAACGCATCACGGGCCGCCTCCCCAATATAAATTAAAAGTGAAAGAACGATAGCCAGACTAAAAAAGCCTGAAATTGCTAGCCATGGCGCATCTAAATTATTTTTACCTTGCAACAATAACTCGCCTAAAGATGCTGCATCGGGTGGCAGCCCATAGCCTAAAAAATCAAGAGCGGTTAAAGCACTAATATTAGTCGTTAAAATAAAAGGTAACTGAGACAAAGTCGAATTAATCGCATTGGGCAAAATATGCCTAAAAATAATAGCGCGATCGGTCACTCCCAATACTTGGGCTGCACGAACATAATCCAGCTGGCGAGCTTTTAAAAATTCTGCTCTGACAATACCCACTAAAACAGTCCAGCCAAAAAATAGCATAATGAAAAAGAGCCAATATACATTTGGAACAAACATACTGACCAAAATCATGACCATAAAAAGCATGGGTAAGCCATTCCAGACTTCAACTAAACGTTGTCCTAATAAATCTACCCAGCCGCCATAGTAACCTTGAATAGCACCTACAGTAATGCCAAATAAAGCGGAACAAAAGGTTAAGGCTAAACCGAAAAGTAAAGATACTCTTAAGCCATAAAGAATGCGGGCAAAAACATCCCTTCCCTGATCATCTGTTCCCAACCAATTTTGTTTGGAAGGTGGTGATGGCACAGGAACGGCCAAGTCTAAATTGGGAGTTTGATATGAAAATTGAATGAGGGGCCAAACTGCCCATCCTTTATGATTAATGAGTTCTTGTACAGCGGGATCTTTATAATCAGCTTCTGTTTCAAACACCCCACCAAACGTTGTTTCCGGATATGTTTTAAACACAGGCAAATAGTAAGAATCTTCATACTTCACTAGCAGCGGTTTATCGTTAGCAATCAACTCCCCAGCTAAGGACAAAATCAAAATCAGACTAAATAGAATAAAGCTGGCCCAACCCAATTTATGCTGTCTAAAACGTTGTAATCGTGTCCGCACAATTAAAGACATTATTTGCCTCCTTGCGCGTCAAAGTGAATCCGTGGATCAATCAATTGGTACAACACATCACAAATGAGACGTAAAATTAAGCTAAATAAAGTAAAGAAAAATAAAACTCCAAAAATGACAGGATAGTCGCGCTGGACAATTGCTTCAAAGCCCAACAAACCGACCCCATCTAAATGAAAAATAATTTCTACAAAGAGATTACCCACAAAGAAAATACCCGCTAACACTTCTGGCAAGCCTGCGAGCACAACTAAAATGGCATTACGAAAAATATGCTTATATAAGACTTGTTGGCTGTTCAAACCTTTTGCATAGGCTGCCAAAACGTAGGGTTTATTGAGCTCTTCTAAAAATGAATATTTAGTTAAATACGTTAAACTGGCAAAACCGCCTAATACCATGGTAATCAGTGGCAAAGTCATATGCCATAAATAATCGATAACTTTGCCCAAAAGACTAAATTGATGAAAGTTATCTGATACTAAATTTTGTAAGGGAAACCATTGAAAATAAGAGCCGCCCGCAAAAAAAACAACTAACAAAATGGCAAATACAAAACTCGGTACAGCATATCCCACCATAAGAACTAACGAGGTGGACCGATCGAACCACGAACCTTGTTGTCTTGCCTTCTTAATTCCCAGCGGAATAGAAATTAAATAAATCAGAAAAGTGCTCACCAGCCCAAGTGAAATCGAAACAGGTATTTTTTCCCACAACAATTGCACGACTGGCTTATCTTTAAAGAAACTTTGTCCAAAATCTAAAGTTAAATAACCTTTTAACATTAGAAAAAAACGTTCAGGAGCAGAACGATCAAAGCCGTACTGTGCCTTAATTTGCTCAACCATTTCGGGGCTTAAACCTTGAGCACCTTGATAATAAGTTTCTGCACTTAATGCACGACCAATTCCCAAATCGCTTTGTGCCTGATGTATTGCTTGCTCAACTGGCCCACCCGGTGCAATTTGCACAACCACAAAGTTAATTAATAAAATGACAAACAATGTGGGAATCATTAAAAGAAGTCGCTTGAGAATATATGAACCCATATAACAGGATTTCCTTTATGGCAGGTGCTTTTTATTGTTGATGTAAATATTTAGCAACTGTTTTGGCTTTGTTTGCATTACTCCACCAATATTCTATCCCAGAAGAAAGTGCTGGTTTAACTTTAGGTTGTTGATACATATTCCAATAAGCATACCAGTTTTCACCTTTACCATAGGTCGGAATTTGATAATAACCAGCTCTAAGCAATCGATCGAGAATGCGAGTATAAATAATCTGTTGTTCACGGCTTTTACTTACAACAAGTTTTGAAATCACTTGATCAATTACGGGGTTGCGAATACCCGCATAATTGTAATTTCCATCCTGCGCTGCGGCGATACTTCCCCAAAACTGAGTTTGTTCATTGCCTGAGTTGAGAGATTGCGGCAGATTCATCGTTGTCATATCAAAATCGTAACGGCGAGTCCGTTCTAAATATTGCGGAGCATCGACCTGACGCAAATTAATCGCAATGCCTAACTTTTTTAAGTTACGAATAAAAGGTAAAAGTGTTCGTTGTTTACCATCTTGCTGAATTAAGAACTCAAGCTGAACTTTTTTTCCTTCAGGTGTAAATAACTGCCCTTCTTTAACTTTATAACCAGCCTGTATGAGTAATTGCCGTGCAGTTAACAAATTCTGACGGTTGAACCCACTCGCATCCGACACTGGGTACTTCCAGTCTGCTAAAACCCCTTGCTGCATGAGTGGAGATAACTTAGGCAATAACGGTTTTAATATTGCTAATTCAGACTTGGAAGGTCGACCCGTTGCTGCTAATTCACTATTTTCAAAATAACTTTGAAGACGTTGATATTGACCATAAAACAAAGCTTTATTTTGCCATTCAAAGTCATAGGCATAGGTTAAAGCTTGCCTAAAACGAATATCATTTAAAGGTTTTCGTCTGGTGTTAAACACATAACTTTCAGTGGCGATAGGATTGTGGTGACGAAATTTATATTGAGTAACCAATCCTGCTTTTACGGCTGGAAAACGGTAATCTGTTACCCATTTTTTTGGATTAGTTTCTTCATGCAAAGTGTATTGCCCAGATTTAAATCCTTCAAAAGCAATATCCCAATTTCGATAATAGACATATTTTAATCGGTCAAAATTATAACGCCCCTTGTTAATAGGCAAATCTTTTGCCCAATAATTTGGGTTTCTTTTATAACTAATGCTTCTACCTGCATCAACTCGTTCAACTACATATGGCCCCGAACCAATAATCGGTTGTAAAGTAATTCGGCTAAAATCTCTTCTTTGCCAATTTGCTTTTGAATAAATCGGTAAGGTTGCCAAAATGAATGGCATTTTAGGATTATGGTTAGACTTAAAACTAAACTTTACCTGATGAGCATTGATAACTTCTGTTTTTCCCAAATCAGCAAGGTACATCTGTAAGCCTAAATTGGACTTCGTCTGATAGGCATCAAAACTAAATTTAACATCTGCCGCAGTGACTGGCTGTCCATTACTAAAACACGCTTTAGGGTTTAAATAGAAAGTAACAGACTGCGTTTTTTCTGGGTCATAACTCACTTTCTCAGCCAAAAGAGGATATAAAACTCCGACCTCATCTAGTGATTGGGTCATTAAGGTATCAAAAAGATAATTAACGCCCTCTGTAGCATTCCCTTTACCATTCATACTATTGAGGTTATCAAAAGTTCCTTGAGCGGCCTGACTTAACAGACCACCTTTAGGGGCATTCGGGTTTGCATATGGCATAGCCATCATTCCTAAATATTTAGGCTTGGAATGAATCGCTATATATGATGTGGTTTGCTGTGCAGAAAAAACTGCATGCGAAACGACACTGAGCCCGACTAGCAGGCTCAGTTGAAAAGATGATTTATGCATAAGTTGCTAATTATTTTATAAATTAGGCACTTTAATGACATCGCCAATGCGAAGCTGAGTAGAAGGTGTCAAATTATTTAGCTCAGCCAAGAAATTGGTTTCTAAACCATATTTGCTGGCAAGGCCAATTAATGTATCCCCACGCTTCACTTTGTATTCCACAACAGTTTTTGGAATCACAATATTTTGGCCACGCTGTAAATTAGCACTCGCTTTTAATGCATTCATTTCAGCAAGTTCACGCACTGAAATGCCTGCACGACTCGCAATACTATTTAAAGACTCACCAGCTTTTACAGTATATTTTTCAGTGTTTTTACCCGCTGCAACTGTTTTAGTTGATGACTTTGTCTCTACTTTAGCTGTTTCTACTGTAGGCACATCACCTGTTAGCTTTAAATGCTGTCCTACACGCACACTACTGTTACGAGACAACCCATTTAAGGCTGTAAGGTAATCTAACTGTAAATGATAGCGATTGGCGATGCTTCGTAGGTTATCACCCGATTTAACTGTATAAGTATCTGGTGTTTCATCTTTAGCATTTTTAGTAGTAGAAGCCTTGCTCGGTGCTTCAACCTCACCTGTCAATTTTAAACGCTGACCAGCACGGACACCTGCGGTACGAGATAAACCGTTTAAATCAGCTAAATAGCTTGTTTGTAAGTTATATTTAGCTGCAATCGCATGCAAACTATCGCCCGACTGTACAACATAGTGGTCTGGAACACTTACACCCGCGGGTACTTTCAAGTTTTGACCAAGTTGTACATGACTACTGGCTTTTAAGTTATTCAGTTCTGCAAGTTCAGCTAAGCTAATTTTAGACTTGGTCGCAATACTTGATAATGTATCACCACGCTGCACTTTATAACTTTCAGTCTTATATGATGGACCTGCTGCAAGTTTTTCATATTTACCAGAAGCTTTGTTGTCATCACCTTCATCGACAGCAACTTCTTTTGCAGGTACATTAATTTTCTGACCAACCATTAAATTACTACCAGCTGACAACCCTGGTGTTAATTCAGCAAGTTCTTGATTAGAGAGCACATAACGATCCGCAATTAACTTCAAATATTCGCCGCGTTTAACTGTATAGCTCTTTGTCGCAATACGACGTGCATTTGCCTGAACTGCTTTAGCCTCTGCCTTAGCAGAATTACGGTTGCCTTTAGGTTCTTTCAAATGCAGTTTCTGACCAACAAACAAACCATCGGTCACTGATAAATCGTTATATTCAGCCAATTGTTTTACTGACAAATTAAACTGATTAGCAACACCGCTTAAACTGTCGTTAGCCTCAACTACATATACATCCGGTTTGGCCGTACTCTTAGAAGTAGTTTGAGTGTCTTGTGGCTTAGCATCATAAAGATAAAGCGTTGACCCTACATATAACGTCTTTTCAGGGTCAATCTGGTTCCACTTAGCAACATCGCGCCAGTTCACGCCATTTTTCATTGCAATAACGGCTAAAGTATCACCCGGTAAAACAGTATAGGTACTACGCTTACCTTTCGGCTGCACCACAACCACATCTGTATCTGTCTTGACGTAAGGTTTATCTTTATTGCGCTGTGCCTCTTCAGAGTTCGCAACACTTGCATCTTCAGCTAAAGTTTTTGGATAAGCAAAACCTTTACTGACTTCTTTACCTTGCTGTTCTGCAACTGACTGGCTCGTCTGAATTGCGGTTAACCTAATTTTGCCATCATACGGATCGACAATTTCAGTTCCTTTAGGCGCGATTGCTTTTAATTCAGCAACGACTTGATCTTTTTCAGCTTGAGTTGCTTGCGGTTGTAAAGCTTGATCTACAGTCTCTTTTACACCTTCAGCGCGAACTGCCGCTAAAATCTTTTCACGTTCAGAAGCCGAAATTGGTGGCTCCATCTTAACAGGCTTTTTAATGTTAGCTGCATTGGTCACAGCTACAGGAATACGCGGTGCGCTCGGTACATCCGCTGAAGCTGCAAAGGCAGCTAACGCATCAGAACCACGTGGTGTAGATTTTGATGAACTATTCTTCACTGGTGAAGATGGTTTAACTGGCTGAACTTGAGTTGTAGGCGTTGTTCTTGTTGTCACTGAAGTAGAAGGACTAACTGTCGTCGGTTTAGATGGTGAAGTTACATTAGCCCACCAACCTGAACTACCACCCGATTTTGTTCCTTTTAATTTATTATCAATTGAAGGACTTAAATCTGCTGGAATCAAAATACGCATTGGACTTGCAGGGTCTACTGCTTCACCACGATATCCGGGGTTCAATGCATAAAGTTCTGAACGGCTTAATCCTGCGGTAGAAGCAATTTCATTTAAAGTTAAAGGTGCAGATAAAGTCACTTCACGGAAATGGGGTCTATTTGCAATTGGCGGTAGTTCGACACCATAAGCCTTTGGATTTTTAATAATTTGAGCAACAGCTAAGAAACGTGGAACATAGTTCATTGTTTCTGCAGGCAATTTTAATGACCAATAGTCAGTTGGTAAACCAGCAGCTTGGTTACGGTTAATCGCTTGTTGAATACGTCCCGGGCCAGCATTATAAGCCGCTAAAGCAAGTTCCCAAGAACCAAATTGATTATAGAGGCTTCCCAAAAATTCATAAGCTGCGCGAGTCGATTCAACCACATCTCGGCGCCCATCATACATACCAGTTTGCTTTAAGCCATAAATACGACCAGTACTTGGAATAAACTGCCATAGCCCTGCTGCTGCTGCGCTACTTGTTGCAGCTGGATCATAAGAACTTTCAATTACCGGCAATAACGCAAGTTCTGTCGGTAAGCCACGGCGTTCTGCTTCTTTCACAGTATGGTACAAATAACGACTGGCACGAGCACTCAAGCGATCAAGGTAAGGCTGACGAGAAATAAACCAACTACGCTGAGCTTCAATACGTGAATCCCAATGATTCAAGTCCATTTTGAAACCAACTGACATACGCTTCCAGACATCACCATGCTTTAAAATAAGCAGACGATCACCTTCTACAGCACGCATATCGGTTGCTGAAAGTAAGTCTTCCAAAGAGTCAAGACTACTCGCATCTAAATAACCTGCACCACTGACTTGTTTCGATTTTGAGGTTTTTGCAGATTGCGGAGTCGATGAACAGCCTGTTGTAATACCCAACGCAGCTAAAGCAGAGCTAAGTACGGTAATTTTGAACAATGATGCCGCAGATGGCTGCCACACAAATGTGGTTGGTTTATACATAAAAACTTCCAAACAACTCGCGTAATATTTTTTGGGGTCTGGCCACAAACCCTAGGTCTTCGATGCCATTGTAGTAAAGCGTGCAAGATAGACAAGGCAATAATTTGATGTCATTTGCATGGAAATGTTACAAGAAATTAAAAAAACCTTGCTTTGTTACGATGGAACCGAACTTTTTGCGTATACAATACACCATATTCAGTTCTTTTTCTTTTAGTTTAGGTTTCGATTTATGTCTCAAACAATCACACTGTATGTTGATGGTGCATGTCGTGGCAATCCGGGTTTAGGTGGTTGGGGCGCATATGTCATTACCGAGCAGGGTGAACATAAATTATTTGGCGGTGAACCAGATACAACCAATAACCGCATGGAACTCACAGCTGCGATTGAAGGCGTTTCATTTTGCCCAACCGATGCTCATTTAATTATCTGGACAGATTCAAATTATGTGAAGCAAGGGATTACTGAGTGGATTCATGGCTGGAAAAAGAAAAACTGGAAGGATGTAAAAAATCCTGACCTTTGGCAAAAATTAGATGCTGTATGTGCTGGTCGAAATATTGAGTGGCATTGGATTAAAGGCCATGCTGGACATGCTGGCAATGAAATGGCCGATGAGCTTGCAAATATCGGAGCCGATCAAACTGCACTGCAAAAAAAAACAGTTCAAGCGACTGCCCTGCAAGATATAAAAAAGCCTGAAGAGGATTGGTTGCTTGATGACCCTTTTGGGTTTGATATGGCAGAAGTAACCGAAGAAGATAATATTGATCTTGAGCAGTCCGAAGAAATTGAGATGATTATTGTGGAAGAAGAAGTTATTGAAGTTGAAGCTGCTGAGCCAGAAAGCAAACAACCCATTAATAATATTCATCCTCAAGTTGTTGTGACCGAAGCCAAACTAAAATTACAAGGGCCTCGACAACTGATTCTCGATACAGAAACCACTGGTTTTTATTTCCAAGATGGTGACCGGATTATTGAAGTGGGCGCCATTGAAATGATTAACCGGAAACTCACCGGTAGCTCAATTCATATTTATATTAACCCGCAAAAACCCGTAGGCGACTCAGAAAATATCCATGGTATCAGTGATAACTTCTTAAAAGATAAACCGCTCTATGCAGAAATTGCTGACACGCTCTTTGATTATCTAAAAGGCGCAGAGATTATTGCCCATAACGCAACCTTCGATATGAACTTCCTTGATATGGAGTTTAGACGCGCAGGCCTTCCCGCGCTTTCGGAAGTATGTGAGGTAACAGATACGTTAGCTTTAGCAAAAAGCAAACATCCGGGACAAAAAAACTCGCTTGATGCCCTTGTAAGACGTTATGAAATTCCGGCACGTGACCGTACTTTCCACGGCGCATTACTCGATGCTGAAATTCTTTCAGACGTTTACCTAGCAATGACAGGTGGACAGGTTTCTTTTGATATAGATGCCTTATCTCAAAGTGAAAACAGCCTGAACACAGCAAATAAAACTAGGGTTCAAATTGATCTACCCGTTATTCGTCCTTCCGAAGAAGAGCTCAATACACATGAGACTTGGGTCAAAGAATTTGAGAAAAAACACGGAGAACCTTGCTTTTTTGCAAAATAAATTTTTGATTCTTTAGCTTTTTTTAGCTTTTCCCCTTTGTAAGTTAAGTTATATTAGTCACATAGATTTTTAGCTCAAATTACCGAGCACTACGAATATAACAATTGATTTTTTTGCAAAGGGGAACGTTTATGTCTGAGCATACTTCGATTCATTTCGATCCAACAGCTTTACTCATCATTAAACATGAAATTGATCGCTCAATAAAACTGGTTGAAGGCGCAGTAAGTACTTTAATTGAAGAACAAACACTCCCTTTTGGTATTGATGATGCATTAGAACAATTTAAGCAATGCACTCAAGTCTTACGTTTAATTGATATCCCCTATCTTGCAAAAATTACTCAATATTCAACTGAGCTAATGCAAAAAATTATTGCGAAGCCAACGCAAATTAATACGAACGATGTCGTTGCACTGAGTGAAGGCACGACCATGGTAAAACGATATATTGAGTTTATCTGTTTGCGTGAATTACAAGTACCTCAGTTCCTTCTTAATACTTTAAACAATTTAGAATTAGCTTTAAATAAACCGCTGACATCTTCTGGACAAGCGATTGCTCCTTTACTTGCAAATACTTCGCTTGAACTTCCATCTCCAGAAGTGTTTATAAATGAACAAACTCAGTTTATTCATCAGCTCTATAAGCTATCTCTGCATCAATTTTTAAACAAGACAGAAGCTACTCATAATTTTCAAGCTTTTAAACTGATTGCGACCTATTTAGTCAGCATGGCAAACCATCAGCCAAGCCAACAATATTGGCAACTCGTAAATTATGCTTTCGATCATATTGATAACTTGCTTTTAAATGATTCACGCCTACGTATACTCATTAATATTGAAAGTTATATTGGTCAGTTCCTAGCAACTCCAGAAACTTTTAAGCCCGATTTGTCTGCCCTTGCAGATATTTTAAGTATCGTTATCGCTCAGGAAGATGAGGTTGCGCACCATATTCGCAACCAACTGCATATTGGCGATGAAATACAAACAGACACGCAACTACTGGTTTTAAGCCGCCATCTTTTTGGTCCTGATTTTGAAACCATGCACGCAGTCAGCCAATTAATTTTGAGCGAAATGAACAAAGTGCGTAACGATATTGAATATAATTATCAAAATATGTCGACTGAAAAAGCACAGCAATTACAAACAAGCCTTTTACAGCTCGCATATACATTTAAACTACTTAACCTTGATGAAGCTTCATCTCAGCTTTCTCAACAAGCTAGCAGTTTAAGTCAGCTCAATATATTAAGTAATGAAAACTATGCTCAGCAGCTTATGGACAGCATTTTGTCTGCCATGAACTCAATTGGTATTTTGGTCCGCCAATATACGTCTAGTCGCTTACAACTTAACGTGAACAATACGAATATTTCTTTAGATCGTCTTGATGAGGCACATCAAGCCTTACTCACCGAGACAAAAAATTTAATTGATTTTATTTGTCAGAGTCTTACGCTATATGCAAATGATCAGACACAAAATATTGAAGCAATTGCAGGTTCATTAAAAGAGCTAGCGGGTGCGGCCGAGTTCCTAGGAAGTACCATTCAACAAGATGCTTTACTTCAAACAGCTCAATTTGTTCAACAACAACTTGAACAAAACCAGCCTTTTAATACAGACCAAATTCACTGTATTTTTAACGTATTAGCGGGCCTTGACATGTTGGTTGACAATTTAAAAAATAAACAACCTGTTCTACAATCCATGTTTAATGTAGCATTGTCGAGTAGTCAACAACTTCAAGAAAAGGCAGCTTAATGTCTGAATTATCACTTGCTTATATTTTTCATCATCAACAATTACTGGTTGACCAAAACCTTCAACTACCCAAAGTCGAAAAGTTAGCAAGTGATTTACTTTTCACTCATGATGAGCAGGTCATTGCACGTGACTTGCTTGATGAGGAACCGATCCCCGAAGGCTTACAACTGGTTCCAATTCGCCAACTCATTACAAGTTGGTCGAAAGAACAGTTTTTACAAGCAAGCCGCGCTGTACAGTTACTTGAATGGCGACGCAATCATAAGTTTTGTAGTCACTGCGGACACCCAACAGAAGTTCATCCAACTGAATATGCAATGGTGTGTCCTTCTTGTTGCTATCACCAATATCCTCGTGTAAACCCATGCATTATTACCGTCATTACGCGAGGTGATGATGAAATCTTGCTGGCGAAGTCAGTTCACAATAAAACTAACATGTATGGTTTGATCGCGGGTTTTGTTGAGGTCGGTGAGACGCTTGAAGAAGCAGTACAACGCGAAGCTTTTGAAGAAGTAGGCCTAAGACTCAAAAATGTTCAATATATGTCAAGTCAGCCTTGGCCGTTCCCAAGTAACCTTATGGTTGCGTTTAGAGCAGAATATGAGTCTGGTGAAATTAAGCTACAAGAAGAAGAAATTGCAGATGCACAATTCTTCAAAATTGATCAATTACCTGAAATTCCATTTAAAGGTAGTATTGCTCATTCAATGATTATGCAGATTACCCAAGCTGGGTAATCTGCCGTGTTTTAAGCGATATTCTCGCTTAAAACACTTCATCAAGAAAATGTAAGATCGTTCTTTTCGTTCTGAAATAATGACTAATAAAACTAGAAAGGCTGGCCAAAATTGTAATATGTCCAGTTTTAGGAATCACGGCGATATGGCTGTGATTTCCCTTTTCTCTAAGTGCTAAATCCATATCTAAGGTATTGTGTTTTTTCACAATCTGATCATTTTCAGCCATCAAAAGGTAATGCTTAATATTATTTTGATTGACGAAATAATATGGCATGACTTCTTTATAAGAGATGCCTTGATCAAATGCATCTTCGGCCAGTGGGTCACCCTTGTAGTCAAAATGATAAGGCCCAGCTAAACCGATTATTGCCTTAATTTTCCCTAGACACTCAATTTTAGTTGAATCAGGGTGATAAACAGCAGACATGACATTAAATGCACCTGCCGAATGCCCCATGAGCACAATATTTTCTGTAGAGATTTCTAGTTTGTCTTGGTTTTGATGCAAATAATTCAATGCCTGAGTCAGGTCATCAACAAAACTTGGGAAAATATTTTTAGGTGCTAACTGGTAGTTAATCACAGCAACGTCATAGCCTTCTTTGGCAAATGTCTCACCAATAAAAAGATAATCTCGTTTATTACCATGTTGCCAAGCCCCACCATGCACAAAAACAATAAGGGGCTGATGAGTTAGCTTTTTAACAGATCGGTAAACATCCAAACGATGGCGAGGCTTTAGGCCATAACGAACATTTGGAACCTGCTCAAAACCATCTTTTGGTGTAAAACGGTTTAAAGCAAAACTCCCCAAATCATACAGGCGGAAATCTTTATAGAGAGTTCGCGCCTGTTCAATTTTGCTTTGTACTTGTTCAATCAGATTCATATATTACTGTGCAGTCGAAGCAGGATCTGTTTGGTCAGGATCAATTGCAACAGGTGTTTGAACTGTTGGTTGAGCAATGACGTTATTAATAATCGGCGTAGTTGTTGTATTACCAGAACTTGCTGCTGGAGCAGGTGCCAAATCAATATTATCAATTAAAGTGACAATTTTGGTGACGTTACCAACGTTTTGTAAAACACTGTTTAAATCATTAATTTCAGCAGTATTTAAACGCCCCATTACATAAAGCACACCATCTTCGGTATGTACAAGAACCTTACTATCAGAAACCACAGGTGCTTTCATTAAAAGAGCACGCGTATTTGCTGTTACACCCGCATCTTGCATGATGGTGTTATAGCTAACCTTGTTACCCACCGTAATATAGTTATGTACGGCTTTCACATCACTCATGGCTTTAAGATTGTCTTCTGCCAATTGTTTCAAGTACGGGTCTGGTACTTGGCCAGTTAATAAAACTGTACTGTGGAAGCTTTCGATATTAATACGTGACTGCTTGAAACGTTGATCAAGTTTGTAAATGTTGATATTTGCTGTACGTTTAATTGAAGAGTCAATGAATACTTGGCCCAGACTACGAACACCGCTATCTGTGCCCACTGGAGCTGTGCCTGTTCCACCAGAAATAAAACTTGCGCAACCTGATAAACTTGCGACACAAAGCATTGTTACAGCAATACGTTTTAACACTCCACCAGACTCCTATCAATTGCTTGGCTTGATCATAAAGCATCAGACTTAAATTTGCTCAAAAGAGTAATGAACTCTTAATCCAAAGTAAATGCATTTTCGATCCATTGCAGATCATAATGGAATTTTGAAAAGTCTTGCTGTACTGTTTTTGCAATTTTCTGTGGAAAATCAAAACAAATCACATCAAAACGACAATAAAAATCCTGATAAGATGGATGGCGCTGTAAAAAACGCATCGCAGTTTTGATAATTTTCTTCTGTTTTGTCCACGTTACCATTTCACAAGCCTGCCCATAATTTCCTATAGTGCGTGCTTTTACTTCAACAAAAACTAACTCTTGCCCTCTTTTGACGATTAAATCCACTTCGCCACGGCGTGAATGATAATTACTTGTGACCCATACATAGTTTTGTGCTTGTAAAAGGTTTAAAGCAGTTTGCTCTGCCCATTTCCCCAACTGTTGCGCCAATAACATTTTTAATTTCCCCAATGAAAAGCATCTCTAGATGTTTTTATAAATTAAGTTATTTTCTTAAATTCATCTGACATATCAGATCCAAATCGAACAAATGAAAATCAGATCATTTTCGAAAAGCTTAAGCTAGCAGACATTGTTCACGCCCAAATCATAATTTCGGGTAAACTACCCGATTAAAATTGTTTATCTGTACGGAGTAAGACCAAATGAGTGCTCAGTTATTTGTTGTAGCCACCCCAATCGGGCACTTAGATGATATGACTTTCCGTGCAATTGATATTTTAAAATCAGTTTCTATTGTAGCTGCCGAAGATACACGTCAATCAGCACAATTATTTAAACACTATAATATATCGACTCAACTTACTGCATGTCATGACCATAATGAAAGCAATAAAATTGAGCAGTTAGTTCAAAAACTACTTGCTGGCGATAGCGTTGCTTTAATTAGTGATGCAGGTACACCGCTCATCAGTGACCCTGGTTTTAAGTTAGTTCGTGCTGCTCAAGAGCATGGTATTAGAGTCGTTCCTGTGCCGGGTGCGTGTGCTGCGATTGCGGCTTTAAGTGCGGTAGGCTTACCGAGTGACCGCTTTAGCTTTGAAGGCTTTCTGCCATCTCGAGCTTCACAACGTATTTCTCAATTAGAAAAACTCAAAAATGAAACCCAGACCTTAATTTTCTATGAAGCACCTCATCGTATTTTAGAGTCTGTTAAAGATATGGCTCAGGTATTTGGTGAAGACCGTCCTGTAGGGTTTGCACGTGAAATTACTAAAACCTTTGAAACCATCAAAAAAATGACCTTAAAAGATTTGGTTAGCTTCATTGAAAATGACCATAACCAAGAGAAAGGTGAAATTGTAGTCGTTGTAGGTGGTGCAGCTGCAAAAACAGATCTAGAGCAAGAAAAACTAGACGAGCTTTTAAAGCGCTTACTTCAAGACTTATCTGTTAAAGCTGCATCTCAACTTGCTGCCGATTTAACAGGAATTAAAAAGAAAGTCGCTTATCAACGTGCGCTCGAGTTAACACAATCTTAATTTTTTAATTAAGCATGGTGATGACGAATAGTCGGTGTCATCACCATGCTTGAATTTTGCATAATAATATTACAGATAAAATTACTTGAAAATCTGAACAAACTTTCTGGCTTTTAAAAATACCTAATCGCTATCTCAATATATATTTTGCTGACTTCACAATAGTCTCTGTCAGGGCATCTAACTGTTTAGACTGCCTTTTCCAATGGTGCCAATATAACGGGATATCTAGTTCTGCATCAGGGATAACATCCACTAAAGTTCCATTATTTAGTAAAGATTGAACCTGAAGCTCGGGCACCATGCCATATCCCAAACCTAACTGGATTGCTTTCACAAAGGCATCTGTAGCAGGAATAAAACTATAAGGATAGCTCTGCAAAGGTAAGCCATAATATTTAAGCAAAACCTCTGAATGCATCAGGTCTTTATGGTTAAAAATTACAGCGGGTGCATTTCTTAAAGTTTCTCGGTTTACGCCATGTTTAAACCAGTCAGCTGCAAATTCAGCAGAAGCCAACATTTTATAACGCATTTTCCCAAGTGGTTGAGCTAAACAGCCTGACATGACCTGCTCTTCTGCCGAGATACATGCGTTGACTTGCCCTGTTTCTAATAAAGTATGCGTATGCGATTGGTCATCAATTTTTAGTTCTAAGACTATTTTTTCTTTAAAAAGCGTTTGCTGAATGCTCGGTAAAAGCCAAGTCGCTAGCGAATCTGCATTTGAAGCTAGGGCAATTTTGTAGAATTCCGATTCCGATGATTTCCCCATCAAACCTTGTAATAAGTTTTGCTCCATTAATCGTGTATGACGTAAATGCTGCAATAACGTTTGTCCAGCTTGTGTCAGTACACATGGACGACCACGTATAATTAAAATTTGGCCTAAATATTTTTCTAAAGCCTGCACGCGTAAGGATACTGCCGAGGGCGTGATATATAAATGCTCTCCTGCCGCATCAAAACTTCCCGCTTCTGCTACTGCAAGAAAGGCTTCACATTGTTTACTATCTAACATATCAAACCTAAATTTTTTTTAGCTAAACCTAAATATTCTTAATTTTACTTATTTCTTGATAAAAAGTCAGATAATTCCCACATCTGATTTTTCCACCTTATTGTTATGTTCTCTCTTAGTATATTTTTTAAAGGTTTCGGTATTGGTAGCGGGCTTATTGTAGCAATTGGAGCACAAAATGCTTTTGTTTTAAAACAGGGGCTTAAACAGCAATATGTATTTTGGTTATGTTTAATTTGTGCGCTATCCGACTCGATTCTAATCGCTTTTGGTGTATTAGGTTTTGCCGAAATCATGACAGCATCACCGATCTTAATTACGGTCGCTAAATATTTAGGGGCAACGTTCTTATTGGTCTACGGTGCGAAAGCTTTCTATGCTGCCTTAAAAACCACCCAAAGCATGGAGCTTGATAACAATCAGAAACAGACTCTAACCCAAGCACTAGTGACCTGTCTTGCCTTTACTTGGCTCAACCCACATGTCTATTTGGATACTATTGTGCTGATTGGTTCAGTTGCCACTCAGCTAGAAGACAAAATTAGCTTTGCTTTGGGCAGCATTGTTGCCTCTTGGATTTTCTTTTTCAGCTTGGGCTATGGCGCAAGGTTATTAAAACCATTATTTACCAATCCTAAAGCATGGAAAGTCTTAGATTTCATTATTGGTTGCGTTATGTGGAGTATCGCAATATCACTACTCATCTAATGCATTCAAACAGTAAAAAGTACCACGTATGAATGGTACTTTTTATGCGCTCAACATTATGCTTGAGAACTCAACACCAATTTTGACTGTTTTCTTTCCTGCTGTGACTGTTTTATAACAGCGTAACCAGAAGACACACCCAAGTAAGCAATGACAAAAGCCACAAATAAATCTGGAAATACGCTGCCTGTTCCAAATACGCCAACCGCTGCTAAAATCACAGCAATATTGGCAATAGAATCGTTTCTACTACAGAGCCAAACGGAACGCATATTGGCATCTCCATCACGGTACGCATAGAGCATAAGCGCAACTGAAACGTTAGCAATTAAAGCCATCACACCAATTGCTCCCATCACCATTGGTTCAGGTGAAACACCATAAAAATAAGACCAAACCACTTTTGCAATAACAAAAACACCAAAAGCGGTCATCGTTATTCCTTTCATTAATGCCGCCGTAGCGCGCCAATATAAACTCATCGAAAGCACAACTAAAGATAATGCATAATTTGCTGCATCTCCGGCAAAATCTAATGCATCTGCCCAGAGTGAAACAGATTGGGCTTTATAACCACCCAAAATTTCTACCACAAACATCAACGCATTGATCACAAGTGCAATCCATAACGCTTTTCTAAAACGTGGACTCACCTTTTTTGAAGGAGAACATGTTGAAGCACAACCACATCCAGCCATTTTATTTCCTCAAGAACTCTTTTATAGTGATTAAAAACCCTTGAGTAGCTCCAGAGTCAAGCCTTATGAATCTTTCTATTGGTCAATTATCAAAAAAAGCGGATGTTCCAATTGATACGATCCGTTATTACGAAAAAGTAGGTGTGTTGGACCGTATCCAACGTTCAGAAAATAATTATCGTGTTTACACTGAGCAGACACTAAACGATCTATTGTTTATTAAGCATTGCCGAGAATTAGATATTTCACTCAGTGATATTAAAACGTTAAAAGAAATGAAATCTCAGCCTAAACAGGCATGTACAAAAATTGATAACCTAGTAGATAAATATTTAAATGAAGTATCTGAAAAAATTGAACGATTATTGCTTTTAAAAGAATCTTTAATTGATTTAAAACAGCACTGCTCTACCAATCGGACAGTAGATGAATGTGGAATTTTAAAAGAACTGCAAAGCTCGCCTTAAACCTATTTTAGTAAATTTACACAAATAAAAAAGCACCACTCATGTGATGCTTTTTTAAGATTAATGGTCGCTATGTTCATCAGGAGGAACTTCGGTAATTCTACCACCTCGAGCTAAAAATGCGGCAACTTCATCTTCCAACGCTTGGCGCTGTTTCTGTTTAGCAGTTACAGTCAGCGTTTCTGCTTCGGCAAGATCAGTATCACTCAAACTGCCTGCTTCTTCATCAGCTGCACCGCTTTCGGCTGCTTTCGCTTCATCTTCATCTACAGCAGAATCTTCTGCATCTTCATAATCATTGATATCTGACATTTCACACTCCCCAGAATGATTTTATTGCATCATTGCTATGGTCCCAAGACCTCAGAAATTTAGCAACCTCTTTGCATTTAGCAAAGAGCCAATTTGGTCAATTCCGTATCTTTTATGACCAAATTGGTAATGATATATAAATGATTGTTCAAAAAATATCTACTGGTATTTAATTCACTCAGTAGAGTATAGACCCAGTAAATATTTTAATGCTTATAGCGGGTACTTTGTAAAGCCCCTAAACCATTTGCTTGTTGCATAAATCGGTCTTTTAAAACCGGAGTCAGCTCAACTTGCTTAAGACCCATATTGCGAGCCCACACGACTGGAAATAGCTCACTGCTTTCAAGCCAACCAATTGCTGACATGCTATGCATCATTGCATCATTCTGACCTTTACGGCGATGCTCATAGCGTAATAAAGTTTGCTCATGTGCCCAGACACCACGCTTTAAATCGTGAAGCAACACATCACACAGTACTGCCGCATCAAGACAGCCAATATTTACTCCTTGCCCAGCAAGTGGATGAATCACATGTGCTGCATCACCAATCAAAGCTAAACCTGCTTTTACATATTGTTTTGCAGCACGAGCTTTGAGCGGAAATTGTGCTCTTGAACGAACTTCTAACACCTCACCCAACATGTGTTGGCTTTCTTGAGTTAAAAGCTGCATAAAGGCGGTATCGTTTAAAGCTGAATATTCATCGGCATAATCATCTGGTAGTGTCCAGACAATGGATTGCCAATATCCGTTTTCAGTTTCTTCAAGACTTGCCATCGGTAAGTATGCCAAAGGTCCTGTAGGTAAGAAAATTTGACGGGCAACATAATGATGGGGTTTTGCTGTTCTAATTGCACAGCTAATGGCTGCTTGTTTGTAATCTAGTACATCAAGATCAATAAAAGCCTGTTCACGTACAAATGAATTCGCACCATCTGCACCGATAAGCAGTTTAGTTTTAAGGGTAGTGCCGTCTGCTAATTGAATATGCCAACATCCAATACCCTGCTCAATACGTGTAACACCAACTTGAGTACGGTAATCTGTAAGCTGCTGCAACATTTTTTGCTGAATAGCAACGTTCAGTACACTTGGTTCCACCATAGAACCCAAGGCTTGCTCTGGCATCGGTCTTTGTTGCGACTCTTGGCCAAAATTAATTTCACCATAGCCATTCAGGTTCCAGACCTGCATGCCTGTATAAGGCATTTGACGTGCTAGATCATCCCAAACATTTACCGTTTTAAGCAAATGAATAGTCGCTTGGCTAAGTGCTAAAACACGTGGATTCATCACGCTTAATGTTTTCTCAACATCAAGCACAGGGGCCGCATCAAGCACTGTAGGTTGTACGCCACCTTGCGCAAGTAATAAAGCAGTTAAACCACCAACCAATCCACCACCAACAATGACGACATCCAACACTTCACTCATGCTTTTAACCCCATTGCATAGTTAGCCACCAATGGTTTTACACCCGGAATGACATCAAATGCAATTAATCCCGTATTACGAATTAATTTTAATAATGGATTTTGGTTACTAAAACCACGAACGACAGTGTCACAGAACTTAATCACTCGCTGCTGATCTGATAAACGAGCTTGTTCATAGGCAAGTAAGTTATTTGGGTTACCCAAATCATCAGAAGTAGTTAACTGGTTCACTAAATAACGCACTAGAACATCTGCATCACGTAGGCATAAATTAAAACCCTGTCCTGCAACCGGATGAATTGTATGCGCTGCATTACCCATTAAAATAACGCGACCTACAGCTTGTTTATGTGCAAGCACTTGTGAAAGTGGATAGCTAAAACGTTTACCCGTTTTTTCAAATTTACCCGCTCGGTCACCGTAAGTTTGTTGCAGGGCACTTAAGAAATGCTGGTCATTTTCATCGCCTAGCCATTCATTTTCGGTGCCTTTTTTAACAGGCCATACCACCGAACGGTGATATTCACCCGGTAAAGGCAATAAGGCTAAAGGCCCTAATGCACTAAAACGCTCAAAACCAACATGCTCATGCGGTTTCGATGTCTGAACTGTGGTGACAATTGCAACCTGATCATAATCATGGACATCCACACCGACGCCAATTGCCTGACGACAAAAAGAATCGCGTCCATCAGCCGCAATTAATAATTTTGACTCAAGTTTTAAGGTTTCTTCACCACGCAAAGCTTCAATATGTACTTGTTCGGCATCTTGAGTTAAAGCTGTAACCTGCACACCATCAATTAGCTCAATCAAAGGTTGTTGGCGCACTTGAGTTAAAAGCACACGACCAAGCCAAGCATTTTCAATTACTTGCCCAAAGCTTTCGACTTTTTCTTGTTCTGCAATTAAACGTGCCTTGCCAAAACTACCTTGCTCTGTAATATGGACTTGCAAAATTGGAGTCGCATGTTGCTGTAATGCATCCCACAACCCCAGCTTCTGATAAATCTGTACGCTACGACGTGATAAAGCCGTATTACGCGCATCAAAACTCGAATGATAAGGGGCAACATTTTGATCATCATAGTTTGGGTATTTCACAGCTTCTAATAGCTTTACCGCAATATTAGCTTTCGCCAGCATGAGTGAAAGGCTCAAACCCACCATTCCCCCACCTACAATAATCACTTGTTGTTGCATCGAGTTTTGCTCCTTTAGCGAATACGTTTAATTATGCTTTAGCTTGCGCCATTAAATGTTCGATATCTGCAATATCTTTAACCACATTAGCAGTTAAAACTCGTGGTCCTTTCGAAGTTGCGACCACATCATCTTCAATACGAATACCAATACCACGCCATTTTTCATCTACAGTTTCATCATCTGGTGCAATGTATAAACCAGGTTCCACTGTAATGACCATACCCTCTTCATATTGACGCCAGTCTTCACCTTTTTTGTAAGATCCGACATCGTGTACATCCATGCCTAGCCAATGACCTGTGCCATGCATATAAAACTGACGGTATGCTTCGGTTTCGATGAGTTCGTTAACATCACCTTTGAGCAAACCTAAATTAACTAGACCTTCAGTTAAAATTTTAACTGCTATTTCATGAGGCTCACGGTACGAATTACCAATACGAACTGCGTCAATCGCTGCATATTGGGCAGCCAATACAACTTCATATAATGCTTTTTGCTCAGCACTAAATTTACCATTGACCGGAAAAGTACGGGTGATGTCTGACGCATAGAATTCATATTCACATGCAGCATCAATTAAGACTAAATCACCATCTTTGAGTGGCTTGTTATTTTCAACATAATGTAAAACACAAGCATTAGCCCCACCGCCTACAATACTGTTATAAGACGGGACACAGCCATTTTTCCCAAAAATATAATTGAGCTCAGCTTCAAGAGCATATTCCATCATCTCTGGACGTACCGTTTGCATCGCACGCGTATGTGCTTCGGCACTAATATTTGCAGCAATTTGCATCAGCTCAAGTTCTTGTGGTGACTTAACTAAACGCATTTCATCAACAATACGGTCAAGCTGGAGCAATTGAGCTGGAGCACTCTCATGTCGGTGTTCGTCATCTGCTTTTTTAATCCACTGGCTCACCCGTGCATCAAACTCAGCATTGTGCCCAATACGATAATAAAGACGCTCTTTATTTAATAATTTTTCAATAATTTCTTCATCAAGCAAATCAATTACATATGCTTCATCAGCATCATAGTCTTCAACTGCACCATCAACTCCGGCACGGAAACCATTCCAGATTTCCATCTCGCGATTACGTTCACGGCAAAAAAGACTATAGCTATAGTCTTCATCATCGAAGGTTTCAATGACAGCAACTGCCTCAGGCTCAGCAAAGCCCGTCAAATAGAAAAAACTACTATCGGCACGGAATTTATAATCCGCATCACGATTACGGTACATTTCCTCACGCGTTGCAATAATTGCAATGCTGTTTGGACCCATTTTTTCTGCCAGACGGTCTCTACGATGTCGAAAATCAGCTTGAGGCAATTTCATAATGATCTACTTGATTTAGAATTTTAAAGTCAAAAAATAAAATACAACCAATAACACATCGCCTCAATTAGCTTGGGCGATGTGGAGTAAACATTTCTACAACATTTTGTTCTGTATCTACAGCAGCAGATTTACTTTTTGCATGAAAGTTTTTCAACAAAGAACTTTCAGTTACAGTAATTTTTTTTCTGCCAATAGACAAACTTACAGGTATTAAACGTACAAACTCATACAACTCTTCGTAACTGCTTTCACCTTCTTCATCATTATCAGAGTCTTCAAATTCGACCGCTGCAATATCTTGAAGGTTCTCAATCAACTCAAGTTCATCAGCACGAATATTACCTGATGCCAACCCAAAACCTAATACAACACCTGCACACCAATCTGATAATGCTTGTACACGCTCTTGAAGTAGGTGCTCATCGTCAGGAAGCATAGGTATATAATCTAATTCATCGTCAGATAATGCATGAACAACATCTTCTGCTTCATCAGTTAAAAGTGTTAGAGCATCTTCACTTAACGCTGGCACATTAAGGGTTGTTAAGATTTGTGACCATTCTTCACGCGTTGGCGCTTCTGTCACACAAACAATACCTGTCAATAGACCATGTAACTCACTAGGGCTTGAAATTTCTTCAATTCCTTCAAAATGAGCGTTCCAATCTGTCCAGCCTGAAATATCGTCTTGCATTCGTTTATCCAATCTCTATACTTTGTATATATTACCTTTGATTGCAATTCTGTGCGACCTCGTTATGTTAGAACAATTACAGCGGCTACAAACGCATATTAGCGTATTAAAAACACGCTTACATCATTTAGAGAGTGAACATGCGGCACTCTCAGAAGCTAAAGAACTTGCTGAAACAGAGCATCACGCACAAGTTGTGCAAAAAAATAGTATTATCACTAAAAAACAAGAGGAAATTGAGTCTGTAACTGAGCAACTCTCTCAGTTAAAAGGTCAATTTCAACAATTGAATCAGGATGCTAACACACTTGCCGAACGTTATAGTCGATTAGAAAAAAGTACGACTGATTTAAAAAATCGTTTTCAAGAAATTCTTGCCGAACGAAATGAATTACGTGTTACAAAAGAAAAGTTACAAGCCCACCAGCGTCAAACCCAACAAGAGCTACATGATTTACAACAAGATCGTGATCGTTTGTTACAAAAAAATGAGCTTGCTAAATCAAAAGTTGAAGCCATTATTCAACGTTTAGGAATTTTAGGTACTGCCCAAGATCAGCATGCCCAAGAAATTCAGCAGCTAGCCCACCCTAATGCTGAAACTGGTGAGGAGACACAATCATGAGTGAACAAGTCATGGTAGAGCTTAGGCTGATTGAGCAGACCTTTAGACTCGCGACTACTTTAGATAAAAAAGATGAACTTGAACGTGCAGCCGAACTTCTCAATGAGAAATTTAATGAGATGCGTCGTAGTGCTCCACGTGTTGAGCACAACAAACTGGTCATTATGGTTGCTCTACAATTGACTCAAGAAGTACTGAGTCTGAATAAGTCTTTGCAAGAATACACTCACTGTGAACGTTTACTGCAAACGATATTGGATAATATTGAACAAATCGTTTAATAAATTATCCATACAAAAACGCCTTGCTCTATGAATAATAGATGCAAGGCGTTTTTGTATTGAGGCCATTACTGCGATTGAATATTATTTTATGCTTGCAAATGTACAAAGCTTCATCAAACGCAAACTAAGTTTACAGTTCCAGAGGATTAGAGGATTGCCAACATAGTCAGATCGGTTATACTTAAATTGTCTCTGGGGTGTTCGCCAGCGGGTCTATTCCCCTGCCGATACTTAAACTTATGGATGTGTTCTGTATATTTAGAGTGTATGCCTACCTTCGTGTAGGAAACCCAGCAAGTATACGTCGCGTCCACCTTGAACTCATCGGGTTCAGGGTAACGACACATGCAGCGGCATCTTCGGAGCATTTAGTTTTAATACTTAGAAAAAATCAAAATATTTATTTTAATTTAGCTTCTTATACAGACCTTTCAGTCTAAAAATTTCTTTTAAACATTCAACTGTAATTTCCCTTTCTAATATTATTATTTTTGATTTCTACTCAGGCATTCTTCATACCAGCCTGTTTGAAAATCTTCTATTGCTTTTCTTTTAAAGAAACTGGTTCTGAATACTTTGGCAGAGTAAGCCGAATTAATTAAATCTTGATAAAGTTGTTTTGCTTTTGGGTCTTCGAGGCTATTCGCTATCTGTTGCAAGTCTTGAGATGGAACTTTTTTTTGACGTGCCTCCATGACAGTATAAGCAACTTTTTTCACCACATTACAAATCTCGGGATCAGTTACGTTTTCGTCGGCATGACAACCTAAAGCAAAAAAACTAACAACAAACAATTTAAACTTCATGACTCTACCTTATTTTTATAGTTTAAAACTAATAACAGAATTTAATTAATAAAAAATGAAATAGTAGAGTTTCACTATTTCATTTAAATGATCACGCTGGATTAATCACGTAAAAATAAATAATAAGACCACCTAAAACGGTTGAAGCAATCATTAAGTATGTACCCACCGTATTAAAACTCTGTAAGAATTTCAAGATTTCCATATCTCGCTTTCCCCTAAATTAACCACTATAAAGACAAAATGAAATTTACCACAACCCAACAATACCAATCAATTCACACTTATTTAATTTTTTAAGACTTAATACACAAATCATTTTACTGATTACACCTAATCGTAAAGGCATCCTTGTAGTAGTCAGTTGCACTTTTCAAATCTGACAATAATTTCTCTTCAGTATAAGGCTTTGGTGAAATTTTTATTAATGCTGGCATATATTGTTTTTTATACACATCAGGATAGTCATGACATAAAATTTTAACTCTAACTTCTTGAGGTGTTTTAGGGTTATCCAATTGATCTAAAAACTCACCAATTTTTCGGTCAGACTCTTCAAATTGAGTATTATAATCAACTTTAGGAGCTTCAGATTCTGCCTGTTTCGTACACGCACTCAGCAATGCAACACATATCATCATCGTTAAAATTTTTAACTTCATAGGCTTAACAATTTCACATTCATCTTTTTAATTATTCTTATCTCATTAAATGTAAATAAATACTGTAAATACGTAAAAAAGCTCAAAAACCTTATATAAATGACTTCTTTTAAGAGCAAAACAATTTTTACTTTGCCGATAAAATTAAGCTATTTTTTAACACTGTTTAAATTTCAGTGAAACTATAGAAAAATAGGTATAATTTTGCTCGACTGATCTCAAATCTTTGTTAGATTTATCCATGAATGAACTAAGTTTTATTAGAAAAAATTTAAGATCTAAAAGACGCTCTTTAACTCCATTGGAGCAAAAACAAGCTCAGCTTAATGTTCTCCACCATCTAAATACCCTTGCTATTTTTCATTCATCAAAAAAGATTGGTTTATATTTACATGCCTTTGGAGAGGTTCATACAGACCTTCTCATAAAGCTATGCTTTCAAAAAAATAAACAAGTTTATTTACCGATGATTTGTTCAATGAATCAGCGTTTAGTTTGGGTAAAAATATCTAGAAACCAATATTTGAATCGACGTTTTTCTCATCATCCATTGGGCATGAAAGAACCCATGGCAACCAGAGGAAGACATGTGTCACAGCTTGATTTACTGCTAACGCCACTTTTAGCTTGTGATCACTACGGAACACGTATTGGTATGGGAGGTGGTTATTATGATCGCACATTGGCAAGTGCTACACATAAGCCTTATCGTTTAGGATTAGCCCATCAGTTTCAATTTATTGAACACACTTTAGAACGTCAAAGCTGGGATCAACCCTTAGATGGTTTACTCACTCCACAGCATTTTTATTATTTTAAAAGATGATTTTTATATAAAATTTATAAAACTTAAAATATATCCTTTTACTTTTTTAGTCTCCTAAAACGAAAAAGTCACCATTCTAAGGATGGTGACTTTTTCGTGACAGACCGCTTTACCAAGTTATATTAACACGTCTATTCGGTCCTAAACATTGAATAAGTTGTGAACTATTGTTACCGCTACACTGCTTGTATAAATCGGTCTGACTATTTGCCCGTATTTGTATACGGCTTGCTTCGATACCTTGTTGTACCAATAACTCAGCAATAGTATTTGCACGTTGAGAAGACAATTTTTGGTTATAGCTAAATTTACCTAACGGATCTGTAAAACCTGAAACAATTACAGGAGTCGTTGTCTCAATTTTCTTGATCTGCTCGGCAATTTTCGCAACGCTATCCGTACCCTCTTGAATCGCGCTCGCATCAAACCGATCAAAGGCAAATAATACACTCGCTGTACGCTCTGCAATCACATTGCTATTTACAGGCTCAGGCGGGGTCTGATTATTCTCACCCAAAGCAGCTAAGCCTTCGCACTCCTCACCTTTCCAAGATAAACGATTCGCTAAATACTTTTCATTAAAATCAATACGCAACTGACAACGTTTATACTGGTTTGTGTGGGGAATACGCACATCAAGTACATAGTTCCATACTTTTACTGCAAACACTCCTTCACTAAATTGGGGATTTCCCAATAAAGCTCGAATTTGGTCTTTATTCAGCCCTAAGTCTAAACGAGCAACATCTTGGTATTCATAACGTTTTACTTGTTTTAGATAGCTATCAGATACTTTAGGAAAAGTAACCTCTTGCTGAGATATTGCTTCTTCTTGTGCATAACCAACCATTGCCAGGCCAGAAAGAACAGCAATAAATAACGCTTTAACTGTATTTTTCATATTTTTACTCTCGAAATGGAGAATGAGGAAGGCCTTAAGCCTTCCTCGCCTAGCCAAAATTAGTCAATGACTGTGCTTACACCAACTCGCACTAATGGGCTACCCTGACTGCCAAGCGCTGCACCTGTTGTAAGTGACCAGCGTCCGTTGTCGGCTGTTTTACGTAAGGTCACACCTACAGCATTTTGCTGATTATAGTAAGCAGCACCAACAGCCATAGTGACTTTCCCTGCAATAAATGGCGCATTTTCAAGTGCAGCATTTGCAGCAATACCAGCAGACATTTTTTCTTCCAAGTTGTCGATACGCTGATTTGTTGCATAGAACGCTTGCTCAAGCTTGTTGTTCACATTATCAATTTTATTATTTAATGTTTGATCAGCTTGATTCAATGCGCCTATTGCATCACCGACATTGTTGTAAGACTTATCAGCCACGTTATACGTAGGGTTTGAGAAGCTTTCGGTAATATTGTTATATCCCGCTCCACCACCTAGTGCGTTTACAAGCGCCTGATTGGTTGCATTAAGCTGAGAACCATTTACTGCATCTTTTGAAGAGGTAGTCACTGCGCCTGCTTTAACGCCAGTCACCGTGCGGTCACCTGCTGTTCCACCAACATTAACTTGTGTACCACCCGTGTCTTTTCCAACAGTAATCGCAGCATCTTTATCTGCTTGTTGAACTAGACCGGATTTACCATTGTTAATGTTGCTAATATCACTTTGAAGGTTCGAGATATCACCCGTATTTTTGTCAACCTGTTGTTGAACACTCCACAACTGGCCTCCATTTACAGCATCTTTAGAACCTGCTGCTACAGTACCATTTGCCACATTCTTAAGTGCTGTACCATTAGCACCACCTGCTAAAGTGACAGAGTCTTTATTGACTGTACCATCTGCATTTTTGTCATACTGAACTGCACTATTAGCTAAAGCACCAACATTGTTATTAATGCTCGTGATCGCACCATCAAGTTGTCCTTTGTTCACTGCATCGGTGGTATTAACACCAGCAGCTACATTGGTAATGACCTTGTTTCCTGCACTGATTCCAGAAGTCGTAATACTCGGACCACCAGCAATAATTAAGCCTGTTGATCCTAACTGAACGTTATCACCAACTTTTACACCATTCGTATCGATAACTGTATTACCAGTTGTGACACTATCAACCTTCAAGTTTTTGTTCAGCGCAACCTTAATGTTGCCTTCATTGTCCTTATCGCTCGTCTGAGCAACGGTTAAGTTATCGTCGCCTGTAAAGTTGACTTTACCGTTTGGTTTGATGTTTTTAGCAGTCGCTGCGTCACCATTCGCTGAAACAGTCCAGCCTGCATTTGCTGCTGTACCTGCATCAGTGACTGCTTTATCAAGTGCTGTTAAGGCATCGCCTACATTGTTTGCACTTGTACCTGCAACATTATAAGTCGGGTTAGAAATCGAACCATCTGGATTAGCTTTGGCACCACCACCAAAAATATTGGCTGTAGAATCACCATTCTTAGTCACACGGTTATCGAGGGTATTTAACTGGCTACCATTCACTGCATCTGTTGATGTAGATGAAAGAGTACCTGCCGCAACATTAGTAATCTTCTGGTTAGCCGCATTAATGCCAGACTTGGTTACACTTGGGCCACCCGCAATTGCTAGACCATTTGTATCTAACTTACTGTCACCTGCTGTTACACTGTCAATATTAAGATCACGATTCAGTCCATACTGGATCTTGTTTCCGGTCTTGGTTACTTTCAGGTTGCTTTCGCCTGCAACTGTACCAATGTCAACTGTGTCGCCAGCTTTTACTGCACCTGCATTGCTACCATTGCTTTGTAAGGTCCAGCCTTTATCCAGTGCAGTGATTGCGTCACCAACGTTATTTACGTTGGTACCATTCACGCTATAGATCGGTGAACTGACTGCACCTGTCACCGGATTATAAACTGCACCGCCACCTAGATTACTTGCAGTACTGATACCTAAAGCATCTGTCTTGGTATTGGCTGCTGTAGTGACTGCGCCAAGCTGACTCACATTAACGGCATCCGTCGCATTGGTACCTGCTGCAACATTGGTAATCTTCTGGTTGCCCGCATTAATACCTGTTGTGGTTACACTTGGGCCACCAGTAATGGTTAATCCACTGTTATCAACCTTAGTATTGCCAGCCGTTAAACCACTGTTATCAACTTTAGTATTTCCAACCTTTAAACTACCTGCATTAGTTAATGCAATGTTGTCATTCACATTGTATTTATAAGTATTGGTTGCTGGGTCATACGTTGCAGTCGTGTTGGTACCATCTGCAAAGTTAACCGTTTCACCCAACTTCACATTCTTAGCCGCACCACCATTGACACTAAAGTTCAGGCCTTTGTCTGCCGTCGCTTGTGCTGCCGCGGCATTCGTCACCGCTGTGTTTGCAGTATTTTGGGCAGTCGTTACATTCTGGTTGGTCGCATTTAACTGGCTACCATTGACTGCATCTGTTGATGTAGATGAAAGAGTACCTGCCGCAACATTGGTAATCTTCTGGTTAGCAGCATCAATGCCAGACTTGGTCACACTTGGGCCACCAGTAATGGTTAAACCATTAGTGTCTAACTTACTGTCGCCTGCCGTTACGCTATCAATATTCAGATCACGGTTTAAACCATACTGGATATTGTTACCAGTCTTGGTTACTTTCAGGTTGGCTTCACCTGCAACTGTACCAATGTCCACGGTATCACCAGCTTTCACTGCACCCGCATTGCTACCATTACTTTGCAATGTCCAGCCTTTATCCAATTCACTGATTGCAGCACCCACGTTATTTACGTTGTTGCCATTTACAGTATAAATTGGTGAACTGACTGCGCCTGTAACTGGGTTATAAACTGCGCCACCACCCAAGTTACTCGCAGTACTGGTACCTAAAGCATCTGTCTTGGTATTGGCTGCTGTAGTTGCTGCACCCAACTGGCTTACATTAACAGCATCAGTCGGGTTGGTTCCTGCTGCAACATTAGTAATCTTCTGGTTAGCCGCATTAATGCCAGACTTGGTCACACTTGGGCCACCAGTAATGATTAAACCGTTGGTGTCTAACTTACTATCGCCTGCCGTTACGCTGTCAATATTCAGATCACGGTTTAAACCATACTGGATCTTGTTTCCAGTCTTGGTTACTTTCAGGTTCATTTCACCTGCAACTGTACCAATGTCAACGGTATCACCAGCTTTCACTGCACCCGCATTAGTACCATTACTTTGTAATGTCCAGCCTTTATCCAGTTCACTGATGGCAGCACCCACGTTATTTACGTTGGTGCCATTTACAGTATAAATCGGTGAACTGACTGCGCCTGTAACTGGATTATAAACTGCGCCACCACCTAAATTACTCGCAGTACTGGTACCTAAAGCATCTGTCTTGGTATTGGCTGCTGTAGTTACTGCACCCAACTGGCTTACATTAACAGCATCAGTCGGGTTGGTTCCTGCTGCAACATTAGTAATCTTCTGGTTGCCCGCATCAATACCTGCCGTGGTTACACTTGGACCGCCAGTAATGGTTAATCCACTGTTATCAACCTTGGTGTTACCGACCGTTAAGCTACCCGCATTGGTTAATGCAATGTTGTCATTCACATTGTATTTATAGGTATTGGTTGTCGGGTCATAAACTGCTGTGGTATTGGTGCCATCTGCAAAGTTAACCGTTTCGCCCAACTTTGCGTTGTCTGCTGTACCACCATTGACACTAAAGTTCAGGCCTTTGTCTGCCGTCGCTTGGGCTGTTGCTGCATTCGTCACCGCTGTGTTTGCTGTATTCTGGGCAGTCGTTACATTCTGGTTGGTCGCATCTAACTGGCTACCATTCACTGCATCTGTTGACGTAGAAGAAATAGTA
>NZ_JAZEYD010000018.1:0-83967 GCF_037027805.1 Acinetobacter sp. 161(2023) | reverse complement strand
TTCAGGTTCAGGTTCAGGTTCAGGTTCAGGTTCAGGTTCAGGTTCAGGTTCAGGTTCAGGTTCAACCATAGCGGGTTGGCTAATAACTTCAACTGGCTGAACAGTATTTACTGGAGTAATCTCCTGAACTGTTTGCTGAGCCTGTTGATTTAGCCCTACCACTGCTTGCTCATTTTGTTGAACAGGCTCTGAAACTAAAATTTCATTAGGCGCTAAAGGGCGGAATGCCAATAAACGTAAAACGCACATTTCAAAACCTTGTTCTTGCGTCACGGCAAGTTGTAGGTCTGAACGGCCTTTACATGCAATTTGATAATACAATTGTAAATCTTGAGCAGAAATCAGCTTGGACAGTTGCATGATTTTGCGATTGATTTCTTCGCTATATTTCAAACTCAAATCAGGTAAATATTGCAAAATTGCCAATTCATGCATTGTCGAAACCAACTGATCAAGCACAAGTGAAACATCTAGCGCTTGATGTCTAAATTGCAATAAAAGCTGACTAACTTTCTCACGTTGGTTCTGATGAATCGCTAAAATCAAATCATAAATAATGGTGCGGTCAATCAACCCAAGCATTTCTTTAACATCTTGATGTTGTACAGCACCCTGACCATAAGCAATCGCTTGGTCAGTTAAAGATAATGCATCACGTAATGAACCTTGAGCAGATTCGGCAATTTGCCAAATTGCATCTTGGTCAGAAGCAATTTGTTCTTTTTCAAGAATAGCGCCAAGATGCTTTGTAATTTCATCAACTGCTAATGGTCGTAAGGTAAATTGCAAACAACGTGAAATGACTGTAATTGGTAGCTTTTGCGGATCAGTCGTGGCAAAAAGAAACTTAACGTGTTCTGGTGGTTCTTCTAGTGTTTTTAATAACGCATTAAAAGAATGCGTCGATAGCATATGCACTTCGTCAATCAGGTAAACTTTAAAGCGGCCTTGCGTTGGTGCATAAGGAACGTTATCTAAAAGTTCACGCGTATCTTCTACTTTTGTTCTTGAAGCCGCATCAATTTCAATCAGGTCGATAAAACGACCTTCATTTACTGCCTTACAGGTTGCACAAACTTCACATGGCGTAGAAGTCACACCCGTTTCACAGTTTAAACACTTGGCTAAAATACGTGCAATTGTAGTTTTACCTACACCACGCGTTCCTGTAAATAAATAAGCATGGTGTAGACGACCACGTTCCAATGCACTACTTAATGCACGAGAAACATGGTTTTGCCCCACTAACTCATTGAAATTACGTGGACGGTATTTTCTAGCAAGTACTTGATACATGTATGCTCCTTGTTACAGGCATAAGCATACTTTGTTTTTAAAAGAGTGTGAACGCAAAAAGCTCATATCCGTACAGATAAACTGCGAACTGGCTTCTTTTCTCTACCAGAACCATTTATTTGTCTATGGATGATCATGATGTAGCTCCTGATCAGTTACTCCATCATCCATCGTCTGTACTAACCCAACTCCGTCCTTAATTTCAGCAGAATAATTTCCTTTTTCGGTAAAAATCTGCATGATCGTATAATGGTCTTTTTGACTTTGGGTAATGGTAAAGAAATTCTGATTCGGATCGCCCTGATCAAATTTTCCAGTCCATCGAATAATATCTTGATCAACAGGTTCAATCTCTACAATTTTTCCTGTGCGGTTAATGCCATATTCCAACATTTGAAACTTAACCGTATCACCTACTTTTTTAAGCTCAATCACATTTGGATCATATTTAATGACCATACCTTTAGCATTTTTAAGCAGCGGAAAATTAACATTCGAAGGTAATTGATCCTTTTCTATTTCATTAAAAACAATTTGTTGCCTAGACAACTTTTCCTTTTCTGATGAACTCAAATTCAGCATATTTTGACGAGCAAATTCGTTCTGACTATCTGCCAGTTTTGTCCCAGACTCTTGCCGACTTTCTAAAGATGACGTTAAAGCAGAAGAACTCTGCTGTGAAAATGCGAGCCAGATGAGAACCGCTAGCGCCACACAGGTGATAGCAGTTCCTATTAACAATTTATTTTTCTTCATTATTTACAGCTAAAAATAGAGATTAGTTATATAGAGAAATTTTCTGCACATTCATATTAATAACACTGACAGCATCAATTTTTCCTTCTTCACCTAAACGTACACCATATTTAGGGTTATAAAGATACGGGCTAGAATAGAAATTAATATTATTACCACCCATTGCGGTACTTCCTAACGGATGGGCAAAACCTGAACCAATGTTGGTTGAACCATTATGGTACAGACCAAGATTATGCCCAACTTCATGGCGCATGGCTGCGAAAGAACAACCTGCAATATCATTTGCACCAATCATATTATATGCAGAAGCATTAATCCAAGCCCAACCACAACCACCATCACCAGGTTCATTACCTTGATAATAAACACCGTCTGCCAATACACGTTTTCGCTCATTTTGTACCGTCGTGTCATCTCGTCCAGTCGAGATCGCTTCTTTTAAAGTGGCAGCAGGAATTTTATAAGTTAAATAGCCCACATCTCTTAAGTAAAAACGCGCATTTGAATTTTCAGCGGTTAAGTTTGTTAGATTTACGCCTTCAATCATTCTTAGTTTTGCAGCGCTCTCTCCTAAAATTGCATTTACTTCTGGACTAGAAACTAACAACATATCAATTGTATAACTATCTACTGTCCAGCCTTGAGCGGTGTAAATAAAACGGCGATTTTCACCATTTTTAATTGCTGTCGACAAACCATTAGCCGCATTAATCAAAGTGTCTGCCGATGCATTCGACACAATAACAACTTTATCCCCGACTTGAGCTTGAGCTGGTAGCTGCAAGGTCGGCTGCCAATTTGCTGTAGACAGTTTTACTTTTAAAGTGGGCTGAGTCATATTTGGTAAAGTTGCAGGGATCGTTGCCGTTGAATCAATTACCTTTGTTGGTGAAGAGATCAGCTGCCAATATCCTTTGTCGCGTACATACATAAACTCATATTGATCGCCTGTTTTAAGCGTTAAAGACGCTTGGCTATTAACATTGGTATTATTGATTTTTGCAGACCAAGTCGCTGTAGACTTGATAATAATTCTATCTCGATCACTTGCAGTCGTAGGTAAAGTGAAATTCGAAACCCAATTTCCATCTCCAAATGAAACTTCCGTTAGCGGGCTACTTACCGCGGCTAAAGATGTTCCGATTTGCTGAACATTTAGCTTCTGAGGTTTTATATATTCTGGAACCCATTTTCCTAAAGCAGAATAATATTTAAACCAATATTCAGATCCATTTTTTAATGAGAAACTGCTCGGGAATAGTAAATTTGTTTTATCAATCTCTGAGCTTGCACTTGCTGTAGAAACAATTTGTACGGTTGTTCCATCACGTACATCACTCGGTAATGCAATGGTTTGTGCCCATTTGTCATTTTGAATAAGTACTTTTTGCATTGATGCAGTTGTTAATGGAACGACTTCATAGGCCGCACCATTAGTAGGACTCACTGTTGCTAACTGAGCGATCCATTTATTTTGGCTGCTATTAAAGATAAATTGATAAACATCTCCACTATTTATCTTCAATACTTCTAACGGAATATTCGTATTAGAAGTATCTAAATAACTACTATAAGCGGCACTAGAACGAACTGTAATCTTGTCCGAATTATTAGCGCTTGCCGGTAAAGAGAGATTTTTGACCCAATTCCCATTTGCTAAAGAAAATTCTAAATCTGAATAACCAGATGGAATTGATCCACTATTATTATTCTGATTTGGTGAAAGTACAGTTGCGGCATATACAAGTGAAGACGCAACAATTGCTCCAATAATGAGTGATGTTTTTAATTTAAAATTCACAGCTGCCTCTTTTATTTGTTTTTAGATTTTCGAATAGCAGGTTAACAAACCATTTTTTTACAGTCAATTTTCGATCAATTCATTTTTCATTAAATTTCAATTACATGAATATTGAATCATTTTGAAATAAAAACATGAAACCGATTAAAGAATAATTTTGTTATGAGAATTAAATAACCAAAATATTTCAATATGAGGAAAATATTAAAAAGATTTATAAGGATAAAAAGAAAGATAATCTCTCTTTTTATCCTCTATTTTAGTTTTTTTGATTTACTTTCTTTGGAAAGCTAAACCAGACAAATACAGTTAAAAGGAAGAAACAAATAGCTGAAATGGTAAGCACCCAACTATGCGCATAGCTAAAAGCTTGCTGAGCAACTGCAATTAATTGCCCTCCCAAAGGGCTTTCAAGGTTAGAAGCTAATTGCATGGTTTCACCAATCGATATACTCGCTTTTTCAATTAAGTTCGATGGAAGCTCTGCCGGCAAAATAATTGAGCGGCTATAAAACCAAGACAACATTAATCCGAAAATAGCGACACCTAAACCAGCGCCAAGCTCATAGGCCATACCTTCAATCGCACCTGCTGCACTTGCCTTTTGAGGTGGAACGGATGACATAATCGCAGCAGTTGAAGCCAGTAAGGCAATCTCAATGCTAAAGCCTAAAAAGACCATACATGTCCACGCTAAAAAGTGATCGGTCGAAAAGTTAAGCTGGGCAAGCCCCCATAGACTAAATCCACTTATTAAAATACCAACAGTAGATACAAGTCTAAGTCCCCATTTATTTAAACAGATTCCAGCTAATGGACCACCTAAACTAATCGCGATCATGAATGGAATAATAAACATGGCTGCCTGTAATGGTGAAAACCCATGTACAAACTGCAACTCTTGAGACAAAAGTAATTCAAAGCCAACCAAAGCAATCATGGAAACCACAGCCATGACAATGCTGGTAGAAATCACTGGATGTTTAAATAACTCTAGATCAATCATTGGCGTGGTCGTTCTTTTTTGGCTTCGAATGAAGTGGATTAAAGTACTTATACCAACCACAAACATCACGACTGTAAGTACCGAGAAGTTGTACATCGCCGATTTGATTGAATAGATCAGGCTTAAAATTGCCACGACTAAAATTAAAGCTTGCCCTAAGTTAATTGGCTGATCAGTTTTCTCTTGTTGTTTAGGAATGATCATCGCAATCATAACCAGAACCACTAAAATAATCGGGATATTGATGAGGAATACTGCTCCCCAATGGAAATGTTCTAGTACAAATCCACCAACCAATGGACCAAAAGCTGCTCCACCACCACCCACTGTAGACCAAAGACCAAGTGCAAAATTCCTCTGCTTTTCTTCGGTAAAAGCATTACGGATGCCTGATAAAGTGGCTGGAATAAGCATTGCTGCCCCTAGACCTAAAACAGCACGGGAAACAATTAAGGCATAAGCTGTTGGAGAAAAAGCCGCAGCTAGGGAACCGACTCCAAAAATTGCAGTTCCAATAAATAATAATTTTTTAAAGCCAATACGATCACCAAGTGCACCCATCGGCAAAATCAAACCCGCCATGATCAGTGAATAAATATCAATGACCCATAAAAGCTGATTGGCGGTTAAATTCAATGCTGCACTTAAAGATGGTGTTGCAACATGCATCACCGTTGCATCAATCGTAACTGGTAAATATATAAGGACGATAATTGTCAGGATTAACCATTTTTTTTGCATAACGCTCTTCGATATCCAAAACTTGGACATGTGTTCAAATCATGGTTATTATATACACAATTGGACACTTGTCCAACTTTTAGTTTTAATGTAATTTGTGTCGAATTCAGTCAGGTGAAAGAAACATGGCCTATCTTAATCGCGATCAACGCAGAGAAATGATTTTGCAAGCTGCCATGCAAGTTGCTTTGGCTGAAGGTTTTACAGCCATGACGGTACGCCGAATCGCAACAGAAGCACAAACATCAACCGGACAAGTTCACCACCACTTTTCTTCGGCATCTCATTTAAAAGCTGAAGCTTTTTTAAAGCTGATGGAACAGCTTGATGAAATTGAACAAACCCTAAAAACGACTAGCCAATTTCAAAGGCTATTCATCTTATTAGGCGCTGAAAATATAGATAGACTTCAGCCCTACTTACGCTTATGGAATGAAGCAGAACTCTTGATTGAACAAGATGTTGAAATACGAAAGGCGTATAACCTTGCCATGCAGAATTGGCATCAAACAATTGTGCAAGCAATTGAATGTGGTAAAAAAGAAGGTGAATTTAAAAATATATCTAATTCAACAGACATAGCTTGGCGGCTCATTGCCTTTGTATGCGGATTAGAAGGTATTTATCAACTTGGTTTACACGGTTTAGCTGAAGAAGACTTCAAGCGTCATACTGAAGCGATTATTCGCCTAGAATTATTATAAATATAGAAGCTGGCATTAATTAGAATACCAGCTTTAAAACACTAAAATTAGAACCAGCCTTTACGGCCTTTTAAAATTTGGTCAGTGCAACGTAAGGCTTCTTGAGTCAGCCCCCACAAACGGTAATCACCCGTGATTGAACCAATCTGGAAGTTATGAGTATAGGCAAAACTCAGGTCACGCTCAGGATCGCACCACGCCCCTGAACCATTGTAACCAATATGTCCAAAGCCATTTTTAGCGCGTTTACCCATGGTAATAATGCGGTGATATCCTAAGCGCCAATTCATCGGAATTGGCATGACACGATCACGTGCATAACTTTGAATGGTACTGAGCTCTTTAAATATTTCTGGGCGAATGAGTTGCTGTCCATCCCATTCACCTTGATTTGCCAGCATCGCATAAACTTTAGCAAGACTATTTGCAGTAAACGTACCGTTTGCCGCTGGAATGACAGCCTGAAGCCCCTCATCACTAAAGAAACTAAAATGCTTCATTCCTTTAGGAATCATGGCATCCTGAAAATCTTGCGGGTCTTGCCCCGTCCACGTAATCATTTTTTCAGAAAGTGAACTCTTGCGTACTTGAGGCTTTTTAGGTTTTTCAGCCTGAGTAGTAGATGCTGGTTTTTCTAGTTTTGGTTGAATAATTAAACGTGCTACACGTTCCAGCTCACTTGCAGGCGTACCAAAATAAGCGCCGTCTAACTGCAAAGGCTCAACGAGATATCTTTGCATAAGCTGATCTAAAGATTGACCAGTTGCTTTTTCAAGTACTCCACCGACAAGCCAACCAAATGTTAACGCTTGATAAGCATTGCCCTGTCCAGCAGGAAATCTAGGTTTAACCGCAGCCATTACCTCTAACATGTGTGACCAGTCGAGCATTTCTCTTGCACTTTCAATGGTATTTCGAATATCAAACATGCCGCTTTGATGACTTAGCACATGACGTAAAGTCATTTGCTCTTTACCATTTTGAGCAAACTCAGGCCAATAAGTCGCAATCGGTTTGTCGTATTCTAAAAAACCTTCACTTACTAAAATATGCGCTAAAGTTGCAAGTACGCCTTTACCTGTAGAGTAGCAAACTGCCAAAGTTTCAGGTTGCCAAGCTTCATTTTGTGATTTTAGACCGGTGTAGATATCTACAACTTTCTGGCCTCTAAAATAAACCGCTAATGCAGCTCCACCTTGTCCTGTTCTAGCATCTTGAAGACGGCTAAATTGGTGGGCTAAATCAATAAAACGTTCATCTAAAATACCGTGATAGTTATGGGTATCGGCCAGTAAGATTTCTTTAATCACATGAAGTTCCTTGCATTTTTTGTTATTTTGCTCAAAAGCAGCCCAAACATCTGTTCAGGCTGCTGATATTTTTATAATGCTTTTACTGTTCCTGCAACGTGCGGTTTTTGCGATTTTGCATTACGAATCAAGAAATCAGTCTTTTTATCTGCATTGGCAGTTAAAAACTCAACTTTTGACGGTAGGAACATTGGTAGCTTAAACCACACATCTGCTTCATAAGCATTTGGTAATTCAAGGTTTGCTAGTGCTTTAGCTTTGCTCCACATACCATGTGCAATGGCTTGCTTAAAGCCAAATGCTTTTGCTGTAATAGCATGAATATGAATTAAGTTAAAATCACCAGACACTTTCGCATAACGGCGGCCTGTGTTTTCTAAAATATCCCACTGGGCCTTTGGAACATACGCTGGCGCTTGTTCTTCTTTGGCTTTCTCACCTACTCTTTTCTCGACTTTTTGACGAGATAAATAAGTCGTTAAGCCTTCCATCACTACTTCATTGCCAACTTTTGCCGTGGTAATAAAGTCAAACTGAACACCTTTATCATGTGGTTTTAGTTCCCCAAATTTACATGACAGAGTGAGTTTTTCAGTCACACCAATCGGTCTGGTTTGTTTAATCTGATTACGGATATGCACTAAACCTAAAATTGGAAATGGAAAGGCTTCTGCCGTCATCATGTGCATTTGCAAACTTTGAGAAAGCACAGCCAAATAAATTGCGGGTACAAAGCCATTATTTTTGAAGCCACATACTTCGTTATAAGCTTTGAGATGGCTCTGATCAATTTCAAGACGATCTACCACATATTCCACTTGCGGCAAGATTTTTGGGCCTTTAGGTTTTTTAAAAATTAAACCTTGCACCACTTTTGGGTAAGCCAATGCCGCTTTCGGTAGCTGGCTAAAATGACGAGTATTCATACCTAACCTTTTATAATTTATAGATTCTTTAATAAAAAAGGGATGCACAAGCACCCCCTATTTAACTAAAAGTGCTTAAGCGCCCAACAAGCTTTGACCACAGACACGAACAACGTTGCCGTTTACGCCTGTAGAAGCAGTTGATGCAAACCATGCAATCGTTTCTGCTACATCAACAGGTAAACCGCCTTGTTGCATTGAGTTCATACGGCGACCAGCTTCACGAATTGCAAATGGAATCGCAGCAGTCATTTGTGTCTCAATAAAACCAGGAGCTACTGCGTTAATGGTAATCCCATTTTTTAGAATAGGTGCAGTAAATTTAACTAAACCAATCACACCTGCTTTAGATGCAGCATAGTTAGTTTGACCAAGGTTACCTGCAATACCACTAATTGATGATACACAAACAATACGGCCATTTGCATTTAGACCATCGTTTTCTAACAAGTAGTCATTTACACGTTCAGCAGCAGACAAGTTAATGTTAATTACTAAGTCCCAAAGCTCTGGCTTCATGTTTGCCAAAGTTTTGTCACGAGTAATACCCGCGTTATGAACAATAATATCTAAACCGCCTTGTTTTGCCGCAGCAGTTTTAATTTTTTCGCCCGCATCAGCAGCAGTAATATCAATTGCCAATGTAGAACCACCAATGTCAGCAGCTACACGGTCAAGGTCAGCTTGTTGTTGTGGTACATCTAAACAAATAACATGAGCGCCATCACGTGCAAGCACATGTGCAATTGCCTCACCAATACCACGGCTCGCACCAGTTACTAATGCAGTTTTACCAACAAGCGGTTTTGCCCAATCAACATCAACCACATCTGCTTTAGAAACACGGATGACTTGACCAGACACATAAGCTGAACGTGGAGAAAGCAAGAAACGTAAAGTTGATTCAAGGTTTGCAGCAGCACCTTCATCAACATAGACAACTTGCGCAGTAATACCCTTTTTAAATTCTTTACCTACAGATTTGATAAAGCCTTCAAGTGCACGCTGAGCAATCGCCTGTTTTACAGTTTTTGCAGTTTCAGGCGTTGTACCAATCACAATCACACGACCAGAAGTAGCAACTTGACGTGCAATCGGGTTAAAGAATTTATAAAGTTCGTTTAACTGTTCTGAGTTTTGAATACCAGAAGCATCAAATACTACTGCTTTGAATTTTGATTCTTTATCGCCTGCATTGAATGGACGTAAATTTAAACCAATTTTTGCAGCTTCTTGCTGTAATGCAACATTATTGCCTACATAGCTGTCAGCATGAATATTGCTAAGTACTTGTGCAATCGCACCAGACAATACACTTGACGGCGCTGCGCCAACCAATACTGCACCATTCACTACTGGCTGAGCACTTTCAAAACGCTCTAATGCAACTGGCGATGGTAAACCCAGATTTTTAACAACGAATTTACCAATAGGAGATTGTGTAAATGCTTGGTATTGATCAGTCATGATTATTATCTCTCAAAGAAATGAATTTTCTACGACAGGCTTCATTATGTTATGAGATGGACAGAAACAATATGAAATCGGTCGTTCATTAGAGTTACTCCAAATCATACTTGAGTTCATCTCTGGATGTCTTGACCTGAATGCTATCTACAATGTCATTCTAGTCAATACAGGTCTATTTGAATTGTGTTAATGTAGCTTATAAGAATATCGTTAATATGCTTGGAAAAGCCTTATGAGCAAGACAACTCAAGAAAATCCAGCAGTCGAGAATTCTGCTGAGGAAAAAGTGTCAAATACATCAAAGCCGGCTTCTAACACGGCTAAGCGTAACAGCACAACTCCTAAAGCAGCAACTAATACTCCAAAAACGACACGTACTCGTTCAACGACTGCACCTGCACGTAGCCCTCGTAATAAGAGCGCTGCTACAGCAACCCCATCTACATCTTCTAATAATGTAGTTGCAGCACCAAAAGCAACAAAAACCAAAACTTCTGTTCAACAGGATAAAACCATGAGCCAAAACACTGTTCGCCGCGTTGCAATTATTGGTGGCAACCGTATTCCATTTGCACGTTCAAATACTGCTTATTTTAAAGCGTCTAATTCTGACATGCTGACAGCAGCATTGAATGGCTTGGTTGAGCGCTTTAACTTACAAGGCAAGCGTATTGGTGAAGTCGTTGCGGGTGCTGTTTTAAAACACAGCCGTGACTTCAACATGACTCGTGAAGTCGTATTGAGCACAGATCTTGCTCCTGAAACTCCTGCTTATGACATTCAAATTGCTTGTGGTACAGGTTTACAAGCTGCTTTTGTTGTTGCAAACAAAATTGCACTTGGTCAAATCGATGTGGGTATTGCAGGTGGTGTAGACACAACTTCTGACGCGCCGATTGCTGTAGGTGATGGCTTACGTAAAGTTTTACTTGAGCTGAATGTTGCTAAGACTGGTAAAGACCGTCTTAAAGCTTTAACAAAAATTGATTTTAAAAAGCTTCTTGATGCGCCAAGCAATGGTGAACCACGTACTGGCCTTTCAATGGGTGAGCACCAAGCAATTACTGCTTTGGAATGGGGTATTACTCGCGAAGCGCAAGACGAATTAGCTGCAAGCAGCCATCAAAAACTTGCTGCTGCTTATGAACGTGGTTTCTTTGATGACTTAATCACTCCATTCTTAGGTCTTAACCGTGACAACAATTTACGTGCAGACAGCACAGTTGAAAAACTTGCTAAATTGAAACCAGTTTTCGGTAAAGGCGAAACTGCAACAATGACAGCGGGTAACTCAACTCCGTTAACTGACGGTGCTTCTGTTGTATTGCTTGCTTCTGAAGAATGGGCAAAAGAAAACGGTCATGAAGTTTTAGCTTATCTTTCTTTCTCTGAAACAGCAGCTGTTGACTTCATTGGTAAAAACGGCCCTAAAGAAGGCTTATTAATGGCTCCTGCTTATGCAGTGCCTCGTATGCTTAAGCGTGCAAACCTTAAACTTCAAGATTTTGATTTCTACGAAATTCATGAAGCATTCGCATCTCAAGTGTTGTCTACATTGAAAGCTTGGGAAGATGAAAAATTCTGTAAAGAACGTCTTGGTTTAGATGCACCTTTAGGTTCGATTGACCGCTCTAAACTGAACGTAAATGGTTCATCTTTAGGTGCAGGCCATCCATTTGCTGCTACTGGTGGTCGTATCTTGGCAACTGCTGCTAAATTGATTAATCAGAAAGGTTCAGGCCGTGCATTAATCTCGATCTGTACAGCAGGTGGTGAAGGTGTTGTAGCAATCGTAGAGAAATAATTTTACGATTCGGCATAAAAAAAGCACCCTGATGGGTGCTTTTTTAGTTTAACAACTTAATTTTTAATGAAGTGATGCAGCTTTAGCATCTGGGAAAAACTTATCTTCGATATGGTCATAACACCACTGGAAAATAAAGGTATAAACCAAAATACATAAGGTTAAACCAATATCTAAAATAAGTGCATCAATGACACTCATCTGAAGCATATATGCAATCATCGGTACTGTTGCAATCAACAAGCCACCTTCAAAGCCAATCGCATGTAAAATCCGCACAGGGATCGTTCTTTCCCAATTATATTTATGCTCTATTTTTTCGAAATAGTGGTTAAAAACCATATTCCAGAAAACTGAAACGACTGCCATAAACACACCGAGTGTTCCGGTTACGTCCATTGGCATATCAAAAATAAAACTTAATGCAATCGCAATGATGACCAATAAAATTCCTTCATAACTGATTGCATGAATGAGCCTTCTCTTGGAAATCAACATTTTTAAATACTCAATAATAACTTGGATAATGTGCATTTTATTTTTATAATATTGATTAATCCAATCAGGTTCTTTCAGTTTTTTTGACAGATGAATATTAATCAAGAACAACTACTCATGTTTCAGGCCGTGATTGAAACCGGCTCTTTTTCAGCAGCAGCACGTAAACTGGGAAAAGTTCCTTCGGCTGTAAGCATGTCTATTGCCAACTTAGAAATTGATCTGGACTTAACTTTATTTGACCGTAAAGGCCGTGAACCCGTCCCTACTGACGAAGCACGGGTGTTATACGAAAAGACATCTCAACTTTTGATTGAGATGAATCAATGGAAACAACATGCTCACGCGTTAAGTACGGGGTTAGAAGCTAATTTAACTCTTGTGATTGTCTCTGAACTTTTACACACCAATTGGACCGACTATATTTGTCTTTTAGAAAGTCGTTTCCCTGACCTACAAATTAATATTGTTTCTGCCCCTCAAGAAGATGCTCTTCAAATGTTACTAGATGGATCTGCTCAACTAGCACTCATGTTTGAACGCGAACACCTAGATAATAGAGAACAATTTGTAGAACTCAAACGTGAGGCTTTAATTCCAGTTATTTCAAATAGCCACCCTCTAGCAAGCCAAAATCAGGTTTCTTATGAGCAGATTCTCACTACACGACAAATTGTAGTTGCGAGCCGAGATGAGACTTTAAAGCCAGAATTGCTATTTTCGAAACATTATTGGCGTACAGATAACCACCATTCTGCTTGTTTAATGATTTTACGCAATCTAGGTTGGGGTGTTCTTCCTCAAGAAATGTTTAAAGAAAACCCTGAATTAAAAAACAAACTTAAAATATTGAATTTATTAGATTTCACTCCAAGATTTGAATATTACGTAGATTTAGTATGGAGTCGTGAAAGTGAGCTCGGTGCTGCTGCCAGATTCCTCATTGAACATATCCGTAAGCAACGAACGCAACAGGTACCTTAAAATTATTTCAATTGAGATGCAGAATCTAAACGTTTTTCTTTGAAATATAACAATTGATATATCGACAGCATGAATAGACTTTGTGCTATAAAGAAAACATAAGATTTATTACTGAAGATGTTGAATATCAATGACTCATACAGCACTTGACCAATTAAAAACATTAACGACCGTTGTTGCCGATAGTAGTGACCTTGATGCAATTCGTAAATTTCGTCCTCTAGATGCAACAACAAATCCTTCATTGATTACGGCAGCGGCAGAACAACCAGAAAGTAAAGAGCTCATTGAAGATGCTTATTATCAAGCCAAAGAAGAAGGCTATAAAAGTGATGAGCTCATTGAAAGAACCATTGATATTTTAACTGTAAAATTTGGCGTAGAAATTTTAAAACTCATTGAAGGCCGTGTTTCTACAGAAGTTGATGCTGCACTTTCATACAACACTGAAGCCACCATTCAAAAAGCACATGAATTATGTGAACTTTACAAAGGTTATGGTATTGATCAGTCACGTATTCTGATTAAAATCGCGTCAACTTGGGAAGGTATTCAAGCTGCTAAAGTACTTGAAGCTGAAGGTATTGCTTGTAACCTCACTCTCCTTTTCGGCTTACATCAAGCTCAAGCTTGTGCAGATGCTAAAGTAACTTTAATTTCACCATTTGTAGGCCGTATCTTAGACTGGTACAAAAAGGCTGAAGGTGTAGACGCTTACCCAATCGAAAAAGACCCAGGTGTGGTTTCAGTTAAGAAAATCTACACTTACTACAAACAGCAAAATATTCCTACTCAAGTGATGGGTGCGAGCTTCCGTAGCATTGATCAAGTGCTTGGACTTGCAGGATGTGATTTGCTAACGATCTCTCCTGGCTTACTTAGCCAGCTTGAGCAAGATATGCGTACAGTTGATGCAGCTCTTGATGCGACTAAATCAAAGCAAGCAGATGCTATTGTGAGACCAGCTCAAAATGAACAAAGTTTTAAAGACGAACTTAATCATGACTTAATGGCATTCCAACTTTTACAAAGTGGTATTGATGGCTTTATTAAAGCTCGTGACCAATTAAGCCTTTTGTTACGTCAATCTTTTGGAATTGATGCTGAAATTAAACCTTAAAAAAACTGCACTTTTCATACAAAATCACCGATTTTTGTTATCATGGCAAAAATCGGTTTTTTATTGGGTTTCTCGTGTTCGGCATAACAGATCTAACAACATATATTATTGGTACATTCCTAATTGTGTTATTGCCAGGCCCTAATTCTCTTTATGTGATGTCAATTGCTTCACGCTACGGTATTAAAACTGGATATATGGGCGCATTAGGTATTTTTACCGGCGATCTCATTTTAATGCTGTGTACCGTACTAGGAGCAGCTTCTCTACTTAAAGCATTTCCATGGGTATTTGTTATTCTTAAATTAACAGGTGCACTTTACCTATCTTATTTAGGCTTCAAACTCTTACAAGGCAGTATTCAACGCTGGAAACAACGTAATCAACCACAACCTGAAATGGCTGATTTACCCGCTTTAGATAAAATTCATCCTTATAAAACAGCACTCAGTATTAGTTTACTCAACCCTAAAGCGATTTTATTTTTCCTATCTTTCTTTGTTCAATTTGTTGAACCCGACTATGCCTATCCAGCTCTAAGCTTTTTAATTTTAGCGGTTATTTTACAGATGATTAGCTTTAGTTATTTAACGGCATTAATCTTCTCTGGAATTAAACTTTCAGCATTTTTTAAACAAAACCATAAAATTGCAGCAAGTAGTATTTTTTTAGTCGGAATTCTATTTTTCGGATTCGGTTTAAAACTAGCAACCTCAACGATCTAATAATCTTTACCTATCGGTTTATGCATTATAAAGTTAAAACATGATGAGCTGTTAAAATGCCAGCATGCCATCAGTTTTAACTTCATTGAGCACAAAAAATGTTCTGACCTGCCTTACTCCAGGTAAAGCAATAATCTTTTCACTATGGAATCGGTTAAACGCAGCTAAATCTTTAACACGAATTTTTAGAAAATAATCGACTTCTCCAGCAACCAGATAACACTCTAAAACATTTTCCAAATCACCTGATGCTTGTTCAAATGCTTGAAAGCTGTCTGGGGTTGAGCGGTCTAAAACCACTCCAACGAGTACTACCGTATCACGTTGCACCATGCTCGGATTGATCCGAGCGCGTACATCTAGAATTGCCCCAATCTTAAAAAGACGCTGAGTATGATTCCAACAAGATGACGTACTTATGCCTACGAGCTTAGCCAATTCGGCATTACTTAAGCGCCCATTTTCTTGTAAAGCACGCATAATTTTAAGTTCAAGAACTGTCAAACTTTCAGCCTGCTCTTCCATAAAACAATATCCCAAATTTTGTGTTATTTACGGAAGAAATAATAGCATTATTCAATATTTTAAAAATATTATTTCGATTTTAAGTTAAAAATAGAAAGCACCTTCTTTAAAAAAATTGCTAGATTTATCTAGCTGAAAGCAAAGGCAGAAACATATTAATTTTTCAGGGATTTAGAACATTTAGCCATGCAAAAGATTCTTCAAGATTTTTCTATTCCAGCCGTATTTGCTGGTTTCATTACCTTCCTTATTGGTATTAGTGTTTCGGCCATTTTAGTGATTCAGGCTGCTCAAGCTTTAGGTGCTTCAGCCGAGCAAATCACCTCATGGTTCTGGGCTTTAGGCTTAGGTATTGGTTTATCAGGATTCATACTTTCTTGGAAATTTAAATATCCCGTAGCAACGGCATGGTCAACCGCAGGCCTCGCTTTAATTATGGCAACAGGCAGTGGGTATAGCTTAAATGAAGCGATTGGTGCTTTTTTAGTAGGCGGTTTATTGACTGCTGTTTTAGGCTTTTCAGGTATATTTCAAAAAGCGCTTTCATATATTCCTCAAAGCTTAACCAGTGCCATGCTTGCAGGGGTTTTACTCAAATTTGGTATTTCACTTTTTGCAAGTTTACAAAATGATTGGGCATTCGTTTTATCTTTGCTCGTGATTTATATCATTACAAAAAGATTATGGCCGCGTTATAGCATTGTGTTTACCGCTCTTGCAGGTGTTGTGCTCTGCCCTGTTTTTTTAGACTTTCATATACCTACACTTCACTGGTCTTTGGCTAAACCTGTTTGGATTAGTCCTGAATTTAGCTGGTCAGCTCTTTTGGGCTTAGCTCTGCCACTTTTTGTGATTAGTATGGCTTCGCAATATTTACCTGGGATTGCCATGATCAAAAGTTATGGCTACAAACCCAATGTTAATCAACTGATTGGCTGGACAGGTTTAACCCAAGTTTTGCTTGCACCTTTTGGTTGCTATAGCGTTAATATTGCTGCGATTAGTGCGGCTGTAAGCTTAGACGATCAAGTCCACCCAGACCCAACTAAACGATATATTGCAGGCATGAGCTGTGGCTTTTTCTACATTTTAATGGGCTTGTTTGCTGCAACACTCACAAGTTTGCTGATGTCTTTTCCTCATATCTTTATTGTAGCTTTAGCCGGCATTGCATTATTTGGTACGATCAGCCACAACATTGCCATTGCATTTGCTCAGGTTGAAGACCGCGAAGCTGCATTATTTACCTTTTTATGCAGTGCCTCAGGCATTCAATTTTTTGGTATTGGCTCAGCCTTTTGGGGACTGATTGTCGGTCTTATTGTATTTATAGTACTTAAATTTAAAGCCAAAAAATAAAACTTAAAATAAAGACTTTGCGCTTAACCATTTAAAGAATCTTATAAACAGTTAAATGCAAAGTGTTATTAAATTAATTAATTGCGTTTTTATCCCAAAAAGCTTGTCGTACTTGTGGCATAGCATTTAAGTGGTTAATAATATGTTGCGCTTCCTCTGCTTCAATTGAGGTCGCAATTAGCGTCGCTTCTATTTCAACCTCTTTCTCTCCAAAAGGTGTCACATCAATGTCTTTGGGAGGATAATTATGATGCTTCAACGTTAGGTTTAATTCATCCATAACCACTTTGCTCTGACTTCGATCACATATAATATAAATTACATGTAACACCTCTGAGTCATCGTCTAATGGACGACGATCAATGATATGTACAATTGGTCTTAATAATGTATTGGCAGATAAAATAAAGATTGTTCCCAATATTGCTTCAATAATTAAATCGGAACCGGCAGCAGCTCCCACAGCTGCTGAACACCACAATGTAGCTGCGGTATTTAAGCCATGAATGTTGCCCTCTTGGCGCATAATGACACCTGCACCCAAGAAGCCAATGCCAGAAACGACATAAGCAATTACTCGAACAGCACCATCTGCTCCGGTAAGATTAGTTGCAACATCTACAAAAATTGCTGCACCGACAGAGACCAGAACATTTGTCCGAAGGCCAGCCGTACGTTGCCTATATTGACGTTCAAATCCAATTAATGCTCCCAAAACAAAAGCAACCGAGAGACTAATTAAAGTATCCGCAATATTAGATAAGTCTGTATGTTGTAGAAATTGCAACTTCATCTTGCACCTATTATTTTATTGCCAGCCGTAACGGCGGATGTAGATTTTTTTTACCCATTGAGTAATACACATATAAGCAATTAAAATTAAAGGCAAATATAAGAAATAACTTAATGGTAAAGCTTGCAGTTTTAAATAACTTGCTAAAGGTCCCATTGGTAAGAAAATACCAATACACATGATCACAACTGTCATTACTAACAATGGAGCTGCAGCACGACTCTGAATAAAAGGAACTTTAGCAGTACGAATCATATGAACAATCAATGTCTGGGTGAGTAACCCCACAACAAACCAGCCTGACTGGAATAAAGTTTGATGCTCAGGGGTATTTGCCGAAAACACAAACCACATCAAACAAAACGTAATAATGTCAAAAATCGAACTAATTGGTCCAAACACAACCATAAAGCGGCCTACTTCTTCAGGTTGCCAACTCTGTGGTTTTGCAATTAACTCTTCATCAACGTTATCAAATGGAATCACAATTTGTGAAACATCATAAAGTAAGTTTTGAATAAGTAAGTGAATAGGTAACATTGGTAAAAATGGAATAAAAGCACTCGCTATTAATACCGAAAAAACATTACCAAAATTTGAACTGGCCGTCATTTTGATATATTTAAGCATGTTGGCAAAAGTTCTACGGCCTTCAATTACCCCTTTTTCAAGTACCATTAGACTCTTTTCAAGCAAAATTAAATCTGCCGACTCTTTAGCAATATCCACTGCGGTATCTACTGAAATACCAATATCAGCAGCACGTATAGCAGCGGCATCATTAATACCGTCTCCTAAGAAACCAACCACATGACCATTTGCTTTTAATTGTTCAACAATACGTTCTTTATGTACTGGGCTTAATTTAGCAAAAATATTATATTGCTCTACTGCACTTTTGAGCTGCTCATCAGTTAATGTTTCAATTACACCGCCTAGTAGCACCTGATCATAATTAAGACCAATTTCTCGGCATACTTTTTGAGTGACAAATTCATTATCACCAGTAAGCACTTTTACCGTTACGCCATGGGCATGCAAGCTCTGCACTGCTTCTCGAGCAGAGTCTTTAGGGGGATCAAGAAAAGCGACATAACCGATTAAAATCAAATCACTTTCATCAACAACTGAATAATTTTCCTGATTATTATTGAACTCGCGATATGCTACAGCAACGACTCTTAAACCATCTTGATTATAACGTTGAGTCAATGCCTCAATCGCCACTTCACGTTGTTTTGTTAAAGGTTCTACTTTGCCATTTACCTCAACATAACGGCAAACTTTTAACATTTCCTCAACTGCGCCCTTGGTAATCATACGCACTTTTTCTTGGGGAGTTTGCACAACGACGGACATACGGCGGCGATCAAAATCAAAAGGAACTTCATCTAATTTCTTATAGCGCAACTTTTGAGTTTTGATCTGATCATCAACTGCCTCTAACACAGCTACATCAAGCAAATTTTTCAAACCTGTTTGATAATAGCTATTTAAAAAAGCCTGCATGAGTACGAAATCTGATTTTTCTCCATGAACATCAATGTGATGTGATAAAAAGATTTTATCTTGAGTCAACGTTCCGGTTTTATCCGTACACAAAACATCCATTGCACCAAAGTTTTGGATAGCATCCAGACGTTTAACAATCACTTTCTTTTTAGATAAGAAAACTGCACCCTTTGCCAATGTTGAAGTGACAATCATCGGTAACATTTCTGGTGTGAGTCCCACAGCAACAGATAATGCAAACAAAAATGCCTCTGTCCAATCACCTTTGGTGAAACCATTAATGAAAAGTACAACAGGTGCCATCACCAACATAAATCGGATGAGTAACCAACTGACTTTGTTAACACCCATTTGAAATGCTGTTGTACTCCGATCAGAAGCCGTAACTCGATGAGCTAATGCACCAAAATATGTTTGGATGCCAGTGCTTAGAACAACTGCCTGAGCTGAACCAGAAACAATATTCGTCCCCATGAATAAAATATTATCTAGCTCTAAAGCACTATTCTCTTCAAGATTTTTCTGTAAGGGAAATTTCTCGACCGGCATTGATTCGCCTGTCATTGCAGCTTGAGAAACAAATAAATCTTTAGCGTTTAAAATTCTACAATCAGCAGGAATCATATCGCCGGCAGATAATAAAATCACATCACCTGGAACCAAATATTGAATTGGCATTTCAAATTGGTTATTGGTCTGATTTTGAATATCAATTCCATAGCGCTGCTGCATAAGTTCTAAATCTTCTGCACTTACTTGATGACGGAGTACTGTAGCAGTATTACTCACCATTGCCTTTAAGGCGTCCGCAGCTTGATTTGATTTTGCTTCTTGCCAATAACGAAGTAGTGTTGAAAGAATTACCATGACACTAATAATGCTTGAACCAGTTAAATCATCGGTAAAGAAAGCAATTAATGCCAAAAGGCTAAGCAAAATATTGAACGGATTACGATAGCAATACCAAAGGTGTTGCCACCAAGTTAATGGCTTTTCATGAGTGATCTCATTGAGGCCCACTGCCGTTTGTTGTATATACGCTTGCTCTTCTGTAAGCCCCGTGAAATGAGTGTCGAATTGTTTTAACAAATCACTTGTTTGGGCTCTTGATGCATTGAGCAAACGCGTAGATAAATTTTTGCTAATTTCTTGAGCATAGCTAGATTGATGTAGCTCTTTGAAAGATCGATTACGACCAAAAAAGCGCATCAAATGAAATCTTTGTAAAAATGCTGTGAAGAGTCGTTGCCAGAATTTCATCACGAAATCCTCCATTTTTTAGGCGTACAAAGCTCTCGACCTTATTGAAAAATAAAGTCTTTTAAAATTTTAAACTTAGAAAGGAATAGAAGTTCGTAGACTTACGATGAAGAAGAGAAAATTAACCCGAAGCCGAACCAACGCTGACGGAAAGTCACGATATTGAACATAGTTCGAATACTTTGAATAGTATTAGACGAATTGTTTACCAAAATTGAAACTTGGTAGTCATAACAGTTTGTGGAAGCATATAAAAACATTGGCTTCTCCCCATTTCAGCGAGAAACTAAACAGATAAGTGCTTGAAGTACATGATTACAAATAAAGTAATTTGTATGGGTTTAATCTAATTTTTAACAAAGCTATCTCATTGCAAGATAGCTCCTCCTAAAGGTTATCTTGCTCAGCAGTAGCTTTGGTTTAATTGATAATTAAACTCAAACCTCGAACAACTACCCATTTAGGATCTCCATTAAATAAACTCGCGGCAAGTATATGTTTTACCCTGCAACACACAAGGTGTTTTTTGTAACTTTTTATTAAAATAATATTATCTAAGCTTTATAGCTCTCTCACTACAACTGTTTTCGCCATTTTGTCATGCCATCCTTGTTTTTTGGCATCAAAAGCTACCCAGAAAAGACCTATACAAAACACTAAAATCGATGGAATGTAACCGATATATCGAATTAGGGATTGCATAAAAGTTAACTTATTCCCTGTTTTCTCATCAAGAACTTTTAAACGCATTAAGCGCTTCCCTGGAGTACCTGAAAAATACAGCCAACATAAAACAGTATATAAAAATGGAAAAGCATAATTTATGATGAGATCAAACCCGTAATTTTGAGGTTGAGCACTCATGCCAGTAGCAAATATCAGATCGTAATCGCCACGGTAAAAAATCCATGCGGCTGGAATAATGGCTAAAAAAAGGATAAGGCTATCAATAATCATTGCACCAAATCTTAGCCAAAATCCTGCATACTCGTATTTATAAGTCATGTGCACACCTCACTTTTGTTATTGTATGCCTAATACCAAAGAGATCAATTCATTTTAGTTTCATCGTAAAGGAAATCTTTTTATTTTTAAATACTTAAACTAACTTTTAATTTTCTGTTTTATTTAGAATTGTAATAAAGTCTTATAATACCTATAAATAGGTCTTTTTTCAAACAAGACAATATAAACTATAAAAACATATTTAAATCTTAAATATTCTACAATACCATCATATTTGAGTTATTGTTTATAATATTTATTAAATTAGAAACCATGCCAAATCATTATTTCCAGAACATAACATCAATTTTAAATTCTTTTTTTAATAAAAAAGCAGCACCTATAAACCCTATTCCAATAATAATTAAAAAAAGGCTTAAATTTAATATTCCACCAAGCACAGACAAAAAGCCTAGAATAGCGAATATATAAAATAAAAATAACATCAATTTTAACATTTAGTTTATTCAACTATTTAAAATAAAAGCAATTCATTCTAGCGTTTTCATACTTAAAGTCTGTTTTCAAATGTTGAATACACACCTTATTTGTATTAACTCGAAAACAATATGTTAATAGATCTTGCCAAATGTTAACAAAAATTAATAAGCGTGATAAATATCACACTTATTAATTATTTAATTTCAAAGTAATGTTTTTCAGTTACAAGTTTAATTTTTAAATTTTTAAATAATCGTTCTTTTGAATCTTCAAGTGAAGGGACAACTTTTTCTGCAAATTTATCTTCGGTCATCAATCTGGCATAAGTTTTATAGCCAATGATTAACTTTTCGGGTTCTTTACCTGTTTGACGAAATTCTTCAATGAGTTTATTAACTTTCTTTGCTGTTAAATCAGCCATCTTCCTCTCTCCCCTTCATTTACTATTTTGTTATACGTTTTCTATATGACAGGAATATGAACGGTAATTTTTTGTAATTTTCATGTAAATATTATCGATTATGTTAATCTTTAATTAATAAATGCTTCATACATATAACAACTGTAAATAAGAGGAATAACTTCATGAATTACCAACATATTATTGTACCTGTCGACGGTTCTGAAATTTCTTTAGCAGCAGCAAGACAAGCAGCTCATATTGCAAAGGCATTTGGGAGTAAATTGACCGTTATTAGCTTAGTTGCGGTAGATCCTTTTAGCGGTGTAGATTTTTATTACATCTCACCTGTTGTAAAAGATTATTTTGTTGAAGCACGAGCAAATGCAGAAAAAACTCTCGCAAAAGTAAAAGCTTTATGTGCAGAAGAAGGTATTGATGCCGAAACTCAAATTATCCAAGGTGAAATTTCTTCAGATGGCATCCTTAAAGCCGTAGAAGGCTTAGGTTCCGATTTGATTGTGATTGGGTCTCATGGTCGCAAAGGCTTCCAAAAACTTATTTTGGGTAGTTTTGCTCAAGATGTTTTAAACAGTACTAAAATTCAGGTATTGGTTGTCAAAGAATAAACTTTTTAAATGCAAAAGACCCAATCGCTGGATTGGGTTTTTTAATAAAATAGATTGCATAAATTTTACACTAACCAAAAACACAGCTAGAATAGTTTCTTACTCTTCCAATTTCGTGAGTCACGCCAATGAAGTAAGTCTTTTTCTCATCATTTTTTCTTTTTTTGATGTGCAAAATAGACTATTTTTTGTGATTTAACGTCTCTGCTTAAAACTACTTTTCCTATTTTGTACATCCTGTATTTATGAGGTTTTTTATGACTCAGCAGGCATGTGTAATAGCACAACTCTCTTTAGAATTTTCATCTAAAGTCATGTTTCAACAACTAAATTTTAGCCTTGAATCACATCAAGTATCTGCTCTAATTGGCCGTAATGGCCAAGGCAAATCCTTGCTTATGCAAATGTTAAATCAAATGCTTAAATCTGATTCAATTCTTACATCTGGGCAAATATCTTGGCATGTAAAACATGCATATTTACCTCAGTTGCATCGTTTAGCAGCACACACAATAGCCCAAGCATTAGATATCTTAGATCTTTATCTCGCTTTTAAAAGAGTTGAACAAGGTGTTGCCACCTTCGATGATTATGATTTGTTAGAAGGTAAATGGGACCTTCCCACCTTATGGAATAATTTATTGGAATCTGCGGGTTTACCAACAGATTTAGACTTTCCAGTGAAAAACCTAAGCGAAGGTCAAAAAACTAAATTGGCATTAAGCTGTTTATTTTTAAAATCAGATCATTATTTATTACTTGATGAACCCAGTAATCATCTAGATCAGGAGTCTAGAAAATGGTTAATTGATCATTTGAGGAAACATCCAGCAGGTGCACTTATCATTAGTCATGATCGGACTTTGTTGAATGAAATAGATCATATTTATCATTTGAATGAACATGGTTTACATCACACAACGGGAAACTATGAAAAATTTTATGACCAGTATCAAACTCATGTTGCAGCTTTAGAGCAATCTGTTCAACAAGGCCAACGCGACGTTAAACACATGAAGCAAAAGCAGCATGAAGTATTAATGAAAGCTCAAAAACGTGAACGTGCTGGAAATAAATTACGCGAATCAAATTCTCAAGCCAAAATTCTGCTTGATTTTAAAAAGGAACAAGCAGGCCAAAGTATTGCTGCCATACAGTCTCAGCACCAACGACAAATTTCGAACAGTCAAAATGATTTAACAGACAAAAAAATGCGTCTTGAAACCGTCAAGCCACAACAGTTTGTCTTCCCTACTTTTCATAAGAAATCTGGAGAAATCCTTCGAATTAAAGGGCTTAAACTGAAATATGGAACGCAAAGATCCATAGATTTAGCGGTACAGGCAGCCGAAAAAATTCATGTAACCGGTCAAAATGGTATTGGTAAATCCACACTACTCAAAGCAATTCAAACTCAAAACAAACAGTCATGTGACAGCATTCACTTATTTGTAGAGTGCTTTTACTTGGATCAAAACTTTAGCTTTTTATGTGATGAAATGACGGTGATCGAAAATCTAACTCACATGAATAGTGAGTTTTCAGAACTAGAATGGCGAAATCTATTAGGTCAACTTCGAATTCGTGGTGATAAAGGGACACAACTTTTGTCTCAGCTCAGTGGTGGTGAAAAACTCAAAGTAGCCTTATTGGCGCTTAGCCAGATACATCCTACCCCTGAACTGCTGTTATTAGATGAACCAGAAAATCATTTAGATATTGAATCTAGAGAACTATTAGCTACCGCTATTCAAAGCTATGAAGGCGCTGTATTGCTCATTTCACATGATCAAACTTTTGTTGAAAGTTGTGCTATTCATGAGTCCTTTGCTTTAACCGATTAATCATTATTGATGTCTTTTTCTTCAAATTTACTAGTTCTCTTTTGAGAGCTAGTAAATTCTATCCATCATTATTTTTTTACTTTATTTAATATTTCGATGTCTAAATTATATTTCACAGTTTTATTTTTACGAGCACTATTACGCATTTGATAAACCTGAAAAATATAATCACCATCAACTGGTAAAGTAAGTTCTCCTTTAGATCCTACAGTTGAACCAATTAATAATGCATTATCTTTACCTGGCTTTTTACCTGGTGCAAAAATATTAACATAGGCTAAATTGCCAAGACTATTAATATTAAATTTTAATATTTGTCCATTCTTTGCATAAACTCTATATCTCACATCATCATAACCCTGAAATTTTCCAGTTAATGTGGTGTGAGTGGAACCTTGTAAAAAATTAACTTTTTGCTCAACATTTTTAGCTAAAACTGTGAATGATGCAGTTGAAATTAGTGTAGATAATAATAAAGTTTTAATGATTGTTTTCAATTTCCTATCCTCAAAATTTATTTAAGATTATTATATTAAAATAAATTTTATAAAATTTTACTTTATGTATGATTTTGATAAGTAGTAATGGTTTTTTATAACCAGTAACAAACAAAGTATCTCAAAGATTTAAATATTATCTAACTTTGAGATACCCTTTTTTAAAAATATTAGAATCGATAACCTACCCCTAAATAGGTAATCAGTGGGTCAATATCAACTTTTGTTGTGGCATGTATTAAGCGAGTTCCCGTATTTTCATTGACGACATCAATTTGTGCATTATTACTTAACTTTGCATAAGACACAGAAGCGACCGTATACCACGAATCATTAAAATCATAGGTAAAACCAGCAGTAAAAATTGGAGCTATCGCATCATCTGCATCAACATTAACGACCATTTTTCCACTCGATTCTTTTCGGTCTAAAGCTGCTCCAGCTTTGCCATCCAACACATTTTGAATCATATGGCCTGCAGACACTAAATCAGATCGAATCCCATCGTTGAGTTTAATATCATTAAAATGGGCGTACATTAAACCCGCTCCAATATAGGGTCTGAACTTATTTACCCCACTTTTACCAAACTGATATTGTGCTTCTATGGTTGGCGTCCATGCTCGAATAGATGCAGCTTTAGATTTATTTCCTAAGTTAGTAATCGGAATGGCTTGACCTAAGGCAATTCCATTTGGGAAAAGATACTTCACCAAATCATTAGGAGACATTGCGACTCCACTTAACGGCGCTAAGATTTCGCCTTTCCCTTTAATATCAACTTTAGGTGGAATTCCGCCAATAAATTGTAAAGACACATGATCATTTAGATAATAGTTGAAGGTTAATCCCAGCGTATCTGCATCATCGACCTCAAGGCCTGCATCATTTTGTTGCCAGTTTTCTATTCCTTGAACCGTCGCAATACCGGAAACTTCAGATTTAATATTTCCGTTCTCATCAAGCATAATCTCTCGCATGTACTCATCTTTTAAAGCTAGCTCTAGAAACTCCTTTTGATTAAAGACTTCTCCTCCTAAGTCTACTTCGGTGGCATTAGGATCAACCGAATTTAAAAAGCTTGTTGTTGAAATAGTACCGACTTTAGCAGCAGTTCCATTTTTAACAGCGGTATTGATATTAAATGGATTAGCTTTACCCTGTGGCATTACATGTAGCCAACCAGCAGAGACAGAAAATCTTTTAAATTCCTGCGCATAACTCATGCTTGTGATTACAGATAATGAACTTAATATTGCTATTTTTATTACTCTTTTTTTCATTTTTATTCCATCCTAGAAATATATTGCTGATTTTGCAATATAGATATGGAATATAGCCAAGTTGCCTTTTTTATCAATCATTATGATTTTTTAAACAAAATTAATTGAGATAAATCTATCAATTTATCTCACTAATTACATGAAATAGTTATCTAATTTTTCTGACGAACGGCAAAAATAAAACTAACAACAATTTAACGATTGGTAAAATATATAAATAAGATTAGGCTTATATGGGCTAGCTGTCGTTATTGAGTTATTTAAATTAGAATCTAGCTAGACATTTAATTTTCTTTATAGATATTTCAATAAAAAACCAACGAAGGGAGCGTATCTAAAGAAGTTACCTCGTATAGCTAATCAATAAATCTGGAAGAATTTTTAATGAATATTATTATTCGTGATGAGCAAGTTGAAGATATTGAAGCCATCGAAAACCTAACTAAAGTAGCTTTTCAAAATGCTGAGCACACCAGTCATACCGAGCATTTTATTATTAATAGTTTAAGAAACCACGGACAACTCACTATTTCTCTAGTGGCAGTTGAAGATAGCTCTATTATTGGGCATGTTGCTATTTCTCCAGTTCAAATCAGTTCAGGGGAAATGGGTTGGTATGGTTTGGGCCCTATTTCCGTTCATCCAGATAAACAAGGGCTGGGTATTGGTTCCCTTCTGATGAATAAATCACTAGAAAAATTAAAAAACTTAGGTGCAAAAGGATGTGTTTTATTAGGTGATCCCAACTATTACAGCCGCTTTGGTTTTAAAAACTATCCTGAGTTAATTTTGCCAGATGTGCCAAGTGAATATTTCCAAGCCTTAAGTTTTTCAAGGAATATTGCTAAAGGCTATGTAAGTTATCATGAGGCATTTAATGCAACGCAATAATAAAAAGTTATCGTCTTTCAAAAGAAAACTCCTAAAAATAGGAGTTTTCTTTTTTGTTTGCTTTAAACAATATTTATATAAATGATTTGGTTTTATTTAACACGTTCGATCTTAAAAACTTCAATATCGGTAGGCTTAACTCGATGTGTATCCACCTCTCCTACAACACGCACTTTATCTCCAGCTTTCAGTTGTAGAGGCTTCCACAAGTCATCATCTACATCAATTACAATTGAACCCGTAGCATCTTTAAACTCAAAATGATCACCAGCAATATGCTTTACGATTGTACCCGTCAAAGTTACTCCAGATTCATCAGCCAAAGTTTTTGCTTTAGAGACTGTGACTACATTTTTTGTCGCTTCTTTTATTAATGTAGCATCGGGTTTAGCCAATACCGCATTACTACCCAATAAAGCAAATCCAGTGAGTGCTACTAAGAATATTTTTTTCATTGCCATGACCTACTTTTAATGTTCTTAGTTATATAAACAAATTCTTTTAAAGTTATAGATTTAGCTTTTGTGGTTTTTTTGTATCTTATGAGAGAGTTTCTTTAATCATGTCAGGTAGAAACACCAAAGAATTTCTTTAAGTTCTCTTTTCCAACAGCCATTTTATAGCCTTTAGTTTTGTCATAAATTTACTTAAGAAAGTATGTTTCTTAAGTAAATTAAACTCAGCATTAAAATATCACTTAATTGTTAAGCAACAAGTTGGCCTAAATTCAATAAAATATTTATGGCTTCTGTCTCATCCTCTGTTTGCCCAACAATCATTCTGTCATATGAAATTCCACCAACCTCAATATAAATTTTTGGATGAGGAACTTGAGGTATATAAACTTTTAGTGGTTGATAAAGAGCAAGAAGATAGCCAAATGAATCATAAGGATAATGATCATTTTTTAATGTCTTCTTTATCACCATGTAAGTGTTCAAAATATCTAGAATAAAACCATATTCATTTTCAGAATGAAATTTAGCGTCCATACCCACCTCCTTGATTAATTAATATTTTTCTAATCAAATTTAAAGGTTAAATTTCTGATCTGATGGAATTTGAACCAATTTACTTTAAATATAGAGTTATATTTAAAATGATTCGTGTTGAATTTAAATATATTTAAAACCTAGCATACTAGTCAACATATTTTGAACAGCCCTATTAAAAATAAATATTGTGAGTTACAAATCACACTTTAAGATAAAAATAAAAAGATATAAAAAAACCCATCTTACGATGGGTTTCAAAATTCATCTGGATTATGAATCTTTGTCCATTGAATGAGGAGTAGTTGTTTTATCTTGCTGCTTTGTGTCGTTTTCACCTTGGCAAGCACTCACACTTAAAGAAATAATGGCAGCTAAACCCAAGGTAGCCATAATTTTTGTCATATTTCACCTCATGAATTGTTCAGATAGTGAGTTAATAAATACTTTTTATTAGTTTTACGATCAGCATAGGTTTCTAGGCTTTTTTGTAGATTTAACGCAAAAATGTAAAGCTCTTTAGTTTGACCTTTAAGTATCGACTTAAAATTTGGTCATTAAACATTAACTGAGTGTCTGAGTGTTTTAATGAGTAATTCATATAGGTGGTCTACAGCTTTTGACTCTAAAGATGCTCTACTCCGATAAACCGCAGCCTCCATCGGCTCTAATGGCCCAAGTCCATGATCTGCACCTAATATTTAAAAAGAAATAAATCATGCAAATAAAATAAAGCCCTCGACTAAAGGCTTTATTTTACGTAGAAAACTAATCTAATTTTTTCCAGTCCGTACCAATTTGAGCTAATGCTGGAAGTTCATCACTATTAAAAACATTAGAATTTTGATCAATAGCAAATCGATAGATCGGCATAGAATCAGCTTCAGTTTTCTTAAAGAAACTGAAGTTTTCAGTAGGGTGATAATTACCAGCGTCTGTAGATTTTGTTGCTGTTCCTGACGGTATATGAATATAACTTTCACACTCCACTTCCGTGTTATTTCCAGCAAGATCTTGATAGGAAAATTTCATGTTTTAATCCTTTCTAAATTTTTATGATTAATGAAAACTTAACATGCCATCTGGCTAAGTTAAGGAAATTTTTTTCAACTAATTGGTTAAATGTAGAGATTCGGTTAAAGATAGAATTACTTTATTCGTAATGTTTTCTTCTTTATTGCTTCAATTTCAGATATACTGAACTTAGTATGAGATGAGCCTTATATAGTTCATTGCTAGATCAATGAACGACTAAGCCCTTCGCTTTCGAGCAAGGGCTTTTTTAATGCCTATAATTTGAGAAAACTTATACTTATCTAAGCTGTTCGGTCGACCATTGGTTTGCCTTTATAGCGCAGGTCTGTTAGATTGGTGTTGTTCATCAACTCCTATTGTCGATGAATACTGAAGCCTGATTCGTAGCATCAGGCTTTTTTTATGCCTAAAATTTGTATAAATGATCCTATCAATGATGATAGACGATGTCGGCGTGAGCTAAACACAGTAAATAAAACTATAAATACCCCCTATTCTCTTATTTTTAGCCAAGTGCCCACTTCTTTTAGCACATCGACTAAACAATTTAATTTTTTACCATCTTCAGTTAAAGAATACTCAACTTTAACAGGAACTTCCGCAAAAACTTCTCTGTTAATAAACCTTTCTTCTTCAAGAAAACGTAATTCTAAAGTTAACATTCTTTGAGAAATATTAGGTATTGCCCGTCTTAACTCATTAAAGCGCATCGGTCTTTCGATGAGAAAAGAAATAATTAACATTCTCCAGCGACCACCTAATACGGTCATGGCCTCTTCTACAGAACAGCCAGAAATATTATCTTTCATTGTTTAATTAGGTATAAAAAATATACCTATATAACAAAATAGTGCCTAATTTACAATCTATACCTAGTGGTAAATAATAGTTTTTTATCACGAAAAGACTGGCCCATATTATGGAATATAAAGAAGTTGCTAAAAAAACGATTAATCATTTGTACTCAGCACATGCATCTATTCGCACCTCAGGCATTGATCCTCAAATAGTTGCTTTAGCTGAGTTGTATGTGTCACAAATCAACGGCTGTGCCTACTGCTGCGCTTTTCATGCTCAGGAATTAAGAGATATGGGACTCAGCCAAGAAGTCATTGATAAAATTCCGGGCTATAAACACTCGAATATGTTTTCAAAGAAGCAATTTCTTGCTCTTGAACTTGCAGAGGCAGTCACTTTTCTATCTGAAAAAATTGAAATTGTAAAAGCTCATTTAACCGAATATTTTAGTGAAAGAGAGATTGTAGAGTTAACGACCAGCATTTCACTCATGGGAGCATTAAACAGACTCAGAATCACCTTAGGTGATAAAAGTTAATCCATCCAACTGCTATATGAAAAAGCCTCGAATGGTCAGGCTTTTTCATGAATTTTTTTGACAACGTTTAATAAAAATTAAAAGCACTATTTTCACGATAAAAATAATTTCTTTTCAATTGCACGGCGATTAACCAGCCCCTGCAAACGCTTACCTCCTGCATTTACCCACACATCAAACTGGTTCGCGGCCTCTTTGTACTCACCTAAATTTAGCTTTTTCAGTAAGGTCGAGTTTTTAAAGGCACTTACCCCAATGTTATAAGTTAAAGAGACTAATGCATCGAATTGATTTTGCTTTAAAGGGACTTTTACAGAACTATTTACGGCACGCTCAAATATCTTTAAATAATGCTGCATATAGCTTTTAGCCTGTTCAAGCGTGCATCGCTCTCCTTCACTTACACGCTTACCATTAGGATATCGCGTCGTACCATATCCAATAGTCCATACGCCAGTACCATCATCATAGGCACTCAGTCTCAACCCTTCAAAATTACAGATTTGATTTACACCTTCCAAACTAAGAGACATCTCATCAACAGCGACGCCTATTAATTCATCACCATGATCAGTTGCTGTAGCAATATGATCGTTTGCTGCATTTTGCTGAGGCTTGGCAGTAAAAAATTTGCGAAGATAATCCAATATTTTTTGCATTTAATGCCCTGTTATTTACTTTTTCTCTGTAACCCAAAGCGTGATATACCCTTGAACTACTGGCTGCCCATCAGCTCTATAAGCATTAACTTTTACTTGCATATCTCCAACTTTCCACTCGTCATCAATAGTTGCTACTAATTTAATATCAGAATCTGCCTTAGCTACATAATTTACGCTCATGCCTTTGGGTAACCATCTTAAATGTTGAGGTACTGATGCTTCAGCTAACACACCCATGACAAATTCTAGCCCATTACATATGGCAATAACGTGTACCGTCCCGATATGATTTTCAATTGATTTATTTTTTTTGATTGAGGCTTCACATACATCTACATCTAATTTTTGGATAATTGGATTTACCGTCTGAAAATATGGAGCAACTCGACTAACAATTTTTGATAATAGGGTTAATCCGCCTGGTACATTTTTCAAAGTCTTAAACGCGAGCAGAACATCATTGACCGGTGGAACTGCTTTATTTTTGATTTTGTTGGTAAATGCAGAAATATAGTTACTCATAGTTTTACTTCAATTCGAGAATTAATCATTCAATAAATATATATGTACCCACCTCTACACTCATTGCTTAGTTTTCAATTTTTTGAGTCATTAATGATAATGATTAAATAACATCGAACGTACCGTACTGCTCAAATATAAAGCCTAATATGTTAAAATGCCCAATATTGAATTGGGCTTTAAATTATTCTTCAATTTCGATGGGATCGCCATCTTCAGGGCGAATGTGTCGCTCACCATCATCGGCCGGATCTACGCTCGAACCATCTTTGGTAATGCTGTTATACAACTCATCCTCTTTTTTATCATCGATAAATTCTTCATCGGCAAAATCAAGAGGCTCTTCATCATCGTCAAAATTTAAGGGTTTTTCTTCATCTATCATGAGATTCATCCTTTACTTAACTTGTGTCCTTTCATGCTTAAATAATTAACGGCTACATTCAACACCAAACAATCATCATTTGTGTAACTGACACTTTAAGATACATCTTAGATGCAGGTTGTTTTCAAGGTGCTTCAAATTAATACCAATTTTTAAATTTTATTTAGCTAGATATAAACTGACTTATTTTTCTAAGAATGGAATATTACATTTTCTTTTAAAGAAAATCTTTATAGCGATTAAACACATTATTTTGGACACTTTATAAAACTAGAGAGCAAATTTAATATACTTTAAAAATTTTAAATTCGCTCCCTCATGCTTAAGAAGAACTCATTTATTTCGGCTGAAATTTCATATTGAATCTTCTTGCTTGCTTTCTTACTTCTGGGTCCGAAGGCAAAGCAAATGGGCTTGCACGCCAGATCGCTTTTTCAATACTTGTTTTAAATTTCTGTTCTTCTTTATCTAAAAAGATGATTTGCTCAATTTCGCCAGTGTCAGTTAAAAATACTTTAACGCTTGCACTCATACCTGAAGAAGACTTGGGAATAACCCATATTTTATAAATCTTATTTTGATATTGCTTCTTATATTTTTCAGCCTCTGAAGCAATTTTATTATCGGTCACTTGAACAGGAGTGACTTGTTTATGGCCGGTCGCACACCCAACTAATAAAAATAAAGAAGCAATAATAGTGAAATTTTTCATTTTAAATACCTTTTTCAATAATTTAAATTTAACAGTTTAAAATTTAAAAAACCACCCGAAAGCCGTATTAATCATTAATTATCCCTAGTCAACAAAGGTGATAAGCAGCTCTTATCTACCTTTGTTTAAATTAATCATTTATTTTTCTTTAAAAAGGGACTTCGTAACGAAAATTCATATTTGAATTCTCTGGCATATTATAGACATCTTGATCGGTAAAAATTCCGTGTTTAGGTGTTTTAAAACTATTAAATGCTTTATTCACTGGAGTAGTCGGTGCGTTATTTAAATAATTTTCTTGAGAATTATATGTAGAAGAAGCACAACCAATCAGCCCAAAACCCAATAAAGATATAACTAAAAATGTCTTCATAAATTTCGCCCACTGTTATAAAAACCACACAATTTAACAAATTGAATTGTAGTTGTCACACCAGAACTATTTAGAAATACTTAATAATAAATTTTAAAGTAAATATTTTTAAAAGCAAAAATCTGCTAAGAGATAAATATTAAAATTGGATAATGTATAAACACTCTAAAATTGAAGATATTAGATCTCTTCTTATATAATTTTTTATGTGGAGTTCTCAATAGAACTTCGCGCAAATCCGCCCACACATCTTGTTATTGACCGAATGATCAAACACTCTAAAACTTAAACCTTTAAAAATTTAATTTTAATGTTACAATACAGTGATTTACTCAATTTCAATTGGACTTCAAAAGAAATGAATAGATTGTTATTAATTTTTTTATCTTTAAATTTTATTCTTTTTTCTCCCGCAGCATTTTCTGAAACAAATACATTCCAAGTGAAACAAGAATATCATCGCCCTAAATTTAATAAGCATAAAAGCATGCTTGAAGTGAACGCGAGTTCTCAAGACCATAAGTTTAATGGGCAATCAAAAGACTTTTCTAACTCTAATACTCCTCCTCATAATGTAGATTTTTTTGAAATTGCAAAACAATATCAAGAAAAGGAAGCTCAGCCATCCTACTCTACTGAAGAAACAGTCAATATGAGTGATCATGATCGTAGCCTTTACTACATTAGAAATCATGATAATGTGAATATTCAAAGAGAAATTCATGGTCAACAATTTAGATCGCTAAAACAACAGCGAGATAAAGGCGTCATTTCGAATGATGTATATAAAGAAAAAGTCTACAAAATCTTATACCAACCTTCTTTTAGATAAATTAGAAGCCCTCGTTAGAGGGCTTCTTCATAACCATGACTAAACTAAATATCTAGAGTTATGAGTAATTAATTGAGCATCGACATAAAATATTCTAATAACTTATCTCTTTCATCGATCTTGTTTGCACTTAAAAGCTGAACCATTGCCCCATCAATCACAAATAAAAACATGTAAGCGTCTTCAAGTGTAGCGGTAACTTTTACGGTTAAAATCAGCTTATAAATTTCTTTAATGAACCATTTCCGATAGTCACTAACGATTTTGTAGGCTGTGGGATAAACCTTTTCAATTTCAAAAATGGCTTTAAACTGTAAATGATAAAACCCCTCTAAATCAGCATGTAAAAAGAAGATTTTCTTTAATTTATCGAACACCATAAGTTCACGATACGAATGGATAATCGAAAACACCTCATCTTTTAACGCATCTTTTTGAAAAGTGAGACACATCTCGATGAATCGTGCTTTTGAATGAAAGTCGTTATAGAAAGTAGCTTTGGGAATTTTAGCTTCATCAATGATTCGGTCTACACCGACATTATTAAAGCCATATTGATTAAATAAATTTCTTGCCACGTGCAGCACTCGAAGTGCTCTAAATGATGCTTCTAAAGTTGGCATAGACATACCGTTTAAAATAATTTTTTGTTGTATATAAATGAGATAAAAATGCCGCCACTCTTAAATCGAGTGCTAAAAACAGGCACACTAAGGCAGCACAAAACCCTGCCTTATGTATCTCAGGCTTTATTGTTGATATGATTTTTAGTCGTAATGATCTAAAGGTTAAAACCTATAGTCGATTAAACCGTTTTAAATGCCAGTTGGATAATATGGATGTAAAGACTTCGGCAAGGACTGCCAATGAGAGAGATGAATTAGTACGCATAACGGCGGACTCCTTTTGATTTAGAAGAGTCTTACCAGTTACTGTCAAATAATGGTGGCAAGACTAGAAGGGTTGACAGACTGGTACAAAAGGAAACCAGCGCACGCAAGCGTGCCCCTCCTAGCCTCACCATAAAGGCGTGACTTAGGAGAACGCACAAAACGAAATAATACGTTGTTGTGCGCCTTTTGTACCAGCTCTGTCAAAAGCTGACTGGCAATGTGGCCAGCAGGCAAAGAATAATCGGAGAGGTTTTGGGTGTCAATGTTCAAAAAGAAAGAATCAAAACATTAGCTATAAAAAAGCTCTTTAAATAACAAGAGCTTTTTGAGTTATATTGCGTCTAAATCTAAATTTACTGATTAGCGATAGCGTTTGTTGCCATCCGAAGTAGTGCAATATTTGTCTTCACGCGGCCCCACACAATTTTTGGTTCCACTACAAGGGCACTCCGAAGAACTACTACTAGACGAACCACTACGAGAACCTCTATAGCTACTTCGTGCATATGATGATTTACTCTTTGAAAAGTAACTATGACTACTAAAAGATTTCCCTCCCCCACGGCTTCCTCGTGCCTCAGCCTGAGTTAAAAAGCTAATTTGTAATAAAACTAATATCGATAAAAAAATAATTTTCATTTTATCCCCGTAAAAATAGTAAATGGCGATTATAATTCAAACTACCATTTAATAATTCAATTTATTAAACAATATTATTCTTTATATAATGATTATAATTCGAACCAACGAACTATTAAAGTTTTTATTAGTCCATTAAATATACAAAGAAAAATCTGTAATATAATGCTAATAATAAAAAAAACTTTAAAATTTAAAAAATAATAATTAGTAACTATATATATTAAAAAGTACTTATTTTTGAATATATCTAACTAATAGGTGAAGAATCTTTTAAAAATATAACCTAATTTTTTTGATCAATTATGTATATACAGACCTGTCTACTTATACATGTAACCCACTTAAATATATTAGACTTTAGTCTAATGTTTTTGTACCAAAATAAAAATAAGATGTCGGCTGGGTAACGAGTGAATAAATAATTAACCCCAAATACCTTTAATAAATCAGGAACATAACAATGACTTCGCCTTTAATGAATAATTACCTAGACTTTGCTTCTGGAATTGCTCATCAACAATATTTACCAGCCGAAGAAGGTATCCTTAGGGCATATAACGATGGATGCACCCACTGGTATGTGGATGGAAGTTTACATGGGGAAATGGTTCCAGACTGGTCTGATGAACGAATCGAAAATCTAAACAGCTTAATCAAAAAATATAATGTACAACCAATTTTCCACGGTAACTTCAAAGCGCCATTAGGTAGCGATGTTGATTATTTACGAGAAGCAGCCGTTGTATATGTTAAAAAAGAAATTGATATTGCTGCAAAAATTGGAGCACCTTTAGTTATTCACGGTGGTGGTATTGTAGAACCGAAGAAAATTGTATTGGCTAAACAAAAAGCTCTCGATAACTATATTTTATCTGTTAAAGAATTAGCTGAATATGCTGCTGAAAAATCAGTTGATATTTATTTGGAGAATTTATCAAATTATAAAAACTATCGTCCTTTCCATTATGTGTTTACCCACATGGAAGAATACGATTATGTTTTTAATAAAATTGACCACAAAAATGTCTATTTCTTCTTAGATGCAGGACATGCAAATGTGGGTGAAGGTGACCCAGTTGCTGTGGTAGATAAATATCACGACAAAATTAAAGGTATTTCTTTTAGCAATAACAATGGTGAACAAGATCAACACTTTAGTATTGGTCGCGGCACTGTAAATTATTCTGACTTTATCGAAACAATTAACCGCCACAATTGGAAAGGTCTTGTTGCCTTTGAGGTGAGAGACAAAACTACTTTAGATTCAGTTAAAGAATTGGCAAGCGCATAAAACTAAAAGCCTTCTGAGAAACATTAGAAGGCTTTTTTAATTTAAATAATTCATTTTTAAAAGGATATAATAAGTGAGTGGTTTACTAGTTTTCATAACAATTGCCTTTCTTACGCTATCTAGTCCAGGACCAGGCGTTTTATTTACAGTCACAAACTCAATAAATTACGGAGTACGTACAGCCCTATTTGGAATTATTGGGTTAATTATTGGCATGTTTGTAATCGCAGTCATTTCAGCAAGTGGAGTTGGTTTAATCATTACCAGTAACCCCACTATTTTCACTGTCTTAAAATTTATTGGTGCATTTTATTTAATGTATCTCGGCTATAGAAACTTTATCAAAACATCACCTTCTCAAGATTTATTAGATACTGAAACAAGTGAAAAAGCGGTAAGTAAATCTAAATTATTCTATCAAGGGTTATTCGCATCACTTCTCAACCCAAAAACGATTGTTTTCTTTATTGCCTTATTTCCACAATTTATTGATATAAAAGAAAAAATAATAAATCAATTTTTAATACTTTCTTTAACTTTTTGTCTCATTGGTTTCTTAATTCACTTGGTATACGCTAATTTTTCTTCAATTTTTAAAGAAAAAATGCTGTCTGGAAATAACTTTGCCAGATTAAATAAAATCAGTGGTTGTGTCTTTTTTATTCTCGCTGTTTTGCTGATTGCTCAATAAATGAAAAAACAGTTGTAAACGCTTTTAGCTAAAAGCGTTTCTCAGTTAAAGAGTTTCAATACACATTCGACTATTGTGCTGCAAACTTAAAATTGAAGAGATTGCTGATTTAATCTGGATTGAATCAGCAATTTATATACCCCGTTTTAAAAAACCTATTGTTTTAACTTAATTTTATTTAATGTCATACATAAAGCTTTTTTATCGGCCTCTTTAAGTTGAGGGTGCTGTACAGACCACATGTAGCTACAGCTATAAGGAGCTTTGTTATTATTTTTCTTGAGTTCATAGGCTATATTTTTTAAAAGCTCAGTATTTAGCGTACTAATTTTTAAACGTACTTCTGCTAAATCTTGCGGTTTCCAATTGGTTTCTGGACTCGACAACCAGTCTGCGCGATATCGGTATTGAATTGCCTTCGCAACATTCATTTGAGTCACAATAAATGGCTTCACAGTTTCACTATTTAGGCCAAAAGATTCCGCCTCTGAAACTGATTGATCGAGAACTTTCTTTTCTTGAGTTAAATCTTCAATCGGCAAATGCTGTTCTGCTTTATAACCCGCAACATCTTTCATATAAGATAAACGCTCATTAATTAAACGAGCAGTTTGATCATATTGATATGCTTGCGCTAATGAAGAAACACACATGAAAGCTGCCAATATACAAGCTACTTTAATAGCTGGCTGAGCACTCTTAATTTTTGTCATGTAAATACCTATCGAAATTATTGTTCTGTCGTCATTTCAGATCAGTACTGTATTTTAAGAACATGCAAAAGTAAAATTTCAAGATAGGCTGAGTTCTTGGCTCCATGCCGAATCAGGCTGCTGATAGATGTGTTGGCACACTTGCTTAACAGATGAAATAAAGTGTTGGTTCTGCCCATCCCATTTTTCAACCATGCAATAGGTTATGTGAATGCCTTTAGGATGAAACTCTCTTGCTAATGACTGAGCTAAAGCACGAATACCCGCAAACATGCTTTGGCTTAACACATCGTAATGGGTCGAGTTGTTAAATAGTGCGCCAAGAAAAATAACTGTGCCCTGCTGCTGCTTTAACATCGGTTTAATTACAGCTTGCGCTACACTCACTGCACTTAACCCTGTGGTCTGCCAATTGTGTTCAATCTCTTCTAAAGATAGAGCCTCAATATTGGGTGAAAATGAAAAATTCGGCTGAAACACACAGAGTTCAATTGTGTGTCTTTGACTGGAAATATAACGCACCAAGTTTTTTAAATGATCGGCATTCACTAAGTTTAAATGAATTGCTGTCACGCCATCGTTGATGGAGTGAACTTGGATTTTTTTTGCAGCCGAATCATGTACAACTTGATAAAGATGTAATGGAAATTGTGCGTTTTTATCCAGAATTACAAAATCGCGCTCGATCAGGTGTAGGTCATGACCCGCAACGACAACACAACCCTGCTTTTTTTGAAATCTCTGACATATTTTTTTTAGCATTTTAGTCTCTCTCAAAATTTTTCTTGGTAAGGGCGTAAATCGAGTTCATGCGTCCAAAGCTTCGGCGTTTGTTGGTAAAGCATCCAATAGTTTTCTGCAATTGCATCAATATTGAGGCCACCCGTGCCACGTGTAAGACGGGCTAACCGCCCTAGACCAAATAATGCTTTATTTACTCTATCGCCATCGACCATTCCATCAATAATCACATGAGCAATATGTATGCCTTGTACTTTATAGATTTGAGCTAGATTGAGTGCATAAGCCCGCAAAGCAGATTTACCCATGGTAAAAGCTGCGAAAAAAGGTTTCCCGCGTAAAGAAGCGCTCGCACCTGTAAAAATAAGCGTACCGTGGTTTTGATCTTTAAAAATTTTTAGGCAGCTTTGAGAAACTAAATAAGCCGATAAAAAAGTGGATTGCCACATTTGCGTAAAAAACGACAGTGGACTTCGTAAAAAGATTGAGGGAATATTGCCCCCCACATTATGAACAACAGCAGTAATGCGCTCATTTTGACTGGTGATTGTGTCAAACAAAGCTTGTACTTGCTTTATATCTTCTGCATCTAGGCGAAATGCGACAGCGTCTCCACCTTTCGAATGAATTTCGGCAGCCACTGCTTCAATTTTCTGGAAAGTGCGCCCAGCGACATAAACTTTTAAACCTTCTTTTGCAAAACGATGGCACACGGCTGCGCCAATACCTTGTAATGCACCAACGCCAATAACAACTGCACAATCTAATTTTTTATCTGGTGTTGCTAATGTCATGGTCATTTCACCCTGTTTGTTTTTTATACCATAAAGCAATAAACGGACGATCCAAAATTTCTTTACCAAATTTTTTGCTTGTGCGAACCACTTCACCAAGTTGAGCGACCACAGCAATGTCGGCAATTGTCTGAGAGTCTCCAACTAACCATTCACTTTGCGATAAAACTTGTTCGATACGGTCAAGGTGTCTTCTAAACTCCGCTTCAACATTTTCAGCTTTCATTCGGCCTAAACCTTGAAAGAAGAGCTGTGTTTTTAACTCGGCTAAAATAAATCCTTTTACCATTGGTCTTTCATACGCTGGGCGGCCAATACTGCTAATGCGAATTGCTTCTTCTAACGCATCTGGGTCATTGACGCGTAAATAGACTTCATAAAAATAGAGAGATTCATCTGCCCAGTCTTCCCACAACTCTGCAAGTGCCTTTTGATTTGGATCTTCTGGATAAAGCCGTGGTGTATCTGGATAAGTTTCTTCTAGGTAGCGAGCAATTCGGGTACTGTCTTGTATTCGCTGTCCATTATGGTCAATTACAGGTACTTTACCCACTTTACTGAGTAAAGGGACCTTAGCTCCCAGAATGCCATTATAGTTAACTGTTTCAAATGAAATTCCTTTAAATTTCAAGATTCTTGAAACTTTCTGACAAAATGGGGAAATTTCCCATTGATGCAAAATAATATCCGACATTTGTTCACCTTTATTTTAATTGCCTGTTTAGCTCACTAGTTCTTTTTTAGAACTAATCAATAAATATACAGTATGTATTTTTAAGTCAAACTATTTTTGATGACGAATAAGTTTCAAAATGCCAAAATTATTTGATTTATATCGTTTTATGTTCAGCTATTTTTAATGAATACAATTAAAATTACGCGGAACCATGCCATTAAAATAGAACCGCGTATATTTGATAAATTAATAAGTCACTGTAACAACAACACTATCAGAATAGTTTGTTGGCTTACTTGCAATCGTAGTACCTTGCGGAATTTTTCCATAAACTGGGGTGGTTTGCGCAGTACCTGTTCCTGTACCAGACACTCCACCTGCTCCACCAACACTATTCACTCCTCCTGTAGCATCCCACACTGAACTATAGGCAGCATCTTTGTATAACTGATAGGGTATAAATTCATTATTGCCATGACTCATACGCCTGAATCCACCGCTTATACGGTTGTCTCCATCACTTAAGTAAATGCTATATGGCGTTCCAGAATTACAAGTGGTATTCACCGCACCTTGTGCAGTGTAATCACGACTAGCCGTACTAATATCATTAATATTGCCGAAATCAACAGTTGAAGTTGAGTTTAATTGGCAAAGTGTCGGCACTACAAAGTTCGCTGTTAACGTTACATTTCCAGAGCTCCAGCTAATGACATCCCCTAAACATAACGCCGCTAGAATATCCATATCCCAAAATAGTTGAACCGAAGCTGTATATGTGCCTTGAGGATATGCAATGAGCGATCCTGTTCGTGCCGGTACTTTCACATTGACCGAGTAACTAAGAATATTATTTGAAGCAACAGTTACCACTGGACCATACCAAACATTAGAGGTTTGGTTAGTGGTAGAGGAACCCGCTCCACCTACAGTTGCAGTGACTGTATATGGTAGCGATACGCTATTATTCGCAGTGGTTGCTCCTGTAAATACGGTCTTCATACACATAAATGGAGAAATCTGAATTATTCCTCCATTCGTGCAAGTAATTGTTCCCGAAAAGTTTACAGTTGCGTCACTATTAATATTTGCTGCCGTGTAGGTAAACGTATTATTGGTCGTTCCAGCTACCGTACAAGCAGCATGTGCTGGACTAAAAAATGCATAAACGAGATAAAATAAGCAAATACCTATAAAGTATTTTAAAGATAAGGAAAATTTCTTATAGCTCTCTATTTGAGCCTTATTCATAATATTTAATGACATATATAAGGTCCCAATTTTTTAGTTGAGTACTGATTACTGTTATAAGTGAAGTCAACTTGACATGAACCCTGATCCAGAAGATCTACTTCAAGTTTGTTTTGCTTTAATAGGTTTGGAATAAATACTTCACCGTCGTAGCCAACCACACCATCTTGTTGCCCATTAATTCGAACGCTATACCCAGGCAACAATGGTGAGTTGTTTTTATCAACGACTCTCACTAAGCCTGAAACAACCTGATGAGCACCAAAATCAACGAGTGTTCCTTGGCGATAACCTACAACTGTTTTTTGGTCTGTAGATTTAACATTCCAATTTAAAGGAAGGTACGACGGATCTAAATAAATATGGTTCTCTCTATATGGCATGAGGCTTGGAATAAGAAACCTTCCAGACTTGTCCGTTGTTCCTAGATTTATCCCACCATTTAGAATTTGACTTTGTGGTCCAGCATTGGTCACAACCGCGTAGCCATCTCCAATTTCATTGGCCGCAAAGATTCGTCCTGCTGCTGCAATTAACGATCCTGTCGCTGAAACTGTAACTCGGTCGTTATCTCCAATTCGGTTATACCGACCTGTTAGGTAAGCTGCCCGAGTTCGGTAAGACCCATAGATCGATGCATTGTTTTGATTCGCATCCTGATCATGCTCAACATAGCCTCCCCATCCAAATGAACCGATTTTTGGTGCTGACAAGCCAAATATTTCTTGACGGTAAATCAGCCTGCCACTATCACTAGATACGCTCGTAATCGCATTGACTCGAGTAGACGGCGTATAGCTCAGCGCAAAGTAAATGCCATAGTCTTTATGGTTTTCATAATCTTTATATGCTGAGGTATAAAAGCCCCAGTTCTTATTCAGGCTTCCGCTTAAGTTAGCAGATACTAATTTATTAGCGTTGTCGCTATATTTAATCTGGTTATACCCTAGATAAGCGCTATACCCTTCGTAAAAGTTATAGCTCATCCCAGCCCTAAATATCTCATCTGCCAATGCACTGTAGCTCAGATAGTTCTGTGGCTCAGAAGTCATCTGGTTCTCTTTTAAATATCGAATTTGTGACACACGAGCAAGGTCAAAGTAGTTATCAAATACTTTACGATAACTGGTATTAAACGAAATATTCTTACTAATCCGCCCTTCTAGGCCGACCAAGGCAGAATAACCGTTTTCATCTTTATACTGACTCGCTGCAATGTCGGCATTAATCACCCCAAAACCAAACAGGTTCTTGGCAAAACCAGTGCCCAGATTTGAAAGGCCATCTGTTGAAGCTTCTGCACCACCGCTTAAGGTCAGTGAGTTGCTATAGCCGTATCGAATCGCACCCGAAGCAAAAGTGGCATCATCATAATCGTTTGAAAATAGCCCATAGTTGTAGCGTGGAACCCCGACATCTACTGAAAATTCATTAATGCCTTTTGCCAAAATCTTAGATGAAAAATAGTAAGGTTTTTTGGTAATACTCTGCTGACCCGTGGCATCGGTGGTCACAAGGGTGACTTCATTTCCAGAAATAAACGGGAGCTGTTTAATATCAAACGGGCCTGATGGCACAAGTCCTGAATAAATCTTTTGCTGGTTAACGTATAAATCTAAAGTTGAAGGGAGTGCTGCTGAGCCAGAAAATTGCGGCAGTGCCGAGGTGACAATATCACCTCGTTGGGTATAAGCACTTGACCACTGGAAACCTGCCAGACGTACACTATTCCCCCAATCCGAACTATTGGAAATAAAGTCCCCTAAGGTATATATCCTGATTTTTTCAGGGTCTACATACTGCCATTTACTTTCCAGACGCACCCATTTTTCATGGCTATAATTAGTTTCATTACTACCGTTATATAAGACACCTGAAGAAAAGTTCCCAATTGCGCTGTTAAAAATCCCTTCTGCTGAACCTGAAAGAACATTCTCGTCATTGGTCATGGTGTGATACAGGCTGTAGTTCAAAATGGCTGCGTTTAAAGGTTTCCTTTTAAAAAAATGAGGACTCGTAAGTTTTTGACCATTTAAGTCAACTGAATAATCCGTCAACATGTTCGAAGGAACTTGTAAATTTAAAGCCTGTTGATTCTCTAAATATTTAAACTGGATTCCTTTTAGCTCGTTAATACACACCCATTGGTTATCAGGAGTGTGCTCATCCATTTTCATCCTTAAACTTTTTAAGTCGCTAGAGCGAATATATAGCTTTCCATCCTTAGATTGTTTTACGGCAAACAAGTCTTCTGAAGTATTAGAATTAATAGAAATATTTAAAAATAGTTGAATAAAATTAAGTTCTTGCTCCTGCCCACTCATCTTTTCCTTTGAATATTTATTATTGCCATCTATAGATTCAGGAACACTTGGAATTAAAGTATTTGTATGATCTACGAGTTGCTCAGCAAATGAATGCACTGGAAAATACGCAACACATAAGACACCTATAATGTATTTCATATAAGCCTCTTAAAGTGTGGTTTTCTTACCATTAACTGTCAGAGAAATGCTGTATTTATGATTTGGCTGATATGTAAAATTATTAATCGAGTAACTTCGTGCCTGCTGCGAAAGAATATAACCGTTTACGGTATTTACTTTAATGGGGTAACTTTTATTCGCTGTTGTATCAACTAGCATTAAGTCATTTAAGAGTGCATGCCGATTTCCAATATTACTCATATTTAAAGACGGTGCTTCCTGATGAGTATCAATTTTCCAAGTCAGTTGAGTAATTGCGTCTTTATTGACTACAAATACGGGTAATGATGAGCGAAGTAATACATTTACTCCTTGTGCTGCTTTACGACTATCAATCGGTTTTGGTAATTCATCAATAATAATACGATAGGTTTTTTCACCAGAAATGGGTGCTGGATTAATTCTAACTACACGCAAGTTGTAAGAGTCATTAGACTGTAATTTTAAAAATGGTGGACTAATTGCAATCTCATCTGTAGCTGTTAACTGATCTTGCCCATTTTTTTGAGTCCATTCAAATACGCGAATCTGTAAATCAGCGCTTTCATTTGACTGGTTATATAAACTAATTGAAGAAGCATTTTGATGACTTAATATTTCTACATTCACAGGCGAAAGACGGATTGTAGCGGCGTTAATAGAGCTAGAAAAAGATAAGAATAATCCCGTAATAATAATGATATTTTTTTTCATGATTTACTCAAATATAACTTTTTTTAATGTGTTAGCCCTTTCAAAAAGAGCTAACAATATTTCTAATTTATAAAAATTAATAAGTTACTGTTACGGTTACAGTGTCAACATAGCTACCAGCACTCGGCAACGCTGAACCAGCAGGAATACGACCATATACGTTTACTGTTTGTACTGCGCCGCTACCAGTTCCACTATAGGCTGTTGTTGCAATGCCGATTGCAGTGGCACGCCCTGTATCTGAGAAGAGGTTATAAGGAATAAATTCGTTACTTGTTGCTCCACCAATCATACGTCGTTGGGTCGTTTGAGCATTTTTACCGCCATCAAAAGCTAATGTCCACGGTACAGTATTGTTACAAAGGACTTTGATTGAAGTACCCCCTGTCGTTGTTGTATCCGCATCTTCATTGGTAGCTAGAGAACTAAAAGTACCAAAGTCTAAAACTGCATTTGTTGTCGTCCCTGTTGCAGAGGTATTAAGGACACAACTATTTGTTATTGCCGCCTTAACTGTTAATGTCCCCGTTGCTGTAGCGGCATTTGCTGCATTAAGAGAAAATAATCCAAGAGCAATTGCTGAGAAATAAAAAAAAGTCTTTTTCATGGCTAAAACCTTTTAAACTAAATTGTCGAATTAATAGATATAAAAAAATTAACTCTTATCCTTACAATCATTTTTATTTGACTGCTCTTTTAAAGCTTATTTTTCATCCTATTTTAGACATCATACATAAAAATAATAAAAATGCATGTCTTTGTTATTGCTTTAGTTTCTATTTAATAAAATATAATTACTCAATTTAACAATAAAAAAACAAAAGTTAACATTAAAAAATATAACTATTTGATTTAAATAATTTTAATAAAATTAATTTAAAATTTATTTGCTAAATTTTAAATAAATATGTCAAAAATTTGATTATTTTTATTATTAATTATAAAAAAGCAAACTTTACCTATCCTATCTTTCATCTTAATCGTTTCAGCTATTTTATTTTTATGAGATTTAAAAGATATCTTTTAAATAAGTCATTAAAGTCTTTAACTTAAATAAAATTACTTATAGGAAATTAATAATTTAAATTTTGACTGGTCCATATTCTTAAATTTATATAAAAAATAAAGGCCTCATAAGAGACCTTTATTAAGTAATTTTAAATAATTAAACGCTTAACATACTATTTAAAGTTTCAGAGACGTTTTTCGACTTCACTTTAGGTTGCAATGCTTGCAAAGCTTGTTGCACTTGAGTACGTTGAGGCTCTGCAAGTGTGTACCAACGCGACAATACCTGTAACAGGCGTGAACCTAAAATTGGGTTCTTTTCATCTAGATATTGAGCAAGGTTAATAAAGTGAGCTACACCAAAGCCCCAAGTGTTTTCAGGGTTATTTGATACCCCTCCACTCACCGCACGAATACGGTTTGGAGTTGTTAAATCATAGTCTGGATGTTGAGTCAGGTACTCGATTGTTTCTGCTGTCGCATTTGGGTTTGCTGCCTGAATCATAAACCATTGATCTAAAGATAAAGCTTCATCTTTAAAGCGTTCATAGAAATCAGCAAGTGCATCTTGAGCTTGAGGTGCATTTTGCCAAACCAATACACGTAACGCCCCTAAGCGTTCAGACATATTACCTGTGTTTTGATATTGCACGTGTGCAAGTTCAAATGCAGTTTGATCACCCTGACGAGCCATCATCATCAGCATGATGTTCTTTAACGCACGCACTCCCATTGCCAAAGAAAACTCTTTTTGCAGGTCTGGGTCAAGTGTAAGGTAAGTATCTTTCCAGAATGAACCTAACTCTTGCGCCAAACGATTCAGCAAGGCTTCACGTTTTACATGAATATCGGCTGGTGCATAGTTCTGATCGATACGACTACCTACGTAACCTTCACTTGGCACATCAAATAAACGTGATGCTAAAAGCGGGTCACGACCAACTAGCTCAGGTAAAGTGCTTTGAATGGCTTGAATGTAAGCATCAGCAGAATGGTCTTCTAACAAAATACGCTCAAGCAAGGTTTGGGTTGCTTGCCATTGGTTAAAACCATTCGTTTCGTGCTGAATTAAGAATGCCAACTCTGCATCGGTATAATCAAATGCAAGATTTACAGGAGCTGAGAAATTACGAAGTAGCGACACCACTGGTTGCTCAGTCACGCCAGTAAATTCAATGCTTGCCTCATCTTGATCAAACAAATACACGCCATCTTTAACATCGTTTACAAATAAGCTGTCACTGTGCAATGTATATTGCTCACCTGTTTTAGCATTAAAGAGTGCTAAAGCCACAGGAATTGGAACAGCTTTTAAATTTGGGTATTTAGGATGTGCTTTCAGGCTTTGTTTAAAGCTTAAACGGTAAGTTTGTGCTGCTGCATCATATTCACCTTTTGCTTCAAGCTTTGGTGTACCTGGTTGGTTATACCAAGTTAAGAATGCAGATAAATCTACACCAGAACCCGCTGTTAAAGCAGCAACCCAATCTTCTACAGTTACAGCTTGTCCATCATGACGGCGGAAATATTCATCGGTTCCTTGACGGTATTTTTCTTTACCGAGTAAGGTCGACATCATGCGGTTAATTTCCGCACCTTTTTCATAAACAGTTGCCGTATAGAAGTTATTAATTTCTACGAAGTGGTCTGGACGTGGCGGATGCGATAATGGACCTGCATCTTCAGGGAACTGATGAGATTTAAGCACAGCAACATCATCAATACGTTGAACCGCAGCAGATTGTAAATCTTCTGAGAAAGATTGATCACGGAATACGGTTAAGCCTTCTTTTAAGCAGAGTTGGAACCAGTCACGGCAAGTAATACGATTACCTGTCCAGTTATGGAAATATTCATGGGCAATCACAGACTGCACACGCATAATCGCTGCGTCAGTCGTATATTCTTCATCGGCAAGTACACATGACGTATTAAAGATATTTAAACCTTTATTTTCCATTGCACCCATGTTGAACTGACTTACCGCAACAATCATATAATTGTCGAGGTCATACGCACGGCCATAGTGTTCTTCATCCCAACGCATTGAATGCTTTAATGCTTCCATCGCGATATGGCATTTTGGAATGTCTTTCTCAATTGCATAAATTTCTAAAGCAACATCCCGCCCTTCAGACGTCGTATAACGATCTTTAAGTACAGCTAAATCACCAATGACACAAGCAAACAAATAGCTTGGTTTTTTAGTCGGGTCTTGCCAGATCGCAAAGTGACGGTTTTCGCCAACTTCACCTGTTTCTAGCAAATTACCATTGGCAAGTAATACTGGATATTTTTTGTCAGCTTCTACACGGGTTGTAAAGACAGAAAGTACATCTGGACGGTCTGGGTAGAACGTAATTTTGCGGAAACCTTCAGGTTCGTTTTGGGTTACAAACAACTCATCGGCTTTATATAAACCTTCTAATTGAGTATTGGTTTCCGGATGAATAATGACCTGTGTTTGTAAAATGACTTCAGCTGGTGCGTTAGTGATCACCAATTGCTCACTATCGAGTGAATATTGTGCAGAAGTAAGAATTTGTCCATTTAACTGAACAGATTGCAACTCAAGATCACGACCAAGCAAAACCAGATCGCCCTCAGTTTGGCGCTTCATGACAAGTGTTGAATCAACAATCGTTTTATCATCATATACTTGAATATCAAGATTAATTGATTCAACTAAAAACGCAGGTTTTTGATAATCTTTTAAATAAACTGTTTGATCTGCCTGAACTGGAGGCTGCGCCGCAATATTCATCTTTATTCCTTATATACTCGTCTAAAACGGCAGTATGAGTCGCCATGAAATATCATACGCCAAGTCATACATACTGTATTTGCTTACCTTTATAAAATTAATGGGACTTCATTGATACATTTCAAATTAGAATCTGGTTTTATTAGCACAGATTAGACCAAATTTACGATAATCGTTGTTTATATAAGCAATCTATACAATAAAAATAAAACACCTTTAGCTTTTAACATTTTTTAGAATCAGCTTACATTTTGGGCATGGTTCTTGCCTATTTAAATAGACCAATATGGGTATTTCAATAAGAGCAAGAGGTGTCAATATGGAATTAAAAGCACATTTTCATCGTTTAGAAAATATTAAAGCGATTCATGATTTACACGCAGCAGGACTCGATCACCATGTGATTGCGGTGTTCTTAACTGCGGAAGGTATTTCTATAACGGCTCAGGAGGTTAGCTCCATTGTGAATACTTACGATGCACTAGGCAAAGTAAAATTACCAAGTAAAAAAGTACAGGCACTTATTAATGCCAAAAAACTTGGACAAAATGATGAGAACTTGCCGTGCCCTGTTTAATCAACAATTTAACTCGAGATAAAGACCTAAAATTCTCACATAGATTTTAGGTCTTTTTATTTTAACAACAAACGCAACTAGCAATCTCAGCCATATACAGTACGGCTGTGTATAATAGCCCCCATCATTTTTTATTTTATGTTCGGAGCAAAATGGCCTTACAAATTCTACAGAAACAACTGGATGAAAGTAGCCATTGTCCTCTCTGCCAAGCTTCAATGTATTGGGTAGATGCCGAGCAATTTGAACAAGACATTCAATTTCATGAATGCAGTCATTGTCAGCACCGCGTATTTAAAGATGAAAAAATGACGTGCCACTGTGAAACGTGTACCAAACAACGTAAAAAGCTTTTACAGCAAACACGTCTACAAGAACAACGCCAATTTAAATCAAAAGAGCAGCCACAACGCAGTCTGGAACAGCTCAGTTTTTTGCATAAACTTTTCTTGCTGAGTCTACTTGATGAATATGCGCGTGAAGAAATCACTCATGATGAATATATTCATTGGGACAAAATTAAATATCATCACATCACGCCTAACTGGATGTTTCAGAGCTATTTAATTAAACAGTTGCATAAAGATGGCATTTTGAATGCAAATGATCAAACTGATGACCCACAGTGTTTTTATTTAAATATTCGTTTAGATGGCTACAGCGATCCAAGTCTATTTAGTGTGGCTCAGCAACTACGTAATTGGTTTTATGAAAATTTAAGTTACGGCGTTCCCTTTCGTAGTGCAGATGAAGTTAAAGATGTACTTTTTCAGGTGCTCTATCAAGAAATTATTCAGTTCATGCAATTTTATTGTCGAACTTGGAGCATCCAGATTGCTGGGAATTCAAATTTCCAAAGCTTTTGCTACCGCTTAATGGAATCATTGGCGATTGGGCAGATTTATTATCTCGTACAAACTGCACTCGAATATCTATATAAGCAAAAAGTTTTACAGCCTCGCAATGAGAAATTTATTAATACCAATCTATTAAAGAAAACTTTAGAGCAATATCGAGAGAGAGCCTTAGCTGAAAAGTGGGAGACCTCAATGCTGCCGCGTCCTCACAATATTCCTTACAGTAAAATGAGTTATATTTTGCTTAACCGCTTCTTAGGTTATGACGAACAGATATTTGTACAACCGGTATGGAAAGCATGGCGAAAAATTGAACCACGTTTAAATTTTTACTCAGTTAAACGTTGTATGCATTGTGGTTCAAATGATTTAACTGTTGATTATGATGCGGCAGATTATGTTTCTTTAATTTGCCAAAAATGTAAGCATCAAGACCACTATTTTACCCACTAAATCTATATCACTTTAGCTTACTCGGGATAATAATATGACATCGACATCTAGTTTGATTGAACAGGTCATTGAAGCTTGGCACAACATGCAGGCAAAAACGCCTCTTGTGCAATGTATTACTAATAGTGTTGCAGCTAACTATACAGCCAATGTATTACTCGCTTCTGGTGCTTCACCTGCGATGATTGATAATCCTTATGAAGCAGAAAGCTTTACCAAAATATCATCGGCCTTGAGCATTAATTTAGGCACCCCGACTTCAGAGCAAATGCAGGCCATGCAAATCTCTGCAAAAACAGCGCAACTTAATAACATTCCGTGGGTGCTTGATCCGGTGGGCTATGGACCAGTTTTAGCTTGGCGCAGTCAAATGACAGATGAACTTTTACAATTTAAGCCTAGCGTTATTCGTGGTAATGCATCAGAAATCAGTACGCTTGCAGGTAATCAAGTCCAATCTAAAGGTGTTGATAGTACCCTGAGTAGTGATGATGCCTATCGACAGGCTTACGCGCTATTAGTACATACAGGCTGTATCGCAATTTCAGGTGAGTCCGATTACATTTTATCTAAAGAACTAGATGTCGTTATCCAAGTTAACGGCGGCAGCCCCTTACAACCCAAAATTACAGCAACTGGTTGTGCTTTAGGTGCATTAATAGCTGCATATAGTGCGGTAACGACGCCAACCATTGCAGCGCTTTCAGCCCATGTACATTTTTCAATTGCGGGTAAACTTGCTGCCAATCAGGCACAAACCATGGGAAGCTTTAGTAACATCTTTATGGACTATATTCATATGTTAGATGCCAACCTGATTGAGCAATATGCAAATATAAAACTATTAGGTTTAAAGGCATAACTGCAAGTTATGCCTTTATCAAACTACTCTCATTTTAAAAGTAAGTAGATATCTGTAATAAGGTCACATTCTTTCACATCATGCACAAAATTATGATAATGAAAGAAAACTGGATATTCCCCTGCTTCTTCGGGTTGCTCAGGTAACCAGTTTCTAAAGATGTAATAAACACTATCTTTAATCTGGTCGTGGCTACCCAAATGTCTTACGGTCGCATAACGACCCGCAGGAATTTCTCCTGTTTGTACGCCGTAACGATTTTCGGGTACAGCCTTTTCAATTGAACCAGCAATATCAAATCGAAACTCGTCAGACGGAGTCTGCTCAGGGTCAGCAAACGGAATCCCATAAGTTCTAGACTTGGTCACGGGCGACAAACCTGTTTCTTTACGCCAAGCAATAAAACGTGCAGCGGTTTCAAAGACTTTATCTGGACTGCCTAAATGCGACAGATAGGCAATCTTTTCAGCAGGACGCTCAACAATATTTACATTCATTTTTAGCTCACTTTTTGGAAGTGTAAAAACAAACTTCTGGTGCCAGGATTCCCAATCCGGTTTATCTCTAAAAGCCCGCGGAGTTTGATCAAATGAACGCTTAAATGCACGAGTAAATGCCTCTGGACTGTCAAACCCTGCTTGCAATGCAATCTCAATAATTTTGAGTTCAGGTTCAAAAGCCAATTGAAAAGAGGCCCGCTTTAAACGAGAAAGTTGAATAAACTTCATCACATTTAAACCAATATGAACGGCAAAAATACGATGAAAATGAAATTTGGATAAGGCCGCAATCTGGCTTAATCGGTCAACATCTAAATCTTCATCTAAATGTCTTTGAATATAATCGCAAACCAGTTGCAGCTTTTGGATATATACAGCCATACATTCATGTCTGTTCATTCGATAGCACTACTTTTACATAGTGCTGATCTCTATTCTTGATCGAAATTGCGCTTTTTAGTGTTATACAACTTGCTTGAAATAATCTTCTCTTGGCATATCGACAAGCTCAACGCACAATTGAATTTCTTTATTAAACTCTTGTTGTAGATATTTTTTATTGCTGAGTGCCGTTAATAACTGATCACCCATTAGCTGTTTTTGTTCGTCAGTTCTTCCAGACAAAATATAAACTTTTACATGAATATAAGCTTGATCAGCCCCTAAGCCAATGAGGAAAACCTCGTCTTTACGCGCACGGCTTTTAATGTCTTCTGGACTAAATAGCTCTGTCTCAATCAGTGTGGTATTAATTTCTTCAAGTAATTGTTTTGCGTTTAATCCAGTTAAGTTTTCTGAATAATCAACTACAACGTGCGGCATAGCCACCTCAATTTATGTAATAAGTAATTAAGCTAATTAAACTTTACTCAATAAATAATAAAGCTAATCGAACCTGATCATATCCCATTCGAGGACTGGTTGCTTCAACGATTGGTCTTAGTTTGATCGAACCATCATCAGAAAAATGATCTGGGTTTTGGCGCTTTTTCAGCTTCTTATAAATTTTTCGGATTTCTTCGACTACTTCTTCACCCGGATGGGCAACCGAAATATCCAGTTTTTGTTCTTTATGAAGTCGTGCTAAATGATTAATGATGGTTGCTGGTGTCAGACCACGCTCATGCGCGATGTCTTCAATTTCATAACCTTCTTCAAACAATGCACGTGTCTCATCTAGAGTTGCCGTAGCGTAATTTTGCTTTCCACCTTTTGCGATTTTTTTCTCATTACGAGAAATCTCGGTTTCATTTAAAGTTCCCCCACAATGACGAATAAATGCTTTGTGCTGGGCGGTTAAATCTACATCAGCAAAATTAACTTCGGCTTCTTTAGAAAGCTCTTGGAAACGGCGATCTGCTTTTACAGCCAAACTATCTAACTCTAAAGCTTGCTCGTTAATACCCAATAACTTTAAGCCTGTTAAAGATTTTAAACGCGACAATGCCACATAACCCTGACCTTTTTCAAAGGTGTTCGTGAGGTTAATTTCAGCAGCTTCTAAAGTCATACCTTGGCTTTTATGAATGGTAATCGCCCATGCCAAACGAAGTGGAATTTGCTGGAAACTTGCAATCACTTTGCCCGCTTCGTTTTCGACTGACCATGTTTCAGGCGCAACTAACAATGTCGTGCCATCGGTTAGTTTTACCTTTGGCAATAACCCGTTTTCATCATCTTCTTCAAAGCCAATAACTTCACCTAAACTCCCGTTGATATATCCCATATCAAAGTTGTTTTTTACAAACATGACTTTTGCATGTTTCTTTAAGGTGAGTTCTTCTGGTGCGCGTACCGAAGATTTTAAAGTTTCTACCAGTTTTTCATTACCATCTAAAACTGCATTAAATTGATGCCCTTCATTATCAATTTCATTTAAGTGCTGATAATTGATATTGTCGACATCCATATTGTGAGTATAAAGACGAGTAAAAGTCTCACCAATATCTTGCGAGCGTGATTGACGTAATGCGTGTAAATGATCTGATTGAATATTCTGCGCACGAATGGCATTTAAAATCTGATTTAGAATTTCATCATCTTGACGGTGTTGTTCCGTTAAATAACATACGCGAAATTTGGCTTCGACCCATGCATCAGACATAAAACAGAACTTGTCACGGTTGGCTTCACTATTACGCCCAACTGGTGGTAACTGAAAGAAATCTCCAGCTACAATGACTTGAATACCGCCAAAAGCTTCATCACTTTCTTTAAAATATTTTAAAACCTGATTGACCAGATTAAGCTGCTTAGCATGGAGCATCGAGATTTCATCAATGACGAGAACTTGCGCATTTTCAAGGTGTTCCTTGAGATATTTACGCTCTTTCATACGTTTTAGGTCATCGTCAGTTAACTGATCTTTAATACCGATGCCCGCCCATGTATGAATGGTCATGCCGTTCATATGCGTTGCAGCAATACCTGTAGATGCTGTAATAGCCACAGGCACTTTACGTGCTTTTAAGTATTGGATGTACTGATTAAGTGTATAGGTTTTCCCTGCACCAGCCGAACCGGTTAAAAAGACATTTTCACCTGCTTTAAGCAGTTTAAGCGCAGTTTCCTGTTTCATAATCTCATAAGTACATCTTCAACAGCCCATAGCTTAACGACTTTCCCGAAAAAATTAAATGAATGCGCCAGAATTTCTGTAAAATCATTATAAATCAACAACTAATAATAAAATAATATTTGGTAGGTTTTTGGTAGGTAGGAAAATAATCTTCACATCACAATACTAAGGCCATGGTGAGGCTCACCTGTAATAACAAACAATGGATTTATGGAAGAAGGAATCACTCCATGGCTTTTAAAAATATTGCAGATCAAACAAACGGTTTTTATATTCCATGCGTATCACTCTTTGGACCAGGATGTGCCAAAGAAATTGGTACGAAGGCACAAAACCTCGGCGCAAAAAAAGCATTAATTGTGACCGATGCAGGCTTATTTAAATTTGGTGTCGCAGATCTTATCGCAAACTATTTAACCGAAGCAGGCGTTGCAAGCCATATATTCCCAGGTGCTGAACCTAACCCAACCGATATTAATGTTCATAACGGTGTAAATGCCTATAACGAAAATGGCTGTGACTTTATTGTCTCTCTAGGTGGCGGATCATCTCATGACTGTGCGAAAGGGATTGGTTTAGTCACTGCTGGTGGTGGTCATATTCGTGACTACGAAGGTATTGATAAAAGCAAAGTGCCAATGACGCCGTTGATTGCAGTGAATACAACTGCTGGTACTGCATCTGAAATGACTCGTTTCTGTATTATTACCAATACAGACACTCACGTAAAAATGGCAATTGTCGACTGGCGTTGTACCCCACTCATTGCCATTGATGACCCTAAACTCATGATCGCAAAACCAGCTGGTTTAACAGCTGCAACGGGTATGGATGCGTTAACTCATGCAGTTGAAGCATATGTTTCTACGGCGGCAAACCCAATTACCGATGCGTGTGCAGAAAAAGCAATTACGATGATTAGCCAGTGGTTACAACCTGCTGTCGCAAATGGTGAAAACATCGAAGCACGTGATGCAATGAGCTATGCACAGTACTTAGCTGGCATGGCATTTAACAACGCATCTTTAGGTTATGTTCACGCAATGGCTCACCAGTTGGGCGGTTTTTACAACCTACCTCACGGCGTGTGTAATGCAATCTTGTTACCACACGTCTGTGAATTTAACTTAATTGCCTGCCCAGATCGTTACGCAAAAATTGCGGAGTTAATGGGTGTAAAAACTCATGGGTTAACAGTGATGGAAGCTGCGTATGCTGCTATTGATGCCATTCGTAAACTGTCTTCATCAATTGGCATTCCATCAGGTTTAAAAGAGCTAGGTGTGAAAAATGAAGACCTTGCGGTGATGGCAGATAATGCTCAAAAAGATGCTTGTATGTTGACCAACCCTCGTAAAGCTAATCATGCTCAAGTTGTAGAGATTTTTAAAGCAGCACTTTAATACTGATGTAATGACCTGTTCCTGTAGTAAGTCAAATCCCTCCGACCGTTGACTTACTTTTTGGGGAATACTTAGCTCCAGCGGTATTCCCTTTTTTTAAAAACTATATTCCAACCTTCTCTAAACCTGATTGACAATTCGCCCATTTCATTGAAGGATACTCTGCATGACTTAATTACAATAGCTCGATAACAATGAATACATCTTTAGCTACTCAAACTTATGTTCCAGATATTTTAGGTACTGGCTACGAACAGCTCACACTCAACTTTCCTAATGATTACGAAGGAAAAGTTGTAGCTACCCTAGTGCGTAAAAAGGCCGCTCAATCGACTCAAAAAGCCGTGCTGTATATTCATGGTTTTTTAGATTATTTCTTTCAAACTGAAATGGCCGAACAATTCAATACGCATGGTTATGACTTCTATGCCTTGGATTTAAGAAAATATGGCCGTTCAAAGCTACCTCATCAAATTTTCTATAATGTGCTTGATTTAAATGAATACGATGCCGAAATTACACAAGCATTAGAGATTATTGGCAAAGAACAGCACCCCCAAGTCTTGCTTGCAGGGCATTCGACAGGCGGTTTGACAGCAACGCTTTATGCTGCCCATAACCCAAACCACCCTCTGATTAAAGGACTTTGGGCAAACAGCCCGTTTTACGATTTTAATTTAAGCTTGGTCGAGAAAAAATTTGGTATTCCAGTACTCAGTCGAGTAGGAAAATATCTGCCAAAAGTTAAATTCCCAAGCCACCTGAACAAATGGTACGCTACCAGTCTTCATAAAAAATATAAAGGTGAATGGGACTTTAATCTGGACTGGAAACCTACCTCTGCGTCTACTGTTCAACTCAGCTTTCTACATGCGATTCATACTGCACAAAAAGAAATACATCGCGGGGTTAAACTCAATGTTCCCGCACTGATTATGCATTCTCATCAGACTAAAAACCCTAAAAAATGGGGAGCCGATGCAACTCAAAGCGATATCATTTTAGACGTTAAAGACATTGCCAAATTTGGTAAAAAAATGAAAGGCGATGTCTCTGTAGTTTCTATTCACAATGGATTGCATGATTTAGTCCTTTCGGCCCAGCCAGTACGAGAACAAGTCTATCAACAATTGTTTCAGTGGCTGGATCAAAAAATCAATTAACTGAGCTTAGGTGAGTCAAGGTATTTAATCAGCAATTGATGCGCGGGATGTTCGCTCGGTACTAACTCCATAAGACGTTCTACCGCATCGATTGCTTCAGGGAAATGAGCTAAATGCTTAAGTAATAAATCCGTTTCTTGCGTTTTAAAAATTGCATCGCTCAAACGCGATTCAAGGCAGTCACGCCATGCGCACAAAAACGGACTTTCCGTTTTTGCCAGAAACACACCTGTGTAAAGCTGCAAAGCCGAGGCTGCATATCCTGCATCCAGTGCTTGTTCCGCTTGTAAAAAATCGGCTTCAACATGTACCAGCAAACGATATGGACGTGAACCAAGTAAACCGCCCAAAATATCTCGTAGTTGAGACATTTCAGCTTTAAGCGTACCCATACTGACTTTACGTTCGCCATAGAGCGCCTGATAAAGATGCTCTAAAGTTAAACCATGTGGACATAACGCCAATATGGTTAAAATTTCAATTTGACGCGGTGTTAATAATAAACTTTTGCCATTAAATTTAACTTGCGGTGTCGAAAAAGCACGAATATTTAATTGTTGACGCTGCTGCTCTAGCAAAGCAGATTGAATAATGGACGCACAACGTTCAGCTGCCAATATTCCTAAACTATTATGATTTTTCCAAGTCGTCGATAAATCAACTACCCCAAGGGTTTGTTTTGAGTATGGATCGATAATTGGGGCTGCATAACACACCCAATCATGAATCGATTCCATATAGTGTTCATTTGAAAAAACACAGCTTGATTGTTGAGTTTTTAAAGATAAAGCCAAGGCATTAGTGCCAACAAATTCTTCACGCCACTGACCACCCTGCACAAAATGTACACGTTCAGCAGCGCTTTGCATTTGCGCACTTGTTGCCGTCCAAATGATCGTACTACCAATATCACCGACAGCAATAACCATTGAAGATTGCTCTGCAATATGACGTAAATCGCCAGCACACTGGCTTAAAGCCATATCTAAAGCATTTTGTGAAGCAGATTTTTTCTCGACTAAGGGAGCCGCAAAACGCTCTTTAGGAATCGCAGCAGAAGCTGATCGTTCCCACGAGCTTGCAATACTTTGGCCGAGTTTGGCAGCATTCTGAGGAGAGAGACTATTTTGCGTGCGCAGTTGATCAATCAACGTCCGTTGCTGCAATAAATCCTTTTTTGTGAACATTTGTAAATTCCTTATATATCCACATTTCTATTCCAACCTTTCTCCAACCTTCTTCTTTATATCCTAATTATACAAAGTACGAAAGTACCTACTGACAGGGTTCTTGTTAGTCTTTAGTCCTAAAAAGCAAAGGAATATTTATATGCGCTATATCGATCCAAATCAACCAGGCTCAAAAGTTCAATTTAAATCACAATACGAAAATTTTATTGGCGGTGAATGGGTAGCACCTATAAAGGGTGCATATTTTGACAATGTATCTCCTGTTGATGGAAAAGCTTTTACACGTATTCCGCGCTCTAGTGCCGAAGATATTGAGCTCGCTCTAGATGCAGCGCACAAAGCAAAAGCAACATGGAATAAAGCATCACCAACAGTACGCTCGAATATCCTTTTAAAAATTGCTGATCGTTTAGAAGCAAATCTTGAAATGCTTGCTGTTGCAGAAACTTGGGATAACGGTAAAGCAGTCCGTGAGACTTTAGCAGCAGACCTTCCACTTGCGATTGACCATTTCCGTTATTTCGCTGGATGTATTCGTGCTCAAGAAGGCGGCATCTCTGAAATTGATGAAGATACCATTGCCTATCATTTCCACGAACCACTCGGTGTGGTTGGCCAAATCATTCCATGGAACTTCCCAATTTTGATGGCAGCATGGAAACTTGCACCTGCTTTAGCGGCTGGTAACTGTGTTGTGATTAAGCCAGCTGAGCAAACGCCAGTGGGTATTTTGTTGGTGGCTGAACTGATCCAAGATATTTTACCACCGGGTGTCCTTAATATTGTCAATGGTTTCGGTTCAGAAGTCGGCCGACCGTTAGCGACAAACCCACGTATTGCAAAAATCGCGTTCACAGGTTCAACTCAAACTGGACAAATGGTGATGCAATATGCGACTGAAAATATTATTCCAGTTACCTTAGAACTTGGCGGTAAGTCACCAAACCTTTTCTTTGAAGATATCATGGATAAAGAAGATGACTTCTTAGAAAAAACGCTTGAAGGTTTCGCCATGTTTGCCTTAAACCAAGGTGAAGTATGTACTTGCCCTTCTCGTGCTTTAGTACAAGAAAGCATTGCTGATCAGTTCTTGGAAATGGCCGTCGAGCGTGTAAAACGTATTAAAACTGGTCATCCACTTGATACTGAAACGATGATTGGCGCACAAGCATCTCTACAACAGCAAGAGAAAATCTTACGTTGTATTAATACTGGTCGTGAAGAAGGTGCAGAACTCTTACTAGGCGGTAGTGGTCGTAAAGAAGTAGGTGATGGTTACTATGTCGATCCGACTATTTTTAAAGGTCACAACGGCATGCAAGTTTTCCAAGAAGAAATTTTTGGACCTGTACTTGCTGTGACAACGTTCAAAGACTTTGACGATGCAATTAAAATTGCCAATGACACCATGTATGGTTTAGGTGCAGGTGTATGGTCGCGTTCAGCTCATATTTCTTATCGTGCTGGTCGTGCTATTGAAGCTGGCCGTGTTTGGACAAACTGCTACAACATCTACCCTGCACATGCTGCATTTGGTGGTTACAAGAAGTCTGGTATTGGCCGCGAAAACCATAAGATGATGCTAGATCATTATCAACAAACTAAAAACTTGTTGGTGAGTTATTCAACTAAACCAATGGGCTTCTTCTAAGTTTCGCACCAAGTTGATACCAAACTATCAACACTAGTAAGAAGTAAGATGACTAATGATATAAGAAGCCAGTAATTTAGATTGCTGGCTTCTTTATTTATGATTGTTAAGCTTGAATTTTTATCATTTAGAACAAAAAAGCGCCGTCTACTCTCTGGAGTGCTTCATTTAGGCATTGCTTTTGCATTGATTCATACAAACCCACTCTCAGGAGTATTGTATGAATCAACCAGAAACAGCTTCCGTCATTTCTTCAAGCACAGAAGTCTCATCAGCAGAATATTTTGCTCAGCGTCAACTTAAACAAGGTACGGTTGGTTGGTTACTCCTGATTGGTTTAGGCGTAGCTTATGTGATATCGGGTGATTTTGCCGGCTGGAACTTTGGCATAGCCCAAGGTGGCTGGGGTGGTATGTTTATTGCCACTGCACTCGCTGCAATTATGTACCTATGCCTATGTCTCTCTATGTCAGAAATGTCCACCATGATGCCGACAGCAGGCGGCGGTTATAGTTTTGCACGTGCTGCCTTTGGACCTTTTGGCGGCTATTTAACAGGAACAGCCATTTTAATTGAATACGCGATTGCTCCTGCGGCGATTGCCGTGTTTATTGGTGGTTATTGCGAATCTCTATTTGGCATTAATGGCTGGATGATTTACCTCGCCTGCTACGCCATTTTTATGGGCATACATCTCAAAGGTGCTGGCGAAGCCTTAAAAATTATGTTCGCAATTACACTTGTCGCAGCTGTTGCTCTAGTTGTGTTTATTGTCGCAATGATTCCACATTTTAATACACAAAATTTGTTAGATATTCCTGTTGGCACAGCAGCTGGTGCAAGTCGTTTTCTACCTCATGGCTATTTAGGCATCTGGGCCGCTGTTCCTTTTGCAATCTGGTTTTTCCTTGCAGTTGAAGGTGTGCCATTAGCAGCCGAAGAAGCAAAAGATCCAGCCAAATCTCTCCCACGTGGTTTAATCGGTGCAATGCTCATATTAACGGCGTTTGCCATGCTCATTTTATTCTTGGGTGCAGGCGCAGCAGGTGCAAGTACTTTACAAAACTCTAGTGCTCCCCTCGTCGATGCTCTGGTTAAAGTTTATGGCACCCACACTTGGCTTGCGACTTTTGTTAACTTTGTTGGTTTAGCAGGTTTAATCGCGAGTTTCTTTTCAATTATCTATGCCTATTCACGTCAAATTTTTGCACTCTCTCGTGCTGGTTACTTACCTACTTCACTCTCTTTAACCAATAAAAATAAAGCCCCTTATCTTGCGATTATTATTCCGGGCATTATTGGGTTCTTGCTTTCACTCACCAAAGAAGGCGATTCACTGATTTTAATCGCGGTTTTTGGTGCCACCATTTCTTATGTGTTGATTCTTTTATCCCACATCAAGCTACGCCTATCTAAACCAGATATGCCTCGTCCTTATAAAACTCCCGGAGGAATCGTTACTTCAAGTATTGCCTTGGTTCTAGCAGTCGCTGCTGTAGTCGCGGGCTTTGTTGTTAATCCGAAAGTTTGGTTTATTGCTGCCGCTATTTATGTCGTATTTATTGCTTACTTTTTATTCTATAGCCGTTATCATTTAGTTAAAGGTACACCAGAAGAAGAGTTTGCAAATATTAAAGCCGCAGAACAAGAACTATAAAAAAGGATACAACTATGAGTTATCGCAATATTGTCGCCAATCAACAGTATCACTTTGCTGATTTGAAGACCTTAATGGCAAAAGCAACGCCGTTACGTTCAGGCGATGAGTTAGCAGGTGTAGCTGCCAGAGATGCAACCGAACATGTTGCGGCACAAATGACTTTGGCCGATGTACCGCTTAAAACTTTTTTAAATGAGGTTGTGGTCGATTATGAAACTGATGAGATTACCCGTTTAATTATTGATGAACATGATCTGGCAGCCTTTGCGCCTATTTCACACTTTACAGTAGGCGATTTTCGAAATTGGTTACTGGGAGAAGAAGCAACCGCACAAAGCTTAAAAGTATTAGCAGCTGGTTTAACCCCCGAAATGGTAGCTGCCGTCAGCAAAATTATGCGCAATCAAGATTTGATTTATGTCGCCAGCAAATGTGAAGTGGTTACCCAATTTCGTAACACGATTGGTCTAAAAGGCCATCTTTCTACTCGTTTACAACCGAATCACCCGACCGATGATGTACTCGGTATTTCTGCCAGTATTTTAGATGGCTTGATGTATGGCAATGGCGATGCCGTGATTGGCATTAACCCTGCAACAGATAACCTTCATAATTTGTCAGAGCTACTGAAATTACTTGACCATGTGATTCAGGAATATCAAATTCCGACTCAATCTTGTGTACTCACACATATCAGCTCAGGTATTCAACTGGCTGAAAAAAATGTGCCAATTGATTTAATGTTTCAATCAATCGCTGGCACCCAACTGGCTAATGAAGGTTTTGGAATTTCACTCGATTTACTACAAGAAGGATATGAAGCCACACTCGCACTCAAGCGTGGAACCATTGGACAAAATGTTATGTACTTTGAAACGGGTCAAGGCAGTGCCTTATCCAGCAATGCACATCACGGCGTTGACCAGCAAACATTAGAAACGCGTGCTTATGCAGTGGCCCGCAAATACAATCCGCTTTTGGTGAATACAGTTGTTGGTTTTATTGGCCCCGAATATCTTTTTAACGGCAAACAAATTATACGTGCGGGGCTAGAAGATCATTTTTGCGGCAAGTTACTCGGAGTACCAATGGGCTGCGACATTTGCTATACCAACCATGCGGATGCTGACCAAAATGATATGGATGTTCTTCTTACTCTATTTGGTGCTGCGGGCATTAACTTTATTATGGGAATTCCGGGTTCAGATGATGTCATGCTCAATTATCAAACGACCTCGTTTCATGATGCCCTCTATTTAAGACAACTCCTCGGTTTAAAACCCGCTCCTGAGTTTTCAGCTTGGCTTGAACAGCAAGGTATTTTTAAACAGCAAAACTCTCAAATTTGTTGGGCAGACCACATGCCTGACCAATTCTCTCGTCTGCTCATGAACTAGGGAGAACGCCATGAAACTGAACCGTGATATTCAATATCCATCAAGCACTCATCAAGACCAGTGGGAAAAACTCAAACAGTTTACTGATGCACGTATTGCTCTGGGCCGTGCAGGTTGTAGTATCCCAACACGCGCCTTACTTGAATTTCAGTTATCTCATGCACAAGCAAAAGATGCTGTTTATCAAGATATGGATGTTTCATATTTATCTGAGCAATTACAACAAAAGCAGCTTCAAAGCATTCATGTTCAAAGTAATGCCCCTAATAAGGAAATCTATCTTAAACGTCCTGATTTAGGACGTCAGCTTTCAGATCAATCAAAAGATTTTTTAATTCAGAAGTATGTAGAAGACCCTAAACAGTACGATGTTTGTATTGTGGTCGGTGATGGTCTCTCTGCAAGAGCGATTGAAGCAAATGCCATTCCACTCATTACAGCGCTAAGTGAACAAGTTGAGCAAGAAAACTGGACTCTTGCGCCCATTGCATTGGCAACAGGCAGTCGGGTTGCTTTAGGTGATGAAGTTGCTGAAATCTTTAAGGCACCCATGCTCGTGATGCTGATTGGAGAGCGCCCTGGTTTAAGCTCACCTGATAGTATGGGCATTTACTATACATGGAATGCATATTCAGGCTGCCTCGATGCGAAACGCAATTGTATTTCTAATGTCCGCTCAGCAGGTTTAAGTATTCCAGTTGCGGTACAACGTTTAATGGCATTAATGAAAAAATCCAAACAACTTGGCTTTTCGGGAGTGAATTTGAAAGATGAACATCAACTCTCAAATATAGACTGTACAGAGGCACCTAAACTTTTATTTTAATAGGCAGGTTAATGCATAGCTATGCCCTTAAACAGAAAATATCTATGCCTAACAACATCATTTTAACGAAAAATATCAATTTTCAGGTATTGACGATTTATATGGATATTTTCTTCTTTATATTTGTCGCTATACTCCACCTATTGATCTTCTATGAATCATTTGTATGAGCACAACAAACGCCTTCCCTAAAACTATTTATGCCATTCAGCATCTTGCTTTCGAAGACCTAGGTTCATTAGAAGATGTCTTTTATCAACTCGGATTTCGCGTCCGTTATTTTGAGGCGGGTGTAGATGATTTAACCCCTGCTTTTGCACATGAAGGTTTAACTATTATTTTAGGTGGCCCAATTGGTGTTTATGAAACTGACGATTACCCATTCTTAAAAGATGAAATCGCTTTACTCAAACAACGTTTAGCAGCTGACAAGCCTACTCTTGGCATTTGCCTAGGTGCGCAGCTTATTGCTCATGCACTTGGCGCAAAAGTATATGCAGGACATCAAAAAGAGATTGGTTGGGGTCCACTGAGCTTAAGCTTACGTGCTAATCAGGTTTTATCTGGTTTGCTTAATAATGTTCATGTTCTACATTGGCACGGCGACACTTTCGATCTTCCTGAAAATGCGGTGCTCTTAGCAAGCTCTGATATTTATACCAATCAGGCATTTGAAGTCGGTAATAATATTCTTGCCTTGCAATTTCACATTGAAGCGACTGAAGAACATTTTGAAAAATGGTTAATTGGTCATACCTGTGAACTTCGCCAAGCAAATATTTCAATTCCAAAACTTCGCGAGCAAAATACAGAATATGCATCTGCACTCGAACAAGCTGCGTTTGAAGTAATTCAAAAATTCTTAAAAAGAATTGGTTATAGTGCATAAATGAGCCGTTTCTAGTTTGCAACAAATATGACTTTTACTATCTAGTATAGTTTGATTATTTTTCAAACAAAGATAGTGCTATATTCTATTTTTAGAAACATTTCATGAAATTTTCAGTGTATTATTAATTTGTAACATAAAATATACGCTGATTTACTATGGATATCTGGAAGTTTATTAAAAGCTTTAATACGGTTAATACCTATCTCATGCTTTCAAGTATTCTTTTCATACTATTAGTTCTTTATTTTTATGTGATTAATCCCGCCTAAGCTAGTTTGCCCAGGAAGTGGAGTCATAAAAAAAGAATATGATGAGAAGACCTCCAAATAAAAAGCCCAACCTTACAGTTGGGCTTTTTATATCTGCTATTTATTCAAAACATATCGCTTGTCTTACTTTTTCTCAGGCTTAAAGCTATCTTTCAAGTCGAGAATACGGTTAAACACTGGTTTTTCAGGTGAATAATCATGTTGATCAGCAACAAAATAACCCTCGCGTTCAAACTGGAAACGATCTTCAGGACTCGCTTGTGCTAAAGCTGGTTCAATGACAGCTTCTAATACTTTTAGCGAATCCGGATTTAAGTTTGCCAAGAAATCATCACCTGTTTCTGGATCGGCTTCTGTGAACAAACGATCGTAAATACGTACTTCAGCAGGAATACCTTTAGTCGCAGATACCCAGTGAATTACGCCTTTCACTTTACGGCCTTCAGGATTTTTACCCAAAGTTTCAGGGTCAATCGAACATTTCAATTCAATCACTTCACCACTTGCATCTTTAATGACTTCATTACATTTAATGACATAAGCATGGCGTAAACGCACTTCACCATCAGGAATTAAACGTTTAAAGCCTTTTGGCGGTACTTCTTCAAAGTCTTTACGGTCAATATAGATTTCCTTAGTTAAAGGAATCACACGATCGCCCATATCCACGTTTGGATGGCGAGCATGCTTAAGATCCATATCTTCTGGTAAATTGGTTAAAGTCACTTTAAGTGGGCTTAAAACAGCCATACCACGTGCAGCTGTATTTTCCAAAGATTGGCGAATACAGAACTCAAGCATTGCAACATCTACAATACCATCAGTTTTTGACACGCCCACACGCTTACAGAAATCGCGTAAACCTTCTGGTGTAAAACCTCGACGACGCATACCCACTACTGTTGGCATACGTGGATCATCCCAACCATTCACATGGCCACCTTCCACCAATTTACGTAATTTACGTTTTGATGTAATGGTGTAGTCCACATTTAAACGTGAAGATTCATACTGATGTGGAACCGCTTGAGATTTTACTTTTTCTACAATCCAGTCATAAAACGGACGATGATCTTGGAACTCTAATGTACAAAGTGAATGCGTAATCCCTTCAATGGCATCAGACAATGGATGAGCATAGTCATACATTGGATAGATTTTCCATTTATCACCGGTTTGGTGATGCTCTGAATGCAATACGCGATATAAAATTGGGTCACGCATGTGTACGTTTGGGCTTGCCATATCAATTTTGGCACGTAAAACTGCTTCACCCTCTTTAAATTCACCACTACGCATTTTTTCAAAGCGCGCAAGGTTCTCTTCAATAGAGGCATCACGGTATGGTGAATTTTTACCAGGTTCAACAAAATTACCGCGGTTTAACCTAATTTCTTCTGGAGATTGTAAATCCACATAAGCATCGCCTTGCTCAATGAGTTGAACAGCCCATGCATATAATTGATCAAAATAACCTGATGCATAGCGTGGCTCACCATTCCAGTTAAAACCAAGCCATTTCACATCGTTAGCAATACCGTCAACATACTCTTGTTCTTCAGCATCAGGGTTTGTATCGTCAAAACGTAGATTACATAAACCATCAAACTCTTCAGCTACACCAAAGTTTAGGCAAATTGCTTTTACATGACCAATATGTAAATAGCCATTTGGTTCTGGTGGAAAACGCGTTACGATCTGCTTTGCACGACCAGCAGCCAAGTCTTCAGTAATAACTTGGCGAACAAAATCTAAGCCAGCCTGTTGTTCTTGCTGCACAGAATCGACAGAGGCATGAGTATTCGGTGTCGGGTTATTTGGCAGGCTCGAGACAACATCATTAGGCTTCATAGTGTATCAATCACTTCTTTGTAGATAAAATTTCGAAAAATTTAAACGCTATCTTCATTTTTAACAAAGATTTTAACGTTTTTTACTTGCCTTGTAGTTTACAGTTTGCTTATGCTTCTCTCAACCAAAAACCCATGGTCATAAGCCCATGTTTAGGAGATTAATGTAATGAGTTTTCCTCAAGTCGAATTAAACACCAATAAAGGTCGTATTGTTCTTGAACTGAATGCTGAAAAAGCACCTAAAACAGTAGCAAACTTTTTAGAATATGTACGTGACGGTTTTTATGACGGCGTTATTTTCCACCGCGTCATTGATGGTTTCATGATCCAAGGTGGCGGTATGGATGAAAACTTCAAAGAAAAAGCGACACGTGATTCAATTGAAAATGAAGCTGATAACGGTTTAAGCAACGACGAAGGTACGGTTGCAATGGCACGTACTCAAGCTCCTCATTCAGCGTCTGCTCAATTCTTTATCAACGTGAAAAATAACTCTTTCTTGAACCATACCTCTAAAACTGCTCAAGGTTGGGGTTATGCTGTATTTGGTAAAGTTGTTGAAGGTCTAGACATTGTTGAAGCGATCAAAGGTGTTCGCACTGGCAACCGCGGTTATCACGCTGACGTTCCATTAGAAAACGTTGTAATCGAATCTGCTAAAATTATTTCTGAATAATTTTAGGATAAAGCTGTGACTTATCTGTTTATCTCAGATTTACATTTGTCACCTGAACACCCTCGACTCGTTCGAGGGTTTTTAGACTTATTGGTGCATTACCAACATAAAAATACTCAACTCTACATCTTAGGCGACTGGTTTAATGCCTGGATTGGAGATGACTATTCAGCGCCATGGCTTGATAAAATTGTTGAAGCCTTAAAAGACTTTAACCAAAAAGGGAATCAGGTTTACTTTCAAGTCGGTAACCGTGATTTTGCGCTTAATCAAGTTTTCCTCAATAAATTTAATGGTGTATTACTCCCTGACATTTATTCCCTCAATATTGCAGGACATCAATACCGTCTAGAACACGGCGATGCACTATGTACAGACGACGTTTCCTATCAAAGATTTAAAAAGATTATTCGAAATCCGCTCTTAGTCGCTTTTTTACGCCGAACCCCACTCAGTTTTCGGACCAAAATAGTTAATGGTTTTCGCAAAAGAAGCTCTGCGGATAAACAGAAAAAAAGCTATGAAATTATGGATGTAAATGAGCAAGCTGTTATTTCTGCTTTAGCAAATGTAGATATACTAATTCATGGGCATACTCACCGCCCCTCAATTCATCAGGTACAAGCTAAACAACGAATTGTTCTTGGCGATTGGCGTGAAGATCAGGCTTATATTTTGGAAATTGATCCATCCTCAAATACACAGCAGCTCGAACTGATTGTTTGGAATTATTAACTAGAAATTAGTCACTTTTTATTTGAACTTTCAATTCTTTAATTTTTTTATTTAAATCAAAATCGTAAATCACACATATACTGGCAATAAATATAAATTTCCAGCTTATATGTGCACGATTGTGATACTCAATGTATAAAATAAGAAGACTCAATACAAATACAAAAATTATAAAGGCTTTAACAATTATAATTTCTCGCAGCTTACTCTTTGCATCTGTTGGCATTAAATCAATCATTTTCAATAGATTACTAAAACTTCATATAAACATTATATTTCTTTATCAAATTACATAGGAAATGTTTTTGAATAAAATAGCGTATGATGGCAAAGATTAAATTCTCTCAATTGCCATAAGATTGATATGGAGCACACCTATGGACCTATTGAATTCTGTTAAAAGTCGCTATACAACAAAAGCGTATGATTCTGAAAAGAAAATTCCCCAAGAAAAAATTAATAAATTATTAGAAATTTTACGTTTTTCTCCTTCTTCAGTGAATATACAGCCTTGGCATTTCATAGTAGCAGACAATCTTGCAGCCAAAGAACGAATTGCAAAAGCCTTAACTGGAAAATATGCCTACAATGCTCCTAAAGTGCTTGAGTCATCACACACACTTATATTTTGTACAAGAACAGATATTTCAGCTGAATACTTAAATCAATTACTTGAACAAGATGATTTGAGCGGTCGTTTTAAAGATGAAAAAGCAAAGCTCGGCCAAAAAGATACTCGCCATGGCTATGTTGAGTTCTATCGGAATGAACAGAAAAATTTATTTGGCTGGATGGAAAATCAAACATTCATTGCTCTTGGGCAACTACTTTTTGCTGCTGGCTTAGAAGGAATTGATGCAACTCCAATGGGCGGGTTTGATGAAGATATTTTAAATACTGAGTTAGGTTTAACTGAAAAAGGCCTGCGTAGTTCAGTCATTGTTTCTCTAGGTTATCGTAGTGAAAATGATTTCAATGCCAAACTACCTAAATCACGCCTACCAGATGAAGTTATTTTTACCTATTTGTAAAATTCGAATAGTTCAAGAGATTGAACTCTCTTGAACTATAAACTCATTGCCCTAGCTAAACAAAGTACGCCACTGATTCCCAATAAAATACCCAAAGTGGTGGGCCACTTTAATTTTTCTTTATATAAAATAACGCCACTTGCAATTCCTAATAACACAACGAGAATATTCATACTTGCAAAAACAATTGCAGGTGAATCCTTTAAAAGAATATGAGCCTTCACATATAAAGCAATATTTGAAAAATTAAGCACACCTAATATTAATCCAGCTATAGCACTTTTAAGCTGCCACTTTTGGGTTTTCTGCACCAATAAATATGAAATTGAGAATATAAAAGCTGCAATAAAAATAAGATTCAACGTGAGTGTAAATTGAAGACCTAAACTACTCGTATATTTTAAGAGAATGTCTACCGCGGCATATCCACACCAAACACTTAATAGAGCAACAATTGCTTTTCGAGATTGATGATTCGAAGAAGTATTCATTTGTCCAAATAAGACGAGTAAGACTGCAAAAACTCCTAGACCTATTCCCCACAGCTTTAATGCATTAAATTGCTCATTAAAAATCAAATAAGCTGCAAGTAAAGAAAGTACGACAGAAAGTCGTTGTGCAACCTCAGTTTTAACAATTCCTGCATATTCTAATGATTTAGCTAAACACAGAAAAATACTAGGCAAAATCAATCCTAATGCAACAATTAACCACCAAGGCGTTTTTTGTATTGAAATATGTTGAATATCAGGCTGAAACCACCAAAAGCAAAAAAAACTTGCACTTGCATAGTTCCATGCAATCATTTGTAGCGGTTGGTAACCTTTTTTCTTGAAGTTTTTTAATAGGATGGACACCAAAACACTGCTTAAAGCAGCAGCCAATATTAATAGCATCGATTAGAACTCTATTTATTTAATATATTATTCATCATGGTCAAATCATTAACTTCGATGAATTAAATATTTTGAATTAACTTTTAAATAAGCATAAAAAAACCAGTCATTATCTGACTGGTTTTTTTTAGATTTCAATTAACGATTATTTTCGTCTTCTTGACCATCTTCAAATTTAGTGTCGTTGTCAAAACCACCTTGATGACCACCGAAGCCGCCTTGACCACCGAAACCACCGCCTTGACCACCGAAGCCACCTTGACCGCCGAAGCCGCCACCTTGACCACCGCCAAAGCCGCCTTGACCACCGAAGCCGCCTTGAGCGCCACCGAAGCCACCTTGAGCACCACCAAAGCCACCGCCTTGACCGCCACCGAAGCCACCAGTAGGTTGACCACCAAAGCCACCTTGTGTACCGCCTTGTGCTGGGAAGCCTGTACCTTGTGCGCCTGCTGGGCGTGGGTTACGTGCTGGAACAACAGTTGAAATCGCGTGTTTGTAAACCATTTGACTTACAGTATTTTTTAATAAAACAACATATTGGTCAAATGATTCAATATGACCCTGTAATTTAATACCGTTAACAAGGAAAATAGAAACAGGGATACGTTCTTTACGGAGAGAATTTAAGAACGGATCTTGTAAAGTTTGACCTTTAGACATTTTTAACTCCAAAAAAAAATTTTAAATCAGCGCAAAAAAACTATCTTTATTTTTCAACTAAAAATTATAAAAAGACAGTGTGCAAATTTTGCTTTATCCATAAGAGTTTCGCAAGTCTTCTTTCGCCTGCTTTATCGTCAAGTAAGTTTTAAAATCGTGTATTTCTTGCAAAGAACGTAACCACGTATATTGACGTTTGGCAAGTTGTCGTGTTGCAAATAAAGCTTTATCCTCCATTTCACGTTTACTTTTGAGACTTAAGTCACTTTTTAATAGAAATTCTAGTGCTTGTCGATAACCCACTGAGCGCATCGAGGGTAAATTTTCATCTAAATCGTATTTTTCAATTAGAGCTTCAACTTCACTCAAAAAACCGATATCCCACATTTTGCTTAATCTTTGCTCAATGCGTTGATGTAATTCTACCCGATCTGGAAGTAAAGCATAATTATGAAATATGTATCGATATGGTACGTTTTTGGGTTGTTCTGCCTGCAATTTCGTAATTGGTTTACCCGTAATCTTATAAACTTCTAATGCTCTAATAATCCTTTGCTTATCAGTCACATTAAATTTTATAGCCGCAGCAGGATCTACAGAAACCAACTCATCATAAACGGCCTGCCATCCTTCATTTAAACCTTTTTCTTCAATTGCTGCGCGAACTTGGGCATCAGCACTCGGCAAATTACCAGACAAACCTTCTAATAATGCCTTAAAGTACAACATCGTACCTCCTACCAAAATAGGAGTCTTACCACGTGAGTGCATATCATCAATTAACTTAGATGCATCTTCAACAAACTGAGCAGCTGAATAAACTTCAAGAGGCGTAATAATATCAATCAGATGATGAGGATAGAGCGCTTGCTCTTCACGAGTTGGTTTAGCCGTGCCGATATCCATATCTTGGTAAACGAGTGCAGAATCAACAGAAATCAGCTCAAAATTTCCACGCTCGTATAATTCACATGCCAAAGCGGTTTTCCCGCTCGCAGTTGGTCCCATTAAATTGATGACGGGCAATTGATTTGACATGTAAAACTACTCTCCTCGAGCAAATAATTTATCTAATTGAGATAATGGAAATGCACGCCAAGTTGGCCTTCCATGGTTACATTGGCTCGCAAATTCAGTTTGTTCCATTTGGCGAAGTAAAGCATTCATTTCTGAAAGACTGAGTTGTCGATGTGCACGCACTGCCCCATGGCATGCCATTCCAGCTAATAACTCATCTCTTTTTTGAAGTAACCCTTGTGCTTCATCATTAGGGTCTAAATCATTTAAAAGTTCAGGAATAAGATTTTCAAAGTCAGCTTTTTGTAATATGGCAGGCACACCGCGAACAATAACTTGCTCATCCCCATACAAATCAATTTCAAGCCCTAAACGCTCAAGTTGAGGTTTTAGCTCCTCTACCCTCACTGCCTGCATACGACTAATAGAAATGACTTTAGGAATAAGTAACTGCTGAGACGTCCAAAATTCTGGCTTATCCCAAGCATTTTTCATTTGCTGTAATAAAATACGCTCATGCGCTGCATGCATATCAACAATAATTAGCCCTTCTGTATTTTGCGCTAAAACATAAATTCCATGAAGTTGAGCAATTGCGATACCTAAAGGAAACTCATCAACTTTAGTTACTGGTTCAATATTTTCATTTACTGAAAAAGTAGCAGGTTGGTCACGTAGAGGCGCTAAGTATGTCTTTAACGCATTATTTAACTGAGGTGAACCATTATATTTTGGTGTTTGATCTGCATAGTGAATAGCTTGCGGGCGACTAGCATTAAAATCAGTTAACAACTCTGTTGGTGCATGCTGAGTTTGTGCTTCACTATCTGGATTCAAAGTTTCATTTGCTCTGTGCAATGAAAATTGTTCTTGATATTTCGGCTGCGATTGTACTGAATAATCTGAGTTTTCATCTACTTTCATCGCTTGAGCTAAATCAGCGCTCGCTGTCTGAAATTGTGCCAGAGTTTCTTTTGCATAATGTCTTACAAACTCATGCACTTCTCTCTGATTTAAAAACCGAATTTCATGTTTTGTAGGATGAACATTGACATCAATATTTTCAGGATCGACTTCTAAGAAAAGTAGATAAGATGAATGTTGATGACCATGTAAAATACCGTCATATGCCATGCGTAATGCATGCGAAATCGTTTTATCTTTGACAATACGCCCATTTACATAGACATATTGCATATCAGCCTGCGCACGTGCATCTGAAGGATGACCAAGCCAACCAGATAAACGCATGCTAATACTTTCGGCATCCATCCAATATGCATTTTGTACGAATTGTGAACCTAATAATTGCTGTACTCGCTGAAAGCGTAGTTCTCCGCTGTCCGCTATAGGTAAATTAATTCTAATATTATCATTATGCTCAAGCACAAAACGTATATCAAAATGTGTTAAAGCCAGACGACGAACAATCTCTTCAATATGACCAAATTCAGTGGTTGGCTTTTTTAAGAATTTACGACGGGCAGGAACATTAAAAAATAAGTCCTGAACACGTATATGGGTGCCCTTTTGAGCAGCAACAGCTTGTACTTCTTGATGGTCAAAGGCCGTACCATTGACTTCAACCTGATGGCCGATCCCACTTTCATCCTGACTACTGGTCAATGTCAATCTTGAAACAGCGGCAATCGAAGCAAGTGCCTCCCCGCGAAACCCTAGACTTACAATGGCATGTAAATCTTCTGCCGTTTTAATTTTACTTGTGGCATGACGCATGACCGCTAATGCTAAATCTTCAGAATGAATGCCATGCCCATTATCAATAATTTCGATTAGGGTCGAACCACCTTGAGCAATCCGCACAATGAGTTCAGTTGCACCGGCATCGATAGAATTTTCTAATAATTCTTTAACAGCAGATGAAGGACGCTCAATCACCTCACCAGCAGCAATCTGGTTGGCTAACGCTGCGTCTAATGTATGGATACGACGTTGTGTTAGCTTTTCATCAGTCATGAAGCTGTTCCTGCAAAGTCTGATACAAATGTTCTGTAGGTAAAGTTAGGGTTACCAAACGGCTCAACTCATCATCTGACTTTTGAATATCAATAATGATATCGGCCTCTGGAATTTCATCGCCACCTTTTGATGGCCATTCAAATAAAAATAATGCGTCTGTGATATCTAAATAATCACGGATTCCCATTAATTCAAGTTCATAAGGGTCATTCAAACGATATAAGTCAAAATGAAAAATTTCTTTATCATTAATTTTATATGGCTCAACGAGTGTATAGGTTGGGCTTTTAACAGAGCCTTTGTGACCCAAAGCATGTAAGAAATAGCGCGTAAGTGTGGTTTTACCCGCACCTAAATCTCCAATTAAATAAATCACACCCGACTGAACATGCTGCGCCAAAGCTTGAGCTAAACGCTCAGTATCTTCTTCATGATTTAAGACCAATTTCAATGAATACGACATAGCACACATAACATGATTCGAAATAATCGATATGATAACATTGCCCTGCCTTAAAAGCCTACTCAAGCCCTAGAAGTTGGCTTTTTTTATATCAATTTTCTTACATATTTACACTTTTTTATGTCTAGTCCGAACGAATTTTTGCCACCCATGATTGATGGTGTGAGCGCAAGCCAGGTCTATCTTCCTGCACAAACAAATACTCAAACTATTTATGAGTATCTACGCCAACATTTCCAACATATTAAAGTACAAGAGTGGCAACAACGCTTTCAGGATGGGCTTATTTATGGAGCAAATGGACAAAAATTAACATTAGATAGTCCATATCAAAGTAATACACATATTTTTTATTATCGATTTCTGGCCTATGAACCACATGTTCCTTTCGAACATCGAATTTTATTTGAAAATGATGACTTACTTGTAGTCGATAAACCTCATTTTTTAACGATTAGCCCAACTGGACAATATGTTCAAGAAACGCTTTTAGTCCGATTAAAAAAACAAACGGGTAATGAATATTTAACGCCCATACATCGATTAGACCGTGAAACTGCTGGCGTTGTTCTATTTTGCAAACGGGTTGAATCACGTGGTGCTTACCAACAGTTATTTGCAGAGCGTCAAGTCAATAAAATTTATCACGCTATCGCACCTTATAAAAAAGAATTAAACCTTCCCCAAACATTACATTTGCATTTAGATAAAGGTACTCCTTTTTACACCATGCAAGTTGTGGCAAATGCTAAAGCAAATACCCAAACCTATATTGAGCTTATCGAACACAACCAGACTTGGGCAAAATATCGTTTAACACCGACAACAGGTAAGCAACATCAACTTCGTGTACATCTTAGTTATTTAGAAATTCCGATTAAAAATGATCCGTTTTATCCAATAGTTCAGCACAAGGCTGAAGATGATTTCTCAGAGCCCTTGCAGCTTCTAGCTAAGCATATTTCATTTATAGATCCACTAACAAAAGAGGGAATGTCTTTTAAATCTGAGTTTGAATTGACATTGTAATGTAACCGTAATTACAAAAAGATTATTTTTTATGCCAAAAAGCATTGAAATTACATTGCGATGGTTTAAAATAAATTCCTAAAAATTAAAATCATTTGGTTTTATTATTCATGCGAAAAACAGAAGTTTATCAGGTTCGACTTGACTCCCAAGAGAAAAAGCAGGCTTTCGCTGTTTTTAAACAATTGGGAATTACCCCTGCCCAAGCGGTACGACTTTTTTTTAAACAGGTCGTATTAACTAAATCTATTCCGTTTGCGATCGAAAATCAGACGATCAATATGGAACAATTATTAAAGCTGAGAAAAGCCAAAGCATCTTCATTGAACCAAAATCCATCAACGTTAGCTGAAGATGATGACCATGAAGATTTATTTGAAGAATTAAATGCTCTTCTTGGTGAAAGCGACAAAATTTAACACTGTTGCATTTATAAACAAGTTTTAACGTCAAAAAGCTCTTTTTTTCGTTATGCTCTCTTTGTAAAAACATAATGATAAATTACAAGGAGCACCAAATGATCGTTAGACGAGCGACTTTTGAAGATTTAGAGCAACTCGCCGTTTTATTTGATGAATATCGCCAATTTTATGGGGCCTCTTCTAATTTTAATGAATCATTTCACTTTCTCAAACAGCGTTTTGAGAATAGAGAAAGTGTGTTCTTCATTCATATTAAGGACGATAAAATCACGGGTTTTATTTTACTCTATTTAGGTTTTTCTTCAGTTGCTTGCTCAACTTACTATATCTTAGATGATGTATATGTTACGCCCGTTTTCCGTCGTCAGGGTTCGGCTAAACAGCTAATCGATACAGCAATCTTATTTGCAAAACAAGAGAATGCTTTGCGGATTAGTTTGGAAACTCAAGGCAACAACCATGAATCTCATCGCTTATATGAAAAAATGGGATTCATTCGAGATAGTGAGTTCCAAACTTTCCATTGCTTTCTTAAGTAAGATTTTGAGCGAGATGTTTTTGCTCTTCAGATAAATAAATCCATTCTCCCTCAGCAATTTCGGGTAAAACCAATTGCCCTACTTGATGGCGATGCAAGGCTTCTACCTTATTTCCTACAGCTGCAATCATTCTTTTTACTTGATGATAGACACCTTGATGAATCGTCATAGTTAATTGATGAGTTTCTAATATCTCTACATCCGTTGCAGCAAAAACACCTTTTTCTTGATGCAAGCTCACACCTTGACCTAACATTTCAATTTGCTCAGGCGTGACAGGATCGATGGTCGTAACATGATAAACCTTTGGAACATGTTTACGGGGATGAGTTAAAGCTTGAAGATATTTACCGTCATCAGTAAGTAAAAGTAAGCCTGTTGTATCTTGATCTAAACGGCCAATAGCTTGCACACTACGTTGAATCATGATTTCTGGTAAAAGGCTAAATACGCTTTGATGATGGTGGGGCTGATGTGAACATTCAAAACCTTTTGGCTTTTTTAAAGCAATATAAACCTTTTCTCGATATTGATAAGTTTGCCCAAAAAGAGAAAACTCTAAATTTTCAGGAGAAAATTGCTTTTTAAGATCATCTGCAACCTCCCCATCAATACTTACAGATCCGTTTTTTATTAACTGCTGACAATATTTACGTGAACCAAACCCTTGTGATTGTAAAATTTTTTCCAGCAGCATGAAGTTTTCTCATTAGAACTAAGCTGTTATTTTAACGTAGTTTCCACTTTTTACTAAACACTACGAGCAGCTCTTTGCATTTACTTCATTCAACTCACACTCGATTCTTCGACTACTCGATAAATATTTTCATTCTGCTTACTTTCAAATAACAATTCTGTAGTGGGTAAAATAATTTCATTATCAACAATAATATGCTCAATACGTTGGCTCAGCTTTAATGATTCATTTTCATGTTCCACTAAATTTTTCTTTAGTTGTGCTTTTGCATCATGAATCTGGTCAAACTGATCTTTGATTTTGATATCTATAATGTCCATAAATCTTTCCTGTACTCATGAGTAATGACTATTTTTATATCACAATTTTTAAAAACTAAAACTTTTAACTTGTTAATTTATATAACATTGTTTCCAAGCGTAACCAGAAATTAAAACTCTTTAGGATTGAGAGATATACAATCATTTATTCTTAAAAATAAGATCTGAAATCGGCTATATCTTTTAAAGCGTTCACATTACGTGTCTTAAATATTATACAATTCCATTTATTTACTTCCTCCGCACTCCCCATGCTTGCCCAATTTGATGTTAATTTAGTTGTTCTACTCGTTCTGTTGATCTGCGGCTTATTAAGTCAAAATGCAGCTGTAACCATCGCAGCGGGTGTGCTTATAGTCGTTAAAATTACGCCATTAAATGAGTTTTTCCCCTATATTCAAGCTCACGGTCTTAATTTAGGAATTCTTATTTTAACGATTGGCGTACTTACTCCAATTGCCAGTGGAAAGCTCAGTGGGGAGAGTATTTTAAAGTCATTTATTAGTGTTAAATCACTTGTGGCTATTGCAATTGGCCTGTTAGTCGCATGGCTTGGCGGCCGCGGTGTGAAACTGATGTCGAGCCAACCTGATGTAGTTGCAGGCTTACTGATTGGTACGGTTGCTGGTGTTGCTTTACTACGTGGTGTTCCTGTCGGTCCTCTGATTGCAGCAGGCTTACTCTCTTTATTTATTGGTAAATAAGAAGTTGATATAAAAAAGGTGCAATTAAGCACCTTTTAACACTTAGGCTAAATTTTTATTTTTAGCCCGAATAATAAGCGTTTCGTTTTAAAGAGAACTTTTCTAACTGCTTTAAAAATCCTTCAAAATAACTTTTCTCTTTTTCTTCAGTTCGATAACCCGCATATAAAGTTCGTCTTAAACCTGTAGGAGAAACACAATCTAAACGGCGGCTTGCAACCCAACCCTTTTGTTCATATTCATTTACGACCCAATCAGGTAAAGCAGCAATACCTCGTCCACTTGCAACAAGTTGAATAAGCATTTGGGTTAAATCTGTTGTTCGTATTTGTTTAGGCTGAATATTCGCAGGAATAAAAAGTTTCGACATAATATCTAAACGGTGCTTATCAACCGGATAAGTAATTAAAACCTCTTCCGCTAACTCTTGAACTGTAATATTTTCAGCCCGAACTAAAGGATGAGTGTTGGATAAGACCAAACGTGATTCATATTCAAAAATCGGAAAATACTCAATTCCTTTTAATGCAATCGGGTCTGCTGTAATTAGCAAATCAAATTCAGCATTTTGTAAAAGTTCATGCGGATTGGCCTCAAAACCTGAAGCAAAGTCTAAATCAACATCTGGATATTGCTGACGATACTGATTTAATAAAGGCATTAGCCAATCAAAACAACTGTGGCATTCCGATGAAAAAATAATTCTGCCAGTCTGTCCATGCACAATACGTGTGATATCACTATGTGTAATCTGAATTTGTGGCAAAACATCATCGGCTAACTTAAGTAAGCGCTGCCCGACATTAGAAAAACTAACAGGCCTGCTGCGGCGATTAACAACCTCTACCCCATACCAATGGTCTAATTCTTTTAACTGATGAGAAATAGCCGAAGGTGTTAAGCAAAGATCATTTGCTGCCGAAACCAATGAACCGTGTTCACGTAAGGCAACTAAGGTTTTAAGGTGACGAATTTCTAACATAGGTCCACGCTTGAAAAGTAGATTTATCTATAGATGTTTTAATCTCATATTTGTTTTTTCAAAAAATCGAGCAACTTTAGATAAATTCTTGCTAATGAATATTATTCATCTTATCACAAAATTAGTTAGCCAACTTCAACATGAATTTTATTTTATTATTTTTTATGTGATGAATTTTTATAATTTTAAAGTTAAGTACCCTCTTCCAATAAAAATTATAAAATCTATTTAATACAGGCAAAGAAAAAGGCCTAATGGCCCTTTTCATTTGATTACTGTGCTTTTGCTTTAGGGAATGTTTTTTCAAAATCAATAAGTTTATAACTCTTTACTAACTCATCTTGCCCATACGTCACTTCGTAAGAAGTTTCTTTCCCATTAAAATATGCTTCAGTAGGTGTACCAAACACTTCCCATAATCCAAATGAAGCAACATCTGCTATTCCATGTCCAAATGCACGGCTTACTTTTGCCCACTTTGGGTAACCTTGCTGGAAACTATAAATTTCGACTCTTGTACCATCACGATATTCAGAAAGTACAGGTGCTCCAAACTCAGCAATAACATAATTGCGGGAACTACCCGGATTTAAAACATTTAAATTTTTTTTACTTGGTTGATTACCCGCCATAAAGACTGAACAACCTGACATAGATAACATAACCACCCCCATAAGGCAGGCAAAACTTAATTTTCTCACGATTTAGATTCTCTATTTTTTAAATATTTATACAAGCTATTGTAATACCTAAAGTATTATGCACACATCATATATAATTTATTAAAAAATTTCGATAAATTATTCAAAATAAAGATAAATTTTTTTGCTTAAGATATGCAAACATATTCTCAATATTTTAGTTTTTATTATTTTTATCTCTTTTGCCTTATACTCCTCTTTTTTGAGTTTCCTCTTAACTTATTATGGCGTCCCCGCAATCTCCTCTTTCTACACATAAACACTATTCACTCTTTTTAGCAATTTTCTCACTCGCTGTAGGTGGTTTTTGTATTGGAACCACTGAATTCGTCGCAATGGGACTGATTCAAGAAATTGCAAATAACTTAAATATTACCGTACCTGAAGCTGGCCATTTTATTAGTGCCTACGCATTAGGTGTAGTTATTGGCGCTCCTATCATTGCTATTCTTGGAGCCAAAGTTCCGAGAAAAACTTTATTACTCGGCTTAATGCTTTTTTATGGTGTAGCCAATGCCTTTACCGCTTTAGCTCATACCCCCGAAACTGTTTTAATCTCACGTTTCATTGCAGGTTTACCACACGGAGCATATTTTGGAGTTGGTGCATTAGTTGCAGCAGAACTCGCTGGCCCATCAAGAAGAGCCTCTGCGGTTGCCCAAATGATGATGGGTCTTACAGTCGCAACTGTAATTGGCGTTCCTCTCGCGACGTGGTTAGGCCAAAATTTTGGCTGGAGAGCTGGTTTTGAGTTTTCAGCAACCTTTGCTTTCGTCACTTTAATTGCTGTTGGCTTTTTTGTACCCAATATTCCAGTCCAAGCTACTGCCAGTATAAAAACAGAGTTAGCTGGTCTTAAAAATATCAACATGTGGCTAACACTAGCGGTAGGCGCTATCGGTTTTGGAGGCATGTTTTCTGTTTATAGCTATGTTTCACCCATTTTGACTGAATATACAAAAGTTGATATCCAAATTGTCCCTATCGCTTTAGCTATCTGGGGTACTGGTATGGTTATTGGTGGCTTAGCTGCAGGATGGCTTGCAGATAAAAACCTAAACAAAACGATTGTAGGTGTATTAATTAGTTCAGCTATCGCCTTTGTTGTTGCCAGTTTTTTAATGAGTAATATCTATACTGCTATTGCCTCATTATTTTTGATTGGTCTCACCGTAATGGGGTTAGGCGGAGCTTTGCAAACCCGCCTAATGGATGTTGCAGGCGATGCTCAAACATTAGCAGCATCACTGAACCACTCTGCCTTTAATATGGCCAATGCATTAGGTGCATTTTTAGGAGGATGGGTACTCAGTCACCAAATGGGTTGGATCGCGCCAATCTGGGTAGGATTTGTTTTGAGTCTCGGTGGTCTTATCATTTTACTGATTGCGTTTGCTGTACAAAAAGCCAGTAAGAAAATTTAATCACAGAAAACGCTAACTTATTATTTCTAATCAGTTAGCTTTCCACCACAGTGTGGGCAATAACATTTTTTCTCTCTAACCGACTCTTCTTGCTCTAATACTTTTTCTCGCATAATTTGAACAATCAGGTTATGCGCCTGCTCTTTTGGCAGGCCTACTTTTTGACGAATTCGTTCTATTTCAACTTCATCATGTAAAATATCAATTCCACGTACTTGAAGTAATTCACGAAACTCTTGCTCTAATCTTTGATTACGCTGGTTAAGTTCATTTGCAAGGCCGGATGCCAAAATACCTGCTGGTAATGCTGCAATACCAACACCCAAAATAGTAATGAGTGCCCCCAATAACTTTCCTAGGCTGGTGACTGGGGTCACATCGCCATAACCCACTGTAGTTAAAGTAACCACAGCCCACCACATAGATTTAGGTATTGAGCTAAAAGCTTCTGGCTGAGCCTTGTTTTCAACTACATATATTCCAGAAGCAGTCATAATAATCATAATGATTAAAATAAAGATAACTGCCTGAAAAGAACCTTTCTCTCGTTTAATCACACATAACAATATCTGTAGTGAAATGAAGTAGCGTGTTAATTTTAATAAGCGAAGTAAACGCAAGATTCTGAGCATACGAAGATCAATTCGTACAAAGAAATTGAGATAAGCAGGTAAAATTGCCATCAAATCAATAATTGCTTCTCCGCTTTTCATCCAGTTCAAGCGGATCTTCCACGCAGATTGCGTCGTATCTCGATCTGCAACGCTCCACAACCTTAATAAATACTCAATACTAAAAATTGCAATTGAAGTAACTTCAAAATAGTCGAACCAAACACGATAGCTTGTGTACAAATCATTTACTGTTTCTAATAAAACGGCAGCGACATTACCAACAATTAAAACAACTAAAAAATAATTAATACATCTACTTACCGTAGTTTCGTAGTCATGATTATGAAGATTATTATAGAAAAACTTACGCAATCCCTTCAAAGCTGAATTTTGCATATTGATCTGACCACGTGATATTGAAGATATAGTAAGCTCTCGCTCTCTATTCACCAATATAGTCTTTAGTAAATTTTCCTTCACTCACTTCGGTATTTAAAATTTTCACTTTTCCCAATTCAGCTCGCCGCTACACATCGGAATTCATTTTCTTTCCACCACAACACATCATAGATGCCTGGATGTGATTTTAAGATAATATTTATATAATTTTGCAGTACCATAATATGATGGGTAATATCAATTTTTCTAAATAAAAACTTTCTTAAAATAGGCGTATTTGGAGAAATGAAAATTGCGAATCCATTGCTATGTTCTTCATAGACACTTATTCCAAGATACATGGTTATTTCAGGCAATGGAATTTCAATTTGCCATCCCCAGTTTTCACTATACAGTTCTACATTTAAATGATACCTATTTCTCAATATACTAAAAATATATTGCGCGATGTCTTCAGTTTTTTGAACTAAAATTCCTCCTTCGTTGGAGTGTATTTTTTGTTCATATAGTTGATAATCATCAAATTTAAATTCAACTATTGTCTTTAGCATTCTCAAATTCCCTATATAAAATACCCATATTTTTTTTAATTATTTTTAAGTTCGTTTAGGGTGTGTTGACACTTTTAGCTTAAAAAAATAGCGAAGTAGTAAAATCAAATCGCCAAACCCAATTTTACTATTCGCTATGCCTCGTACTATGCTGACAGATCAACACTGGCAAAAGTTGAAAGTTATTCTGCGTAATTTATCCATTCACCACAACTCAAATTTACGCAATTTTATTGAAGCTATTCTCTATAGAATTAGAACAGGCTGTCCGTGGCGAGATATTCCTTGCTGTTTTGGTCATTCAAACTCTATTTTCAAACGTTTTAATCGTTGGTCAAGCAGCGGTAAGTTTCTTAGATTATTCAAATTACTAGCCTCATGCCCCGATATGGAGTGGATTTTTATTGATGGCTCTCATGTACGTGCTCATCAACATTCTGCCGGCATAGCGAATCAATCTATTTCTAAAAGTGTAGGAGGAAACTCCTCAAAAATACATTTGATTGTTGATGCACATGGCAATCCTATTGATTTCATGATTACCGATGGAACCACACATGATGTTAAAGTTGCACCTGATTTAATATCAACATTAGATTTAAAAGAGACAAAAGTGGTATGTGCAGATAAAGGCTATGATTCAGAACCACTGCGTGAACAGATCAGGAAAACAGGGACTAAAGCGAATATACCAAAGAAAACAAATAGCCAATCGAACAATGACCATATGGACTGGTATTTATATAAAATCAGGCATTTAGTTGAAAATATGTTTTGTAGATTAAAGCAATTTAGAGGAATAGCTACTCGATATGACAAGCTCAAAAGAAATTATCAAAGTTCTGTTGCTTTAGCATGTATATTTTTATGGCTACCTTTATAGGGTTAATTATGAACAGTAAATGTCAACAAACCCTA